>JAZUJM010000308.1:0-4469 GCA_045642785.1 Acutalibacteraceae bacterium | reverse complement strand
GGCGGTGCGGGCGCGGCTATCGGCGGCATGGGCGGCAACGGCGGTTACGGCGGTTACGGCGGCGGCGGAGCCTATGTTTACGTTTCCGAAGGTTATCCGACCTACACCTTCGGCTCAATAGGCGGCAACGGCTCAAACGGTCAGGACGGTGTTCCCTGCGGAAATATTTATTTCAATTCAGAGGTAATATGCAACCTTTCCGGCGGAAATGCAGCCGGCAAGGGAAAACCCGGCGCCAACGGTACCTACAGCCTGTATGATGCTTCGGGTACATTATATGATTACTCCTACGCCGCAGGCGGCGGAGGAGGAGCAGGCGGCAGAGGCGGCCTTGCTGCCGATAAAATCGGCAGCGGCGGTGGCGGCGGCGGCGGTGGTGCCGCGGGCGGCGGCGGTGCCGCAATGTGCGATGACTACACAAGTGCCCCCGGTGCGGGCGCCGCGCCTCACAGCGATGCCGGTTCCGGCAGCGGCGGCGGCTTCGGTGACGAAAGCACAGCCAACGCCAACTGGGTTTACGGAACCAAAATGTATTGGGACAGCAACGAATTCGGCGTTTACGGCGGCGATTCCGGCTTCTACGGCTTTGACGGATTAAAGGGAAGCTGGGGCAAAACTTTTTATCACACCCATGTTTTCGATAAAAAGTGGTCTTATGATAAAGACGGCCATTGGCATAAGTGCCTTGGCGATAACTGTGATATTACGGTCACCCCGGAGCTCACCTATAAAAACTGCGGCGAGGACGGTGCCGCCTACGGCGAACACCAATGGGTCAACGGCAAATGCTCCGTTTGCGGTTATAACGGCTTTGATATTTCGGGCACCGTTCTTCTCGGCTACTACGGCCCCGGCGGCAAAATTACCGTTCCCGACGGTGTGACCGAAACGCTCGGCAAGGTGCTCAACGGCGGCGATGTTACGGGCATTGTTCTGCCCTCAAGCTTTAAAAAAATAGATGATTCTTCATTTATGAACGCATCGGCCCTTGTAAAGGCTGATCTCGGCGGCACCGAAAGAATCGGAAGCTTTGCATTTTTCGGCTGCACGGCTCTTAAAGAAATCCGTATCCCCTCTTCCGTAACATCAATAGAAATCGGGGCTTTTGCTAACTGTGCAAAGCTTTCCACCGTTACCGTTGAATGGAAAACCGCGCAGGATATCGTCACCCCCGGCAATACGGCATTTGTCTTTGACGGTGAAACCGTTCCCACCCTCCGCGTTCCCGTCGGCACGGTGGAGCTTTATAAAGCCGCCGATGTATGGAAGAATTTTAATATTACCGAAGACCACGACCATATCTTTTCTGACGAATGGGAATGTGACTTTTACTGCCATTATCACCCCTGCGTTGAGCCCGGCTGCCCGATAAAGGATTATTCAGCCTGCGGGCTTGACAAGGCAGCCTACGGAAATCACCAATGGGTCAACGGTGTTTGCAGCATTTGCTCATATGAGTGCACCCACGACTGGAAAGACGGGCAATGCAGCTTCTGCAAAAAAGAATGTGCCCACAACTGGGAAAACGGTACCTGCACCGAATGTTTATATCATTGTCCCCACAACTGGCAGAACGGTGTTTGCTCCCTGTGCGGCTTTGACGGCTTTGTTATCAAAGACGGTGTGCTTATTTCCTACTCAGGCCCGGATAAGGAAGTCACCGTTCCCGACGGAGTAACGGCCATTGAGTTTTATGCTTTCACGGATTGCACCGTTACCGAAGTCACCCTTCCCGAAGGTTTAACCAAGATTAATTCATTTGCATTCAATGCGTGCAAAAATCTTAAAAAGGTAACCATTCCCTCCTCCGTAACCTTGGTGGATTCCTACGCGTTCAACGAATGCTTTGCGCTTGAAAGTGTTGAGCTGCCCGGGGGCATAACCGCGGTAAACTCCGGATTGTTTTATGACTGCAAAGGTCTTAAATCCGTTATTCTTCCCGAAAGCATCCGCATGATTTGCGACTGTGCGTTCCACGGCTGTGAATCCCTTACGGATATTTATGTTGACTGGGATGAACCGCAGGAATTGGCATTTGTTGATGACACCGCGTTTTTCCCGCTCACCACCGAAAACATAAGGCTTCATATTCCCGAGGGAACAACCGGAATTTATCAAAATGACGATGTATGGAGTCAATTTATCCTCATTGACCCGCTTGTTGAGGCCAAAACCGATGCCATTGACACGCTTGAAAAGGCAAAGGCTGATTATACTTCCGATGAAGCAAAGGCCGCCGTTGCCGCGGCAATAAACGAGGTCAATGCCGCCGAAACGGCGGAAGAGGTCGGCATGGCAGTACAAAACGGCCTGCTTACCGCCGAAAATGCGGATAAAAACCTGCAGTCGGCAAAAGACGGCGCCGCTGCAGAGCTTAATTCAATCATTGAAAAATACTCCTCGGATAATGCAAAATCAATTTTATCCGAAGGCATAACCAAACTGAACACGGCTTTATCCGTTGCCGCTGTTGAAGAAATCCTCAACACAGCGAAAGAAGAGGCGGCAAAGGAAGAAAACTCTCTTTCCGCCGCAAAGCTCAGCGCAAAGGAAACCCTCAGCGCCCTTAAAGAAAAGCTGGTTAACACCGATGCCGTGGCTGCCATTGATACGGAGCTTGAAAAGCTTGAGGCCGCAGGCGACATCGAAACAGCCGAAAAATGCAAAGAGGCCGGTATTGCCGCCTATGAAGAGGCAATCGCCGCCGCAAAACAGCAGGCTGTTGACGAAATAAAGGCCGCAGCCGCCGGCTCAAAGGCTTGCGAAAGCCTTGCCGCCCTTGCGGAAAAGGCTGTAAATATCTGCGACGATGAGAATGATATAATTGAGCTTAAGGAAAGCTTTTCCGGCATCATAAACACTCAGACAACAAAGGAACACGCCCTTGACACGCTCGAAAAGGCAAAGGCTGATTATACTTCCGATAAAGCAAAGGCCGCCGTTGCCGCAGCTATAAACGAGGTCAATGCCGCCGAAACGGTTGAAGAGGTCGGCACGGCAGTACAAAACGGCCTGCTTAACGCCGAAAATGCGGATAAAAACCTGCAGTCGGCAAAAGACGGCGCGGCTGCCGAGCTTAACTCGATTATTGACGCCTGTTCCTCTGATAAGGCAAAATCCATTTTATCCGAAGGCATAACCGAACTGAACACGGCTTCATCCGTTGCCGCTGTTGAAGAAATTCTCAGCACAGCGAAAGAAGAGGCGGAAAGGGAAGGAAATGCTCTTTCGGCTGCAAAGGTCAATGCAAAGGAAACACTCAGCGCCCTTAAAGAAAAGCTGGTTAACACCGATGCCGCTGCCGCCATTGATACGGAGCTTGAAATGCTTGGGGCCGCAGGCGTCACCGAAACAGCCGAAAAATGCAAAGAGGCCGGTATTGCCGCCTATGAAGAGGCAATCAATGCCGCAAAACAGCAGGCTGTTGACGAAATAAATGCCGCAGCCGCCGGCTCAAAGGCGTGCGAAAGCCTTGCAGCCCTTGCGGAAAAGGCAGTTAATACCTGCGACAATGAGAATGATATAGCAGAGCTTAAGGAAAGCTTTACCGGCAGAATAAACACTCAGAAAGCAAAGGATGCAGCCCTTGACAAGCTTACCGAGGCACTCGAAAGCAGCTCCGCCGAAGAGTCAAAGGAAATCATATCCTCCGCCGTTTCCGATATTATCGCGGCTGATGATGCCGACGAGGTCAATGAAATTCTTCAAAAGGCGCTTGACGATGTAAAGGCGGCGGAAAACGCTCCCTCTGCTCCCGACCCCTGCCCCTACTGCGGAAAAACAGGACATAACGGCTTTTTCGATAAGCTTACCTGCGTATTTAAGAGAATCGGATTTTTCTTCAGAATTCTGTTTGATTTCAGCTCGGATAAATAAAACCCGGTTTTTCGGAAATTACCCCCCTGACATTGACAGAATTACATATTAAGTGTTATTATTAAATAAATATGTTAAAAAGAGGAGAATTAAGTATGAAAAAGATTACAGCTCTGCTTCTTGCACTTGTGCTCACCCTTTCACTTGCAGGCGTGCTCGCCTCCTGCGGCAACGGCGGCGAAGAAGCAAAAACAATCACCATCGCCGTTCCCAACGACACCACCAACGAAGCCCGCGCACTGCTTCTGCTTGAGGCAAACGGCCTTATCAAGCTTAAAGAAGACGCAGGCATAACCGCCGGAATTTATGATATTGTTGAAAATCCCCACAACATAGAGTTCAAAGAGGTTGAGGCCGCTCAGATACCCGGCATTCTTCAGGATATGGATTTTGCCGTTATCAACTCCAACTACGCCATTGAAGCGGGCATTAATCCCATGGAAAAGGCTCTTGTTATGGAAGGCTCCGCCTCCGCTTACAGCAACATTATCGCCGTTAAAGAGGGCACCGAAAACACCGATAAAATAAAGGCCCTTGTTGCAGCCTGCGAAAGCAAAAAGGTTGCCGATTTCATCACCGAAAAATACGCAGGC
>JAZUJM010000307.1:0-7035 GCA_045642785.1 Acutalibacteraceae bacterium | reverse complement strand
GCAGGAATACTTTATGTATTCCGAGCATTTTTAACGATATATTGGCAAAAAGATGTCGCCAAAACCATATTTGGTTCGGGTATCTCGTGGCTAGGCGCATACCAATAAACCGGCTTATTGGTATGCGCCTAACCCTGCCGCACATTGACACATTTTGTTATTGATGATAAAATAGCAAACAGATAAAAAAGGAGGTTTTGCCGTGGAACAGCTAAGAATAGAAAAGCTCGGCTTTGCTTATCCCGGGGCGGGCAAAAAAGCCCTTGATGAGGTAAGCTTTAATGTTGAGCGCGGTGAATTTATAGTTCTTTGCGGCGAAAGCGGAAGCGGCAAAACCACCCTTCTTCGCCACCTTAAAACGGGACTTGCCCCCGCGGGCGAAAAGAGCGGGCAGGTGCTTTTTAACGGTGAGAATATTGAAAACCTTCCGCTTAAGCTTTCTGCCGCCGCAATAGGCTTTGTTAACCAGAACCCGGAGGCACAGATAGTAACCGACAAGGTGTGGCATGAGCTTGCCTTCGGGCAGGAGAATATTGGCCGAAGCCGTGATGAAATGAAGCTTCGCACGGCGGAAATGGCGGCTTATTTCGGAATAACGGGCCTGCTTGATAAAAACACAAACGAGCTTTCCGGCGGTCAGAAGCAGCTTTTGAATCTGGCAGCGGTTATGGTTATGGGGCCGGAGGTGCTGATTCTTGATGAACCGACCTCTCAGCTTGACCCGGTTTCCGCCTCCGGCTTTCTTTCAACCGTTTCGCGCCTTAACCGTGAGTTCGGAATAACCGTTGTGCTCACCGAGCACCGCCTTGAAGAGGCTCTCGGTTATGCCTCACGCGTTATTGTGCTGCAAAACGGCAGGGTTCAGGCGGATTGCCCGCCCGCGGAGCTTGCCGCAAGGGCAGGGGAGTTTGATGAATATGTTCGCCTTTCCATGCCTGCGGCGGTCAGAATTTTCAGCGCCCTCGGCGAAACGGAAAGCTGCGGGCTTACTGTTAACGAGGCGGCGCAAAGGCTCACCCGCCTTGTGGGGGAGCAGCCGCGATTTACCGCGCTTGAAATGGAACAGCGCGAAAAAAGTGATAGCGTTATCCGGGTTAAGAATGTTTCATTCAGATACACAAAAAACGGCGCGGATGTTCTGCGTGAACTTAATCTTGAAATTCCGCGCGGCAGTATTTTTGCGATTATGGGCGGCAACGGTGCGGGGAAATCCACTCTGCTTAAGGTTATCGCGGGCGTGCTTAAGCCGTATTCCGGCAAGGTGATTTTTGCCGATAAGGGTGACAAAGCGGTTATGCTGCCGCAGAATGTGCTTCCGCTTTTCACACGGGATACCGTGAGGCAGGAGCTGACGGCGGCGGGCGCGGAAAACCCGGAGGAGCTTGCGGCAATCACCGAAATCTCAGCCCTGCTTGACCGCCATCCCTATGATTTGAGCGGCGGAGAGCAGCAGCGTGCCGCGCTGGCAATGCTGCTTGCGGGCAGCCCTTCGGTGCTTATGCTTGACGAACCCACAAAGGGTATGGATTCAAGATTCAAAAAGAATTTAATATCTGTGCTCAAAAAGCTTGCTGCAAGCGGAAAAACCGTTGTTATGGTGTCGCACGATGTTGAATTCTGCGCCGGTGCCGCCGATTACTGTGCAATGATATTTGATTCCTCTGCGGCGGCGGTTCGCCCTGCCGGGGAGTTTTTCAGCGATAATTTCTTTTATACCACCGCGGCAAACAGAATGTCGCGCCACCTGTTTAAAAACTGCGTTACCGAAAAGGATGTGACGGAGCTTTGCCGAAAGAATCTTCAAAAATAAAAACCGCCGTTTTCGCGGCGGCGTTTGTGCTGCTTTTCTGCGCGGTGTGCGCGGGGGCGATTTTTATGAAGGGCGCATTCTTCTTTTATTCGGCGGCTGCTCTTGTTGCGGCTGCCGCGTTTGCGCTTTTCTTTTTCTCGTTCGGTGCCCGTCACCCGTCGGCAAGGGAATTGACCGTGCTGGCGGTTATGACTGCGCTTGCGGTTGCCTCCCGCGCGGCGTTTTACGCCCTGCCGAATATTAAACCGCTTGCCGCCGTTGTAATCGTTACAGCCGTTTGCCTTGGCCCCTCGGCGGGCTTTTTGTGCGGGGCGCTGTCTATGCTGTGCTCCAATTTCATCTTCGGGCAGGGGATGTGGACCCCGTTTCAGATGCTCGGTATGGGCGCGGTCGGCGTGCTTGCGGCGCTGATTCTCAGGGGCAGGCTTTCAAAAAGCAGGGCGGCGCTTGCCGTTTTCGGCTTTGCCGCAACCTTTGTTATTTACGGCGTGATTGTTGATTTCAGCTCGGCGCTTATGTTTTCGGGCTCACTCAGCCTTAAAACCGCCGCCGCTTTTCTTGCCTCCGGAGTAACCTTTAATCTGATTCACGCAGCTACCACCGCCGTTGTGCTGTTTGCGGCGGGTCCGCTGCTTGTTTCCAAGCTGGAAAGGATTAAAACAAAGTACGGATTATTCTCCGCAAATTGAACTTTCGGAAAAATAACCGCCGTAAATTTAATTTTTTTAAAAAATATCACATTGCCAAGGGCAATATTTCACTTCGCTCTCCCGCCGGAAAATCTACGGCGGGATTATTTTTCTGCTTTAACCGCGGTTTGTGGCTGCGGCATATTGAAAATTCTGCGCAGCATAATCACCGCGGCAACGGCAAGGATGAACTCGGCGCAGGTTGCGGCGTAGCCCATGCCGTAAAGCGGGAAAAAGTGGTTGAGGATGATGATTGCGGGTATCTCCAGCACAAGCTTGCGCAGAATGGCGAAGATGAGCGAATAAATCCCTTTGCCGATTGCCTGAAACACCGCCACGGCAAGGAAATCAATGCCGAGGAAGGTTATTCCGAGGCACATTCCGCGAAGCAGAGGCCCGCCGTAGCCGACTATGGCATCATTGTCGAGGAAAAGGCGCACAAGGTTATCCGAAAAGGCGTAAACCCCTGCGGTCATTGCAAGAATAAGCACAAGCGAAACCTTTGTTACAAACAGTATTGTATCTTTCATTCGCTTTCTGTTGCCGGAGGCATAGTTGTAGCTTACAAGCGGCATTATGCCCTGAGTTAAGCCCATGCACACATAAACGGGCATTATGTTTATTTTGTGAGCTATGCCCATTGCCGAAACCGCATCGGCTCCGAAAGCGGAGGTGAAATTGTTCAGAATAACGCTGCCGGTAACATTGAGCAGGTTCTGAACCGAGGCGGGGATTCCCACGCCGAAAACCTCTTTAACAATATCCTTACGGATAACAAAGTTTTTGGGGCTGAGCGAAACATAGGTCTGTTTTCTTTTAACAAAAAGAAGAACAAAGAAATAAATGCAGGCAGCGGAATTTGAAATAAAGGTTGCAAGCCCCGCGCCGGAGGCTCCCATTCCCGCAAAGCGGGGCAGCACAAAAAACGGGTCAAGTGCCACATTGAGCAAACAGCCGCTCATTACCCCTATGCTTGCGTGCAGGGATGAACCCTCCGAGCGAACCATATTACTGAGCACAACATTGAGTATTGCGGGTGCCGCGCCGAAGCTGACGGTCCACACAAGATACCTTGCCGTTGCCTCGCGCGTTACTTCATCCGCGCCGAGCAGATTTAAAAGCGGGCTTTTAAGCACCGTGCACAGCAGGGAAATGAGCAGGGCGCTTGCGGCGGCGCAGTAAAATGAAAAAGAGGAGCATTTTTTAACCGTGTCATAATCCTTTCGCCCGAGCGAGCGGCTCATCATGCTTGAAGCACCCACGCCGAAAAGGTTGTTGACCGCGTTAAACGCAAGCAGCACCGGGGCGGCAAGGGTAACGGCGGCACTTTCCACGGGGTCGTTGAGCATGCCGACAAAATATGTATCCGCCACATTATAAAGTACCATTACAAGGGTGCTCAGCACCGTGGGCACCGAAAGGGTCATCACCGCTTTCGGTATGGGGCAGGTTTCAAAAAGCTCGGTTCTTTTGTTATCCATTTTCAATAATCCTCTGAGTTAAAGTTATTTTTGCTTTCGGCTTCGCAAACGGCGTCGGTAATATCGTCCAGCCAGATTTCGGTGCCGTTTTCCATTATCAGCTTGCCGATTGCCGTGTCGGCTTTTTTTATTTTTCCGGTAATGTTAACAAATTCGCCGCCGTCTTTAAATTCATCCGGCATAAAGCAGGTGATTGTAACATCCGGGCGGTCTGCGCCGCAGGCAAGGCGCAGGGCGGCGTCTATTCTTTCCTCCTGCTCCTCGGTTATTTCGGCGCGGGAGTCGGTGAGCCTGCCCGCCTCTTCAATGCAGGCCTCATAGCCGGTGAGTGCCGCGAAGGGTGAAAACTGGGCGGCACGCTCAACGGGGCTCATATGCGGATGAACAAGCGAGCGGTGGTGCGGAAGATTTATTATATCATCATATTTGCCGCTCATTTTATCATCCCCTTTGTTATATTATGCCTTGTGGCCGCCCACGGTGTTGTTTCGCTCCACCGTGGTTGCGCCCTCTTCAAGGTTCATGCCTTTTAAAATCGCGTTTTTTCCGTGCTTTTTCTGAATTTCAATAACCGCAAGCTGCATTCGCTTTTCCTTTTCCATTGCCGCGGCATCGGCCTTTCGCTTTTCGTCCCTTGCGGCATAATCGGTAAAAAAGTTCAGCTGTTCGCCCTCATCCGTTTCGGCGGGCGCGCTTCGCTCATCAACAATATGATTTGCCACCACATACATTCTGCGCACAAAAAGCGAGGGGTTTACGATTCTTTCATAAAGGCTGATTACCGCCTCGGTTATCTTTTTTGTGGAGGATGTGAAGGTGCCGAGGTTAATTGAACCGTGGGCGGGCTTCGGCGCCCTTCGCCCGTAATGATCCTCTTTTATTTCGCCGCTGTATTCCGCCGCCGGGTCGGTGAGATTAATCACATCATAGCACACGGTTAATACCATCTGGTCGGTTACAAGGCGTTTTTTTACAAGGTCAAGCACAAGCAAATCGGTCATTTCGCGCACTATAAGCCTGCCCTTTTCAAAGGAATACGGCTCCGGGAGCACCTGGCCGGAGCTCAGACTGTTATTCTCCGGCGTGTAGGCCTTTATATCGGCTATTTTTGCATTTTCCCAGCCCCAGGCGTGGTCGATAAGCAGCTCGGCGTTAACGCCGAAAAGCTTGTAAAGACGGTCTTCATCATTGATTGAGCACCGTGCCACATCGCCCATGGTCATAAAGCCGTTTGCCTCCAGCTTTGTGGCATAGCCGCGCCCTATGCGCCAGAAATCGGTCAGCGGGCGGTGACTCCACAGCTTTTCACGGTAGCTCATTTCATCAAGCTCGGCAATACGCACCCCGTTTTCATCCGGCTCAATGTGCTTTGCCTCAATATCCATGGCGATTTTGCAAAGATAAAGGTTGGTGCCTATCCCCGCCGTGGCGGTAATCCCGGTTGATGAAAGCACATCCTTAATGAGCATCATAGTAAATTCGCGGGGGTTCATTTTATAGGTGGCAAGGTAATTTGTTGCATCAATAAAAACCTCGTCTATAGAATAAACATGAATATCCTCAGGCGCAACATACTTAAGGTAGATATTAAAAATCTCGGTGCTGACCTTCATATAGTAGGCCATCTGAGGCGGGGCGATAATGAAATCGAATTGCAGGGACGGGTTCCGATTAAGCTCACTTGCAAAAAATGATTTGCCGGTGAGGCGCCTGCCGGGTGCCGCCTGCCGCCGCTCGGCGTTAATTGCCTTTGCTTTTTCAACCACCTCAAAAAGTCTTGCCCTGCCCGGAACTCCGTGAGCTTTTATTGCCGGGGAGGCGGCAAGGCAGATGGTTTTTTCGGTTCGGGTTTCGTCGGCAACCACAAGATTCACATCAAAAGGATCATACCCCCGCAGAACACATTCCACGGAGGCATAAAACGATTTTAAATCTATCGCAACATATATTCTGTTTTCTTCGGGTTTGTTGTTCATTGTCACTTTGAAAGGTCGGCCTTTGCATTTGCCATGGCGTTAAAAAGCGAAAGGGGATTATCCTTCGGCACATCGCAGGAATAGTGCCACACCATTGCGCCGCCGAGGCCGCGCCTTATTGCCCATTCGGTTTTTTCATAAACTGCGCTGTAATCGTTAAAGGAGAAGGTTAAACCGGTTGCATCATCATAGCAGAAGCCCTTTTCATCAAGCTTATCCCAGTAGCCGTTGTAGCCGTACCAGTAGGCTTCGCCGGTGGTGGGGCGGGCGTAAAACGGGATTCCCAAATCCATCTGTTCTTTTTTGTAGCCGTTAATAATCATCTGGCGGATGCACTGCTTTGCCCCTCTGAGGGATGCGTGGGTGCCGTCCTTTTCCCACATATCATAGGCCATAACCTCAACAAGGTCGGTTACCTTTATTGATTTGCGCGACTGCTGCGTGAGCCACGCTGAAATTGCACAGCCGATTTTATAATCGTCGTCGAGTACGGAATCAAGCGAAAGAAGAAAGCTGTCAAAAACAGCCCAGTCCTCTTTGGTTACAGGGTATTCATAATCAAAAAACACGCCGTCAAAGCCGTATTTTTCAAGGGCTGCAAGAATGTTGTTTTCGAGCTTGCCGCTGTTAAAAGCAAGGTTGTGGTATTTGCTTTGGTCCTTCATCTGCTCATTCCAGTCATCTGACTGAATACGGCAGCCGGGGCCGATGAGGTTAAGATAAAGATTCGCTTCGGAGCCCGCCATCGCCGCCTTGATGTTTGACAGTATCACTTCAAAATTGTCGCTGAGCACTATTTCGCCCTCGGTGTTGAAATTGGCAACGCCGATAAGGATAACATCGGTAAGGTCGGCAAAATGGGAGGGGTCAATTCTTGAGGAATCAACAAAATTATTGCCCACGCAGTAGGCGGTGAGCCTGAAATCCTTTGCCCTGTCGCTCACCGTTCTGAACGGGAATGAGGTGAGGGTGACAATTAAAGAAAGCAAAGCGGAGAAGATTTTCATTTTGTGTTCCTCCTTGAAAAATATTTTTTACGAAAACAGGGCAAGCGCCGTTTTAAGTGCCTCATCACTTTC
>JAZUJM010000306.1:0-7924 GCA_045642785.1 Acutalibacteraceae bacterium | reverse complement strand
GGTTCAAATGAACCGCGGCGGCAAATTTAATGTTATGATTATTGCAATTCAAGCAGAGCATCGCTGAGCGCGGCAAGCTCACTCATATTGAGCGTTTCGGGGCGAAGGTCGGCGCGGAATCCGCATTTTTCGATAGCGCCTGCAACCTGTGCTTTGCTCAATCCGAGCCCGGAGCTTAAGGAATTGAGTGCGGTTTTTCTGCGCTGGGCAAAGGCCGCTTTGACGGTTTTAAAGAAGAAATCCTCATCCTTAACCGTCACCGGAGGCTCGGCGCAAACATCAAGGCGCATAACCGAACTGTCAACCTTCGGTGCGGGCATAAACGAACCCGCCGAAACATCAAAAAGCCTTTCCGCCTTTGAATAATAATTGACCGCCACCGTCACCGCACCTGAATCCCTGCCGCCGACCTCGGCGCACATCCTTTGCGCCGCCTCCTTCTGCACCATAACGGTTATCGCCTCAACGGGCAGCCTGCTCTGCAAAAGGCTCATTATAACGGGTGAGGTGATGTAATAGGGCAGATTGGCGCACACAAAGACTTTCATACCGGGAAATTTTTCTTTAATGAGGGCATTCAGGTCGATTTTGAGCACATCGGCATTGATGACCTCAACATTATCATAACCGGCAAGGGTTTTGTCAAGCACGGGCAGCAGGCGGCTGTCAAGCTCAATGCAAACCACCTTTTTCGCCCTTTTGGCAAGTTCAACGGTCAGCACTCCGACACCGGGGCCAACCTCAACCACGCCGCTTTCCTCATCAATTCCGCTCTCTTCCGCCATACGCGGGCAAACCGAGGGGTTGATGATAAAATTCTGACCGAGAGCCTTTGAAAACTTAAAGCCGTGCTCTTCAAGCAGGCCGCGAACGGCATTTATATCGCAAAGATTCATAATATCAGCTTCTCCTAACCTTATTCATAATAAAAAAGCAAATAAAAGTTGTTATAAATATTGATTTTTTCGGCATTTTATTTCATAATATACTGTGGTTGCTTTCGGTTAAAAGCCGAAAATTACTTTCACAAAGGGGTATGAATTATGTCTGTTTTAGTCACCGGCGGCGTCGGCTTCATCGGCTCACACACCGTTATTGAGCTTATCAATGCCGGATATGATGTTATTATACTCGATAATCTCTGCAACAGCAAGAGAGAATGTTTAAACCGTGTTGAAAAAATCACGGGCAAGACCATTAAATTTTACAACTGCGATATCCGCAGCAAGGCGGGGCTTGATAAAATATTCGCCGAAAACAGCATTGAGGCCGTCATTCACTTTGCCGGGCTCAAATCCGTGTCGGAAAGCTGCTCTGCTCCCCTTGAATATTACGACAACAACATAGGCGGCACGGTTACCCTTTGCCGTGCGATGAATAAAGCGGGCTGCAAAAAAATGGTTTTCAGCTCCTCTGCAACGGTTTACGGCGGCGAAAACGCCTCACCGTTAAGGGAGGATATGCCCACCGGCAAAACTACAAACCCCTATGGCACCACCAAGCTTTACATTGAACAGATTCTTCGCGACCTTTGCGCCTCCGACCCGGAGTGGAGCGTTTGCCTGCTTCGTTATTTCAACCCCATCGGTGCTCACAAGAGCGGCACCATAGGCGAAGACCCCAAGGGCATACCCAACAACCTTATGCCTTATATTATGAGAGTTGTCGCCGGCAAGCTTCCCCACCTTAATGTTTACGGCGGTGATTACGACACCCCCGACGGTACAGGTGTGCGCGACTACATCCATGTGGTTGATTTGGCGCTCGGTCACATCTGTGCACTTGACAAAATTCTCGGCTGCAAGGGCTGCTTCACCTACAACCTCGGCACCGGCAAAGGTTACAGCGTGCTTGAACTTGTTAAGGCTGTTGAAAAAGCGCTCGGCAGGCCCGTGCCCTATGTTATGGCTGCAAACCGCCCGGGCGATATCGGCACCTGCTTCTCTGACCCGTCAAAGGCCGAAAGGGAGCTGAACTGGAAAGCGCAAAGAGGGATTGACGAAATGTGCGAGGATTCTCTTCGCTGGCAGCTCAACAACCCCGACGGCTTTGCCGATTGATAAAAACGGAGTAATATGGAATTTATCGAAAATAAAATCGAACCTGAAAAAGCGGTTCTCATAAGCGTTGACACAGGCGATTTTGACTGTGAAATATCGCTTGACGAGCTTGAAGAGCTTGTTTCCACCGCGGGCGGCGAAACCGTTGCGCGAATGGTGCAAAAGCGCTCCTCACCCGAGCCCGGCACCTTTCTGGGCACGGGCAGGCTTGAAGAGCTTGCCGAATTCTGCGAGAACAACGAGGTTGACCTTATAATCGCCGATGCGGAGATTTCCCCAGCCCAGCAAAGGAATATTGAAAATCTCACCAATGTGAGGGTTATTGACCGCACCACGCTGATTCTTGATATTTTTGCCGCAAGGGCAAGGAGCAGCGAGGGCAAGCTTCAGGTTGAACTTGCCCAGCTCAAATACACTCTGCCGCGCCTTACCGGCAAGGGCAAGGCGATGTCGCGCCTCGGCGGCGGAATAGGCACAAGAGGCCCCGGCGAAACAAAACTTGAAACCGACCGCCGCCATATCAGAAGCCGGATTCACCGCCTTGAAGAGGAGCTTGAAGCGCTTGAAAAGCGCCGCACCCTTGCAAGGGCAAGAAGAAATAAAGACGGAGTTGAAACCGTTGCCATTGTCGGCTACACCAACGCCGGCAAATCAACCCTTATGAACGCGCTCACCGAAGCGGATGTGCTCGTTGAGGATAAGCTTTTTGCAACCCTTGACCCCACCTCACGCGCACTTGTGCTGCCCGACGGGCGCAGGGTTATGCTCATTGACACCGTAGGATTTATCCGCAGGCTCCCCCACGGGCTTGTTGAGGCATTCAAATCCACCCTTGAAGAGGCGGCAGATGCCGATGTTATTCTGAATGTGTGCGACGCCTCCGACCCGGAACACCCGGAACACTTAAAAGTAACCTCCGAGCTGCTTGAATCACTCGGCTGCGAGGGCAAACCGATAGTATATGTTTACAACAAGGTTGACCTTCTTTGCGGTGCCGAGCCGTTCAGAGCCGAGCGCGATTCGGTCGCGATTTCCGCTGTTAACGCCAAGGGGCTTGACCGCCTGCTTGAAGCGGTGGCAAAGGCTTTGCCGCCCTCACGCATAAGGCTTAAAATGATTATCCCCTACACCGACGGCGGCGCAGCGGCACTCCTTCGCAAAGACGGAGTGGTTCACGCCGAGGAATACCGCGAAAACGGAGTATTTCTTGACCTGACCGTTGATGTCAAGCTTGCCGATAAATACAAAAGTTACTGCATTGAAAGCTGAAAATATATGACTGATATTGTATTTTCTTTTGATACCGAGGATTTCACCTCAAACACCGCCGCAAACGCCATTCTTCGCGAGGCTGAAATTCTGAGGAAGCACGGGGTAAAAGGGTGCTTCTGCCTTGTGGGGCTTCTTGCAAAGCAGCTGATTAATTGGGGGCGTAGCGATGTTATCGAGGCACTCCGTCACCACGAAATCGGCCTGCACACCTATGGCCACACCCTTCACCCGATGATAAATGAATATACCGATATTGCGGATTTTGACACTGCCCGCAGCGAGGTTATCCGCCGCGAAACCGAGGCGCTGCGCCTTATTAAAGAAGCGATGGGCACGGATAAGGTTTACGCCGCCGTGCCGCCCGGCAATTCAAAATCCTATGCCGCCATGTATGCCTATGCGGATATGGGTATCCCGATTTACGCCGACACCTTCTGCGACCCGGAAAACGGCTCCGGCAGCTGGTACTGCAACATTTTTCACATTGATTATGCCTACTGCTGTGAGCAGGATTTCTTTAACTGTGATGAAAGCACCCTTAAAAATGTACTTGACCGACTTGCCGGGCGCAAAAGGGCGGTTATCTACACCCACCCCAACGCAAGCCTTTTTGATGAATGGTGGGATATTCTGAATTATGACAAAGAAAATCTTTGCGAATTCGGAAAATGGAAAGAGTGCAGGCGCCGCCCGCAGGAGCAGAGCGAGCACTTTTACAAAAACCTTGAACGCATTGTTGAGCTGATTAAAAATGACAGCCGCTTTCGGATTGTCACCTACCGCGATATTGCGCGGGAGCTTGCCGACTGCCCGCCGAGAGTTATCACCCGTGCGGATTTGTTTGAGATAAAAGAAAGCCTTTCAAGGGAGCTTTTCCCCGTTACTGCCCCCGATTCATTTTCATTGAGCGATATCTTTTATGCCTGCGTTGACCTTTTGAACGGCAGCAGGGAACACACCTGCCAAAAGGTTTACGGCCTGCTTTCAGAGCCGTTCGGGATTTCCGGTTCAATCACCGTTTCGGCGGAAGAAATAAAGAAAAGCGCCGAAAGCATAAGAACAGGCACCTTTATCCCCGAAAAAATCACCGTCGGCGGCAAGGAATTGGGCCCTGCCGACTGGCTCAGGGCTGCGCTTGATATCCTTTGCGGCAAGGCGGAATCAACTGTTTTCCCCTCGTCTCAGCTCCCCTGCCTTGATATTCTGCCCGCCGTTCGTGACTGCTCTTTTAAAGGCACCTGGCGGCACTCGGATAAATTTGAGGATAAATATCTTTCCGACAGGCTTCGCCTGCAATCGTGGACCATGAGGTTCCCTAAACCGGAGCAATAATTATCTGAAAAGCAAAAAAATTTCGGCAAGCCTTCAAGGCTTGCCGATTTTTAATTAACCGAAGTTTTTAACAACCATTTTAAAGGTGTCTGCAATGGCTTTCTGAGTGCCGGGGCCCATTGAGTTGGTTTCGTGATAGTGGTTTTTGCCGAAGCGGTCTTTATAGCCGTTAAGATAGGGCTGAGTGGGATTGAGCACAAAATCGTTGGGCGGCACCACATAGCCGGTCATATCGTTTGTAACTGCAAAGGAGATAAGCTCGGGGTCGCCGGCAATCTCGGCAAGGGGTACGGGATTGATTTCCGGCCCCTTACCCGTGGCGGATTCCTTGGCTGAATTGTAGGAGCCGTAAACCGTTGAAACAAAGTTTTCACCGGGCAGAAGCAGAATCTTCTGGTCGCCGAAGGTGATGTAAGTCATCTCGGTTATCATCGCTATGCCCATTTCGCTGCCCTCGGCGCAGGGATAAGCGTTAAAGCTCATAACATTGCGGGTTGCAAGCAGGGTTAAAACATTGTTGTTGATAGGCAGGAAGAACGGCTGATTAAGGAACTTGATAACCGGGACAAGCTCACGGTCGTTGTCAATCTTCTGCGCGGCATCGGCAAGCATTTTGCCCTGAAGCTTAACGCAGTTGAGCGGGTCGTTTTCATCAAGCTGGGCGGCATCCATTCCGCCTATTGCACCCACGCCGAAAAGCACATTTGCACCGTTTTCTTCAAGAATCTGTTCCCTCATAAAGTAAGGATATTCACCGCTGAGTGAGCGGTTTTTGCCGCCGAGTGAATTGGGATGGCCGCCGAAGTTCATAATCCAGGTTTCGGCGCTGCCGTCTGCCGGAACAAAGCGAAGGCGGGTTAAAACCTCGTGCCTGTCAACAAAATCGCGCTTGGGGTGAAGTCCGTTGGGCACGGCGATTCTGCCGGAATAAAGCTTGCCGGGCTTTCTTGCCTCATATGCCTCCTCTGCCACCTGAACGGCGGTTTTCATAAGCATATCCATATATTTCTGCACCTTGCCATCGGAGGGAATGCTGACAAGGTTGGGCTTGCCCCAGTAGCCGATGGTGTCAATGCCGGAGTGGCTGTGGGTGGTGGATACATTTATGCCGAGACAGCCCTTGATTTTGCCGGAATCCCAAATCATCTTGCGGATTTTGTTAACCTCTACCCTTGTAAGGCCTACGATATCCGCCGAAAGCCACAGAATACCGTTATCCGAGCCGCAGTCTGCCCACACGGCGTGGATGTAAACGGGGGAAATGATGTTTTCCATCTTGTGGCCGGAGCCGTGGCCCGCAATATAATAAATATCCTTGCCGTCACCGGGAAAATCGGGCATAATCTGTGCCCTTGAAAAACCTATGCGGTATTCGTTGCCCTCAATGGTAACGGGCTTGTTCTCTTTGATTTCGGGCACGGCGGTTGATTTGGCAACCTTTTTGCCGTAGCTTTTGGTAATTGCTCTTATGCCTTTTGAGGCGATATCCATAATATCCATATCTTTTTTCATCTTCCCTCAATAATTTTTAATCTATTATATAACTAAAATCGAAATAGCGCAAGTGTCTTGCCGCTTAAACTTGACAACAATGGCAAAGAAAAGTATAATTTACCCAGTATTTCAATTAAGGGGTTATATTATGCAGAAAAAGGTTATCATTATCGGCGCGGGCGGCCACGCCAGAGTTATTGCGGATTCCGTTAATTTAAGCGGTGATGAGCTTCTGGGCTTTCTTGATGATTTTGTTGAGGGTTCGGTTATGGGCTACCCCGTGCTCGGCAAAATAGATGATGCCGACGATTACGCCGACGAAGCCTCTTTCGTTATCGGAATCGGCGACAACAAAACCCGCTACCGCATAGCCTCAAGATTTGATTTGAACTGGTACACGGCGATTCACCCCTCTGCCATAGTTTCAAAAAGTGCCGTTATCGGTGAAGGCACGGTTATAATGGCGGGCGCTGTTGTCAATGCCTGTGCGGTTGTCGGCAAGCATTGCATTATCAACACCCTTTCGGTCGTTGAGCATGACAATGTTATCGGCAACTTTGCCCACATTTCGCCCCACGCCACCCTGCTCGGTGCCGTAAAAGTCGGCGAAAGAACCCATATCGGCGGCAACTCCACCATCCGCAACAACACCTCAATCTGTTCCGGCTGTGTTATCGGCGCAGGCGCAGTGGTTACCAAAAGCATTAAGGAGCGCGGAGTATACGCCGGCGTTCCCGCCACCCTTTTGGAGCACACAAGGTAAAGCAAAATACATATTCCCCGCGTGAGAGGCCGCTCCGGCTGCCGCTCACGCTTTTTATTTGGCTGAAAAAAAGAAATATTGAAATCAGCGGCGGCGGATGATATAATTTACAAAAGTGCAATTAAAATGAAAAAGGATGATGATTATGTCAAAGATTATTTCTGTTTTAATGTCGCTGATTATGTTCCTTTTCCCCACGCTGAACATCCCGAAAGCGGAGCTTGACACCGCTTCGCAAAAGACCAACTACACCTTTGTCATGGTTCACGGCCTTTCCGGCTGGGGCAGCTACGATTTTCAAAACAACTTTATGCCCTATTGGGGTATGTTCGGCGGCAGCTTCACCAAATATATGAATGCCCGCGGCTTTAATGTTGTTGCCGCTTCGGTTGCCCCCCAGGGCAGCGCATGGGACAGAGCCTGTGAGCTCTATGCCCAGCTTACCGGAAGCGTTACCGACTACGGCAAAGAGCACTCCGAGCGCTGCGGCCACGAGCGCTACGGCAGGGATTATTCAAAAGACCCGCTTATTGAAAACTGGAGTGCAGAGAATAAAATCAACATTTTCGGCCACTCATTCGGAGGGGTAACGGTGCGCCTGCTCGCCGAGCTTATGGCAAACGGCAGCGCCGATGAAGCCGCCGTTACACCCGCAAACGAGCTTTCGCCGCTTTTCACCGGCGGAAAAGGTGACTGGATTTACTCCCTTACCACTCTCGCCGCCCCCCACAACGGCACCACGGCCTACGGCCTTCACGCCGACCGTGCCGCCGACGGCACTCCCGAGGCGGATAACGCCGCCCACGATATGCACATTGATAACGCCCTTGCCATAAATGAAAAAATCTCCACCGTGCCCGGCATCTACTATTTCTCCTACACCTGCTCGGCAACGGTAAAAGATGCCGACGGCAACTACACCCCGATAAACGATAAAATGGAGGTCATTTTCCGCTCCAGCGCGGTTGAAATCGGCAAAACCAAAGTCGGAGGCCAAGCGGTC
>JAZUJM010000305.1:0-3731 GCA_045642785.1 Acutalibacteraceae bacterium | reverse complement strand
AATAACCGCGTTTTGCGGCAGTGCGTTACCGTTTTCGGCAAAAGTCGTAACGCAGAACGATGAAAGAATAACAAATACCGCAATAATTAAAGCAAAAGTTTTTTTCATAATATTCATTTCAACCTCACAAATTCTGATTTGGCGTTCACACTGCCCCGGGGGCGCTCCTGTCTTTTAAGCCGGTTTTTGTATTCCGCAACAGTTATAACTCCACTTTCATAACCTTGCCGTTCTGCTCCCTTGATTTATCGGCAAGGAACACGGCAAGGTGGCCGCTTAATGAATCGGCAAGTGATGTGCAGGAAAGGGTGGTCTGCTCCCCTCTTACCCATGCAACAAAATCCCTCACAAGCGCCAGATCTCCGCCGCCGTGTGAATCGTTTTTAACTGCGGTGTCAACCGTTTCGTCGCGGTGCTCGCAGCCGGGAGCGGGGTCAATGAATGAAACGGTGAATTTTCCGCTTTCACATTCGCCGTATATCTCGCCCTTCGTGCCCACAATATTTATCGTTCTGCGCCCGCTTGCGCTGCCGCCTATCATATTGTGAGTGCCCGTGGCGCCGCTTCTGAAATTAACCATAACGCTCTGGTGGTCAACCACATTGTTGTCGCTCTTGTAGGCACAGCGGCCATATGGACTGTCACCCTTAAGCAGATTGATTTTATCCTCAATGGTGGGGTCCTCAATGCCCTCAAGCTTATCCCACACATAAAACGACCATCTGTCGGGGTGGTCGATATATATTCTTTTTGCCGAATAAAGACATTCATCAACAAGCGGGCAGTCAACAAGGCATTTTGTGCCCGCGTTTTCGGGGGCGTTGCCCGGCACAAACTGCTTGTTGCACCCGAAGCTTGAAACGGCGGCGGGCTTGTCATCACCCATAAGCCACATCATAATATCAATATCGTGGCAGCACTTTGCAAGCAGCATGGAGGAGTGACAGCGCTCGGAGTTATTCCATTTTCCCCTGACATGGCTTGTTGACATATGGTGATAAGATACAAATTCGGTTGTCTGAATATTGATTATATCACCTATATCGCCGTTTACTATTCTCTTTTTTATCTCGCTGTAAAACGGGGCATAGCGAAGCACAAAGCACACCATTACCTTTCGCCCGGTTCTCTCGCTCGCCTCAACAAGTGTCCTTGCCTCTTGCTCATTTATCGCAAAGGGCTTTTCAAGCAGCACATCGTAGCCCGCTTCAAGCAGGGGCACGGTGGTTTCAACATGAACCCGGTCCATGGTGCCGTTAATTATAACATCGGCAAATTTCGGGGCGGCGGCAAGTGCGGCGGCGCTTTCAAAAAGATGCTCACCCGGCAAATCAAACATTTCGGCTACCATTTCGCGGCGCCTTTCATCCGGGTCGGCAACACCGACTATTTCAAGCTTATCCGGCTCTGTCATGGCAAGGGCGGAATAAACAATGCTTCTGTGCCCCGCGCCGACTATAACGGCCTTAAGCGGCTTTTTTTCCATAAAAATCTCTCCTTTTCCCAACCTGAAACAACAGTTAAACGCTCTTAATAAACAAATGTAAACCTTGAACCGGGCGCAACATCGCCGTTAAGATAAAAATCCATAATGTCGCCGTCGGTCTGCATATTGTCGGAAAGCTTAAAATTAAAATGCACATTTCCGGGCTCAAGTCCGAGTGCCGAAAGCGGCACGCTTACCGTCATACAGTTCCCGGTAACCGAATACTCCGCCTTGCCGGTTTCGCTGAAATTCCAGCCGCCGGTTGACTTTTCAACCGTTACCGTATTTTCGGAAGCGTTTTCTCTGTTGACAATATATTCAAAGCCCTCCCACTGGGGCGACACTCCGCTTGTGTCGGTATCAATCAGAATCCTCATCCATGCGCTGTCGGTACGGGGTGAAATATCATCCTTGCAGTAAATTTTGAAATTGATGCAGGTGTTGTCGCTGCTGACCTGAGCTTTTACAAAATCGTTTCTCATTGTACTGTTTGTATATTTCAGGCCGACCCAGCCGTCGCAGTCACGGTTGAGTGTGCTGTTTTCGTAGTGGTAATAGGTTTTAACGCCGTTTGATTCTTCGGTGGTTTCCCCGATTCCCTTAAATCGCCTTATATTGGCAACCAGCTGGCTGTAATAATAATCCTTAAGGCGGCCCGCGGAGGGCTCTATATCTCTGCTGTGTTCATCGTTGAACTGGTCGGGGAACGCATTTTTCGTGCCCTCCCACTCTTTCCATCTGCCGGCAATCCATTCATTCCAGCCGTCAACAAATATAAAATCGGGGTCACAGTCGATTGCATAATCCCACTGCTGCTGAAAATTCAAACCGTAAAAATCGGAATTTTCAATATTTTTATCCACCGTAATCGTTTTGCCGCCGTAAACATATGAATAAGAGTAATCACCGTGAGTAAAGCTTCTGCCCTGAACATTCCCTTCGGCATTCTGAGCGCAAAGCCTGCCGTCTTTTGCATTCTGAGCAACGGAAACACACATCTGCTCCACCCTGCCGTTTAAAGAGCGGCCGTATTTTGCCTGCGGATAATCGCTGCACCATCCCCATGTTTTTGAGCTGAAGAGCTTATCCGATGAAAAATAGGAGGGGTCATTGGTTCTGAATGTAAAGAAATCAAGAATTTCCTTTTCATACGAATTTGTTTTTTTAAGGGCATTGGGGTGTGCCATAATCATCGGCTTGCCGTCCCACATAAACCACAGGTCCTTATATTTCCCCTGCGAATATATTTCGCTGTAAAGATGTTTCAGGGAAATCGCCGCATTTTCTTCTGCCGAAAACGGAAGAATATACGCCATTTGGGGAACATTTACGCCGTCCTCCTTAGCCTTTTCAAAAACCTCAAAAAGTTTAAGGCAGGTATTATCCCATGTGGCGGTATCGTTGGTGCAGTCAAAAAATATAACATCAACTCCGGCATCCGCAAGCAGCTCGGCGTTTTTTCTTATCACATATTCGTCAAGGTCGGAATAGTAGCCCCAAATCGGTTCATTCCAGAAAAACGGTCTGCCGTCGGGATAAAAGCTTTCACTTTCCCATATGGGCGAATCGAAATCATACAGTATTTCCGGGTGCTGTGCCAGAATTTCGGTTGCATTTTTAGCTTTAAGTGAGGAACCGAAATTCGTGTGCCAGGTCCAGTAAAACACACCCACAAATTTTGTGTTGTCCTTTTCGCCCGCTTCTTCCTTTAACGGAACGGTTCTTCCGAGCCCGTCGGTCATCGCCCAGGTTTCGGGCTTAACAAGGCCGTCAGAAGGTTCATTTATGTTGTTATTGTTACCGACTATTCCGGGGAATGCGGAAAGCAGCGACAGGAAGAAAGCAATCACCGCCGAAATTATTTTTTTCATACCTTTTTTCCTCCGTTTTCCGGGCTTTTGATAAATCATATCATACCGTATTTTTATTTACAAGTATTTTTGTTCCCGCCCCGGTTAATTGTTTAACAGCATCAATAAAAGTTCATTATTTATTAACTTGCAGTTTTAATAAACATAGTGTATAATCAACAGAAAAGCAAATTTCGCACAAAATATATATAATTTGAATAGGGTGTAAAAAATGAGTGATAACAAAAAAGTCCTTATGGTAGTTAATCCGAAAGCGGGCAAGGATAAAAACCGCGCCAACACACTTGATATTCTAAGTCGGATCGTAGCCATGTCGTTCTGTGAGCCAAGGAGTTGATATCAGGTCTTGTCTTGCTAAGACCGCATGGCCCGGG
>JAZUJM010000304.1:0-1816 GCA_045642785.1 Acutalibacteraceae bacterium | reverse complement strand
CAAATCCCGGCTGTGCCGATTCTTCAAAGCGTGACGAGCTCAGAGCCACGGCAGTCAGAGAGGCTCTGAAATAATTACATATACTTACAAATTCAAACGCGGCAACATATTCTGAAATGAAGATGTTGCCGCGTTATTTTTTTTACGGAGGGGCATATGTATAAATTTACGGGCTTTACTCAGAAAGCAAACGACGCTTTGAACAGCGCAGTTTCAAAAGCGGAAAACCTCGGCCACACATATATCGGCAGCGAGCATTTGCTGCTGGGGCTTGCCTCGGAGCCGGGCAGCCTTGCAAGCTCGATTTTAAGTGCAAGAAAAATCACCGCACCCGCGGTGGAAAGTCTTATCAGAATAACCGCCGGCACGGGCTCGCCAACGGTTTTAACCCCCGGCGATATGACTCCGAGGGCAAGGCACATAATAGATTCCGCCATTGTTCAGGGCAAGAGCCTCGGCCACGCTTTCACCGGCACGGAGCACCTGCTTATGGGGCTTATCCGAGAGGGGAGCTGTGCGGCAACCGGGATTCTTTCAAAGCTCGGTGCTTCACCGCAGGAGCTTCTTTCGGATTTAACAAAGGTTACGGGTTCATCATCGCCCGCAAGGGTGGGGCAGGGGGCGGAAAAAAGCAAAAAACAGTCCGAACTGCCGCTTCTGGAGCAGTACGGGCGCGACCTTACCGCCTTTGCGCTTCAGGGCAGGATAGACCCGGTGATAGGGCGCGCAACGGAGATTGAAAGAGTGGTTCAGATTCTGTGCCGCAGAACAAAAAACAACCCCTGCCTTATCGGTGAACCCGGGGTGGGCAAAACGGCGATTGCCGAGGGCCTTGCGCTGAAAATCTCAACGGGAGAGGTGCCCGAGCCGCTGAGAGATAAGCGAATTATTGCCCTTGATTTAACCGGAATGGTGGCCGGAACCAAATATCGCGGAGATTTTGAGGAACGGATAAAATCCGTGGTTTCGGAGGTTAAAAAATCGGGCAGCGTTATCCTTTTCATTGACGAGCTTCACACGCTGATAGGCGCGGGCTCGGCGGAGGGTGCCGTTGACGCCGCCAACATCTTAAAGCCCACACTTGCAAGGGGAGAAATGCAGGTGATAGGCGCCACAACGATTGAAGAATACAGAAAGCATATTGAAAAGGATTCCGCACTTGAAAGGCGTTTTCAGCCGGTAAAGGTTGCCGAACCCTCGCCGCAGCAGGCGCTCGGAATACTGAAAGGCCTGCGCGACAGATATGAGGCTCACCACAAGGTCAAAATCGGTGATGAGGCTCTTGAAGCGGCGGTGGAGCTTTCCTCGAGATATATCGGCGACCGCTTTTTGCCGGATAAGGCGATAGACCTTGTGGATGAGGCGGCGGCAATGGTGAGGCTCAGGGTGTTTACCCCGCCGGAGGGATTAAAGGAACTTGAAGAACGGCTGAGAGTGCTCGGTGAGGAAAAGCTCAGTGCCGTGGATTCCCAGAATTTTGAGCAGGCGGCGGGGCTCAGGGACAGGGAGAAGGATTTGTTTGACCGCCTGAATAAAGAAAAAACACTCTGGCGGCTGCAGAGCGAAAGGAATGCCGGGGTGGTGGGGCGAAGTGAAATTGCGGAGATTGCTTCGCTGTGGACGGGGATACCCGTAACGGAGCTTACAAGGCAGGAGAGCGAAAGACTGCTTTCGCTTGAAGACGAGCTTCACCGCCGCATAGTGGGTCAGAATGCCGCCGTGAGCGCCGCGGCAAAGGCGATACGCCGGGGCAGGGCGGGCCTGCGCGACCCGAAAAGACCGATTGGCTCATTTATTTTTCCCGGCCCAACCGGGG
>JAZUJM010000303.1:0-2052 GCA_045642785.1 Acutalibacteraceae bacterium | reverse complement strand
ACTATCTGACCGTTTTCTGCAAGCTTCTTTACAAGCTCATCACTTGCAAGGAATTTGCCCTCACCGTGAGAAATGGGAACAGTATATATTTCACCAACCTCGGTGTTCATAAACCACGGTGACTTATTGGAAGCGATTCTTGTACGGACAATTCTGGATTGGTGCCTGCCGATTGTGTTAAAGGTCAGGGTCGGGCAGGTGTCATCAGTATCAATTATATCACCGAAAGGTACAAGTCCGAGTTTAATAAGAGCCTGGAAGCCGTTGCAGATACCGCCCACAAGGCCGTCGCGGTTGTTAAGAAGCTCACGAACGCCCTCGGTAATTTTGGAATTGCGGAAGAAAGCGGTTATGAATTTACCGGAACCGTCGGGCTCATCTCCGCCGGAAAAGCCACCGGGGATAAACACAATCTGAGAATCGGCAAGCTTTTTGGCAAAGGTTTCAACCGATTGTGAAATGCCGGAGGATGTAAGGTTATTGATAACCATTATTTCAGGTTCTCCCCCTGCCCTCATAATCGCCTTTGCCGTATCAAACTCACAGTTTGTGCCGGGGAAAACGGGAATAAGCACCTTGGGCTTTGCTGTTTTGATTGCAGGAGCCTTACGCTCAGAAGCATTAAATGAAAATGCCGGAACTTCCTTTTCACTCTGCTTTATGTTGCAGGAATAAACGCTTTCAAGCTTGCCCTCATAAATGCCGAGCAAGTCGCAAAGGCAAACGCATTTACCATTATAGCAAATTGCGTTTTTATCGGTTGTTTCACCAAGAAGAACGGCGCCGTCAATATCACCGTCACATTCAAGAATAAATGAACCGTAGCTGTAACCGAAAATATCATCAAGTGAAACATTATCGTTAAACTTAAAGCCAACTGAGTTGCCGAAGCACATTTTCATTACTGCCTCTGCCGCGCCGCCGAAACCGGGCGTGTAAGCCGCAAGCACCTTGCCCTGCCTCATAAGAGAGGTTACCTTTGAGTAAAGTTCTTTTTCGCTTTCGGCTACGGGAAGAGAATTGCAGTCATATTCGGGCTTAAGCCAGAAAACTTTGTGCCCTGCCGCTTTAAATTCGGGAGTGATAACATTTTCGTTGTTATCGGTCGTTACGGCAAAGGAAACAAGGGTCGGCGGAACATCTATATTTTCAAATGTGCCGCTCATTGAATCTTTGCCGCCGATTGCGGCAATACCGTAATCAAGCTGAGCCTTGAAAGCACCGAGAAGTGCCGAAAGAGGCTTGCCCCAGCGTTTGGGGTCCTGCATCGGCTTGTCAAAATACTCCTGGAATGTTAAATATACATCCTCAAAAGAAGCACCGGCAGTAATAAGCTTTGAAACTGATTCAACAACCGCAAGATAAGCACCGTGATACGGGCTGCACTCCGAAACATAAGGGTTAAAGCCCCAGGCCATAAATGAGCAGGTGTCGGTGTGTTGTTTTTCAACCGAAATCTTGTTGACCATTGCCTGTGAGGGAGTTAACTGATTTTTGCCGCCAAAGGGCATCATAACTGTTCCCGCACCGATTGTTGAATCAAAGCGCTCGGAAAGGCCGCGCTTTGAGCAAACATTCAAATCACCGGCAAGGTCTTTAATTGCGGTTTCAAAATCTTCAACCTTATTTTTACCGAAATCACAAGGATTAACGGGTGCAATATCAATGTGTTTTTCGGCACCGTTGGAGTTAAGAAAATCGCGTGAAATATCAACAATATATTTTCCGTTCCACTTCATCTTAAGCCTCGGTTCTTCCTTAACAACGGCAACAACCGTGGCTTCAAGGTTTTCGGAATCGGCAATTTCTTTGAATCGTTTAACATCCTCGGGGGCAACAACAACTGCCATTCTTTCCTGAGATTCGCTTATGGCAAGCCCGGTGCCGTCAAGGCCGTCATACTTTTTCGGAACAGCGTTTAAATCAATTTCAAGGCCGTCGGCAAGCTCGCCGATTGCAACCGAAACACCGCCCGCACCGAAATCGTTGCAGCGTTTAATGAGAAGAGAAGCCTCTTTGTTGCGGAAAAGACGCTGAAGCTTTCTTTCCTCG
>JAZUJM010000302.1:0-20085 GCA_045642785.1 Acutalibacteraceae bacterium | reverse complement strand
CACGATACCCTCGGCTTTAACGGCAATGCCGCTATCCCGATGGATTCAACTGCCGACCTTGTTGTGGGCTGGCTTATCGGCTCGGTTCTTGACTTTGACCTTCAGCAGCTCTTCGGTATCTTCACCAGAAATACCAGAAGCGATGCTGACCTCAATGCTCCTCTTCTTTCTGTTCTTTTCAGAATCATTGACCGTGTATTCTATATAATTACCGGCAAATACTGCATTCTTCCCGCCTACGGCACCAGAGATGCCTATGCCGTTAACACAACCCTTACCGGCCTTTCGGGCGGAAGCACTCCTCTTCTTTCCTCAGATGTTCTCGGCAATTTCCTTAAACAGCTTCTTTACGCTCTCGGCGGAAAGAGCAACACCTGGAATCCTTACCTTGTTCTTGAGCCCATTCTTGCAACTGTTCTTCCCCTTATAATGTCGGCAGAATATGTTACCCCGTTCCGCAATGCTGCACAGAGCGGCGGTGTTCTTACTCAGGGCCAGATAACGGTTGGTCAGCTTGAAAACTATGTTAAGACCATTGAGAACGAAAACACTTATATGGCCGATTATGTTGAGGTTGATGTTGATGCCTCCACCGTCGGCACATATTATACCCTCAGCCTTGCCGAAACCAATGCCGGTTCAATCGGCGTTAAGGGCACAAGGGTAACACTTCCCGATGATTATGATTCAACCAAGAAGTATTACACCCAGCGCTTCAAGGCTGTGTCGGATGTTGACTGGTTCACAATTACTGATGCGTCAAACACCGTTTACACAAAATATGATTCCTATGTTCCCGTAACACTTGACGGCACAAACTATGTTGTCGGTGCAAGATACTTTGACCCCGCTTTTGTTGAGGCAACTGTTACAGAAACAACAAACGGCACATTCTTTACCTCACAGAGCTCGTCCTCCGCGGTATCTCTTCCCGAAAACTATGTTGCCGGCAGAACCTATTACACCCACAATGAAGTTTCAATCGGTGCCGCCGAAACAGGCAGCTATCTTATGCTTAAAACCGATTACACACCCGTAAACCTTGACGGTAAGGGCACAAACTTCATTGAAAACAAGCAGTATTACAAAGCACAGCAAACCGCTATTGAAATCAGCTATCTTGATTCCTATGATGAAGAATCCGGTTTCCTTGCAATGGGCATCTATTCCTCCGGCGATGCCTCAACACTCGGCAACGGCACTTATTCATCATCCATAAACGGCCAGACCTTCTATGTTTACCGTGAGCAGGAGGATTTCTCAACCGCTCTTTCCTCCTACAACTACTACAACGACTTCCTTGAAGATGCAGCCGATTTCATAAGCGATTACAAGAACTTCATCACCAAGACAGTTCCCGAAGCTGCAGCAGAGTGGCAGGAGTATCTTTCAACCAGCACCAGTCAGAGCAAAGCACCCGACTGTATGTATCCCTGGTATGTTTCAAGCGGCAATTACAACAGCCTTGATCTTACTCACCGTGAGCTTACCGTTAATTTCAACGAGCTTCAGGTAATCAAGGACCTTAAATCACTCTACGGCAACAGCATGTTCATCACCTCCTCCACCACCAACACCACCGGCGGCAGCCTTGTTCCCATAAACAAGGCTGATATCAACCACGGTTATGAGGCAGGCAACTCCGATATGCTCATCAACATCGTTACCGGCGTTAATGAGTGGTATGATGAGGTTAAGAAATATTCCGACAGACTTAATGATTACTATGACGGCCTTAACAGATACCTTGCAAAGTCCGAAAACGGCAGAGTATTCTACAAGGATGTTTGCAGCGATCAGGTTGAATGGCTTCTTGCCAAAACAGCCGATGCCTATAACAGCGGAATGAATCAGGATGCAAACGGCACAAAGATTTACACCGAAAAGAGCTATGCCGCATTCCGCAAGGCTTATGTCTGCGCAGTTGATTTTGTTAACCAGGTAAGTACCCAGTCTTCACAGAGAAAGACAACACAGTCAATGGCAACATTCGTTCGTGAAGGTCTTCTTGAAGCTTTCTACGGCCTTGTATTATTCGGCGATCCCGCCGACCTCACTCAGCTTAATCAGTATATTGCAACCGCCCGCCGCATCAAGAGCTCCGAGCAGGCCAATATCGAAAGCGGTGAGCCCGTATACGAAAGCAGCACATTTGCTTCACTTCTTGCAGCTCTTCAGACCTCTGTTGAACTTGCCGATACCTTCCCCGGCAGCGACGAGCAGGAAGACGTTGACAAGCAGGCGGCAAAGCTTTATGCGGCAATCAACGGCCTTGCATTCCTTCTTGCCCCCGGCCTTGAAATCAACGAAGACTATGTTCCCGAAGAGGGAGAAACTCCCATCGAATTCGGTACTCCCTGGGTTGAAAGCGGTATCACCTTCGGCTACATCTTCGGTCTTCCCGAAATCATCGGCCTTTCCTATAACTCAACAGGTGACGCCAAGATAAACACAGTCGGTATCAATAAGGAGAATGTTCTCTTCTCAGCCACATCCTACGGCTCGGGCACAGGCTCCACAATCGACGGCTTCAGCGGCGGCCTTACCAAGTTCAGCTACACGGCTGTTCTCTTCGGCGATATCAACGGCGATGCCAGAGTTGACGGAACCGACAAGAGCGCTATAATCGCTTACTCCACCGGCGCTGCAAACTCCGAACTCAGCGATTGCCAGAGAGTGGCTGCCGATATTAACTCCGACGGTCAGATTGACGCTTCCGATGCACTCGGAATTCAGCAGGTTGTTGATTATTCGGCAACAATCAATCAGGCTGCAAATGTTTCCGGCACAAGAATCGTGGAAGCATAATATTTATTAACCGATTATTCGCCCCTTCGGGAAACTGAAGGGGCGATATCACTATATGAGGGTGAAAACAATGAAAAAATTAACATCAGCAGTTTCGGCAATTCTTGTTTGTGCCTTTTGCCTGTGCATTTTCGGCTCATGCGGAAAAAGTCCGGTTCCGAAAAAGGAAAAGGAGATAATCGAGGAGCTTGCCGTTCAGGATTATAAGCTTGAAAATCTTGATATGGAAAAGCTTAATGAGTTTACGGCTCAGGGTGCAGATTCAAAAAGCGAAAATTCACTTTATGTTGATAATGAAAACGGCAATTCGATTATCGTAAACAAAAAGAAAGGCGATGCGCTCAGCGTCGGCTTTGTGATAACCGACGCCGTTTATAAGGATATTGACGGCGACGGAACAGATGAGATTTATGCTCTCGGCCCCGGTGATGTTGACGCCGGGCTTAAGGACGTTGTCACGGTGGCGCTTTTTAAATATATGGATAACAGCTATAAGGACAAGGCTCTTACCGAGTGCATAGGCTATTCTCATTTTCCCGATTCGTTAACCCTCGGCTTTGTTGACAAAGGCTCCGACGGTGTTCATTTGGTAAGCTTTTCGGTTAATGAAAACGGAGAAAAGAGCATTATTAAGGATTACGGCGCACTTTCTCAAAACGGAATTCTGCTTGAAACCCCCGAAACAAGCATTAAAGAAAAGACCGCTTCGCCCGATATGAGTATTTTCCAAAAGCGCGACGGGGTTAAATTTATGCACGACGGCAAGGAGTTTGACCCGGGCGAAGATTTTATTTTTCAGCCCTTTGAAGGTGACCAAAGCATTTATCTTAATGCCGAAACACTTGAAAAAGTAACGGGTGTAAAGCTCAGAACCGATATTGATAATATCCTTAAAAGCATAATAATAACCGTATACGGCAAAAGGTATATTAATGCACTTATTGTGGATAAATATATGGATTTGAAGACGGATTACTCGGAAGCATTTTGCTTTGATTCACCCTGACACAAATATTACCTATAAAACCTCACGGGGCAGGGGTAAATTTATGCAATGCGTGTATTGAAGAATGGGGAAATGTATTCTATAATTAAATCCTAAACTTTATTGGGGAGGAAACCAAAATGTCACGAGTATTTAACTTTTCCGCAGGTCCTTCAATGCTTCCCGAGAGTGTTCTCAACCGCGCAGCGGCTGAAATCCTCGATTATAAAGGAAGCGGCCAGTCCGTTATGGAGATGAGCCACCGCTCAAAGATTTATGACGGAATCTTCAATGAAGCTCAGGAGCTTTTCCGCGAAGTTCTCAATGTGCCCGAAAACTACAAGATTCTTTTCCTTCAGGGCGGCGCTTCAACTCAGTTTGCCTCTATTCCTCTTAACTTTGCAAACGGAACCGGCAAGGTGGATTATGTTCTCACCGGTCAGTTCTCCACAAAGGCTTACAAAGAGGCTGTAAAGCTCGGCTTTGACGCAAAGGCCGTTGCTTCCTCCAAGGATAAGAACTTTACCTATATTCCTCAGCTTACCAAGGCTGATTTCCGTGATGATGCCGACTATGCATATGTCTGCTTCAACAACACCATTTACGGAACCCTTTGGAACTATGTTCCCGACCTCGGCAGCACTCCCGTTATCGCCGATGTTTCCTCCTGCTTCCTTTCAGAGCCCATGGATGTAAGCAAGTTCGGTCTTATCTACGGCGGTGCTCAGAAGAACATTGCCCCCGCAGGCCTTACTGTTGTTATTGTTCGTGAAGACCTTCTCGGCAAGGCTCCCGAAAATATTCCCACCATGCTTGATTACACCGTTATGGCTGAGAATAACTCAATGTACAACACTCCTCCCTGCTGGTCAATTTATATGTGCAAGCTTGTTCTTGAATGGATTAAGAACCTCGGCGGTCTTGAGGCCATGAAGCTTCACAACGAGAAGAAGGCAGCCATTCTTTATGATTTCCTTGACAACTCCAGGATGTTCAACAACCCCGTTGAAAAAGAGTTCCGTTCAAAGATGAATGTCACCTTCGTTACCGAGAGCGATGAGCTCAACGCAAAGTTCGTTGCCGATGCAGCTGCAGCAGGCTTTGTTAACCTTAAGGGTCACCGCTCAGTCGGCGGCATGAGAGCCTCCATCTACAACGCAATGCCCATCGAAGGTGTTGAAAAGCTTGTTGAATTTATGGCTGATTTTGAAAAGAAAAACTAAAATCCGAGGTGCGATATGTTTAATATATTAACTTTAAACAAAATCTCAAAGTACGGCCTTGAAAAGCTTGACGGTGCAAAGTACACCTGCGGCGATGCCGTTGCAGAGCCCGATGCCATTATGGTTCGCTCCGCAAAAATGCACGATTTTGCTTTCTCACCCAAAACCCTTGCAGTTGCAAGGGCGGGTGCCGGCGTTAACAATATCCCGGTTGCCGACTGTGCCGAAAAGGGCATTGTTGTTTTCAACACCCCCGGTGCAAACGCAAATGCGGTTAAAGAGCTTGTTATCTGCTCTCTTTTCCTTGCTTCCCGCAAGGTTGCCGCTTCGGTTGACTGGTGCAAAACCCTCTCCGGCAAGGGCGATGAAGTAAGCGCTCTTGTTGAAAAGGGCAAAAGTGCCTTTGCAGGCCCCGAAATCATGGGCAAAACCCTCGGCGTTATCGGCCTTGGTGCAATCGGCGCCCTTGTTGCCAATGCCGCAATAAAGCTCGGTATGGATGTTGTCGGCTACGACCCCTTCCTTTCCGTAAATGCAGCCCTTGCACTTGACCCGGCGGTAAAGGTTGTTGCCGACCTTGATGAGCTTTTCGCCGCCTCCGATTACATCACCCTTCATGTTCCGCTTAACGATGCCACCCGCAATACCGTGAGCGCCGACAGCCTTGCAAAGATGAAAGACGGAGTCAGAATCCTCAACTTTGCAAGGGGCGAGCTTGTTAACGAGCAGGCTATTCTTGACGCTCTTGAAAGCGGCAAGGCAGCTGCCTATGTTACCGATTTCCCCACCGATAAGCAGATTACCGCTGCCGGTGTTACCGCTATCCCCCACCTCGGCGCTTCCACACCCGAAAGTGAAGACAACTGCGCTGTTATGGCGGCTGTTGAGCTTGCCGATTACCTTGAAAAGGGCGTTATCAAGAATTCCGTTAATATGCCCAATGTTGCCCTGCCCGCAGCTTTTGATAAAAGAGTGTGCGTTATCTTCAAGGCAGGCGAGGGTGTTTGCGACAAGATTTCCGCCTGCTTCGCAAGCTGCGGTATGACTTCCTTTGTCAGCGCCGACAAGAAGGGCTTCGGATATGCCGTGGCCGATGTTAAATCAGCCCCCGATACCGCCGCTATTGAAGCGATTGACGGTGTTATTAAGGTAAGGGTAATCTGAGATGAAAAAGATTAATGTTACCGCTCACACCGGATGTATGGGTACCGAAGACAATTCAATGGAATCATTGAAGGCTGCCGTTGAGGCAGGTGCCGATACCGTTGAATTTGACCTTCGCTTCATAAATGGCACCAATAAGCCCGTTATGACTCACAACACCCCCGCAACCGAAAAGAATCCTTCTGTTGAGGATGCGTTTGAATATCTTAAGGATAAGAACATAACCGTTAACATTGATGTTAAAGAAACCACCGACCTTGCCGCCGTTTACAAAATGTGGCAGGAAAAGGGAATGGGTGACCGCTGCTTCTTTACCGGTGTAGGCCGTGATTTTGTGCCCGCCGTCAAAGAACAGTGCCCCGGTGCGGTTTATTATCTCAATTATAACGCCACTCCTTATTCAAAGTATTCCGAAAAGCGCTGTGCCGATATTGTCAAGCTCATAAAGGAATGCGGAGCGGTTGGCCTTAACTCAAACTTCCTTTGCCTTTCCTCACGCCTTGTCAATGCAGTTCAGGCCGCGGGTCTGCTTGTTTCCGGCTGGACCGCCAACGACGAAAAAGCCGCAAAAAGGCTTATAAAGCTCGGTGTTGACAACATCACAAGCCGCAAGCCGGATATGGTTAAAAAGCTTCTCAAATAACATCATTAAAAAATCCCCCTGCGGTTCATTTGAATCGCAGGGGGATTAGTCAATTTTAAGCGGTTAATCAGTCAACGGTAACGGTACCGTCTTCGGCAACGGAAATTGTCATACCGTCTTTAACATAATCAAGGAACTCCTGACCGAGGCAGTCAATGGTAACAACGGGCTCATCGCACCAGTTGGCGGCGAGCACGGCACCTGCGGCGGCAAGGGAGTCGATATGCTCTGAGAAAAGCAGGCAGGCGGGGCATTTGCCAAGTGACTTTGCGCAGAAAAGAATCATACCGCCGGTGGTTGAACCGATGGTCTGAGGCAGGCAGAGAGCCTTACCGAGCATGGGCTTTCTGTAAAGGTCCTTGTTGTTCTGGTCGTCACATTCAGTCTGCTTGTATTTGTTGCCGATAATCGGGAGCTCACCGAACTGAAGAGCACCCTGGAAGGAAGCAAGAGTATTGAAACCGCCGTGGGAAACAAGAGCGGGAGCAGTGCATTTGCCTGCAACAACGGGGCGTCCTTTGAACTGTTTCATCTTACTTTACCTCCTTTGTGATTATGGAAAGAATCTCATCACTTGTGTAGTAACGGGCGGTGGTGTAGGTTCTGAGCTTGTTGGAGTTGGTGATAACCGGGTCTTTCTTGGCAAGGGGATTGTTCATATACATAACCGGGCAGATGTAGCTGAGAACAACGCCGGTATCGGCAAGCTTCTTGGCGGCGGGAGTTTTTTCAAACTTCTCTTTAACGCCGGGTGCGCAGGTGAAAACGGTGGGTACGGAAACCTTCTTAAGGCCGTTCTTCTTAAGGCCGTCGGCAACCTTGTCGGTCCACTCGTTAAGCTGTGCGATTGAAAGATGAGGGCAGCCTACGAAGCAGAGCTTCGGCTTGGCGTTCTTATCTTTCCACATAACGGGATAATTGTCCTGAACTCTCTTGAGCTCGGCATCATCAATCTCATAAACCTTTGCGCCCTCAACAACAAGGCTTTCGCCCTGCTCTTTGGCTTCGGGGGTAAGGTTTGCAATGTGATAAAGGCCGACAGCACCGTTGGAGGCGGTAGCCGCGCCGAAATCCTTAAGGTAAGCGCAGGTGTCATCGGTGAGCTCGGTGCCGAGCCATTTGTCCATGCCGATTATATAGGGAACATCCTCCATAACCTTCATACCGATTGCGGAACCGAGAATCTGAGCCTCAGGCTTTTTGGTGGTGTTAACCTTAACAATCCATGTGGCTTTTCTGCCTTCGTCGGTAAGAAGACCGAAATAGGGAACACAGCCTGCGATTGAGCCGAAGAGCTCGATTATGCCGGAGTTGCGGTTGCACTTTGCACCGAGAACGGAGTTGGCGTAAACAACTGCAGAGGACTCTGCCCAGGAAAGAATCTCGCCCTTGTTGGGCTTGTTGCCGACTTCGTCCATATAGCAGGTGCAGGTGTATGATTTGCTGTCAACAAGGCCGAGCTTTGAAAGCTGAGCATCATACTGGTCCTGCACGGAATACATAAACTTATTAAATACAAAGTTTTTGAGAAAATCTGAGGGAACCTTGGGGTCAAGGGGCTTGGGGTCAACGGAGAACTTCTGGCCGGAGAGTGCGCCGCCGTCGATAAGCTTATCCATAAGCTCATAAACCGGCTTCATTACTCCGAGGCCGAAGCTTGTGACGAGGTGGCCCATCTTTGAGGTAACGGGAACCATTTTTGTTGCACCGAAGGCTTCGCCGTACATAACAAGAGTCTTCATAACCTTTGCCATAGTTTCACCCTTGGAACCGTTGAGCACCGCTTCCTGTTCGGGGGTGAGCTGCATTTTGAAATCCATAACTGCTGTCATCCTTTCATAGAATATAATAAAACTATAACATTAAAGGCAGATTATTTCAACCGTTTTAAACATAAAAAAGATAATAAAAAGTGTTGTTTGTTTCAAATAAATGATGTATAATAACATTTATTATGGCGAATGTTGCTTATTTTTCAATGACGGAGGAATAAAAATGAAAAAGACACTTAAAAAGTGCCTGAGTGTTATTCTTTGCGCTGCGATGATTTTTTCGCTTTGCGGAATGTTATCCTTTGCAGAGGGTGCCGACGGCAAAGAGCCCTTCCGCATTTCGGTTGCAATGAACGGCAATGCGGGCACTCAGCGCGGATTCTGCTGGTACACAAATGAATCCACCGGAACCGAGGTTCAGGTTTACCGCCTTTCCGACGGCGTGGCGGTTAATGCCGCCGTGCTCAACAAGGTTACCGAGGAGTGGAACGGCAACTATATGCACAAGGCCACCGTTTCGGGGCTTAACCCCGGTGAAACCTACGGCTTCCGCGTCGGTGACGGAACAGTCTGGAGCGAAGAGGGCAGCTTTGTTACCGATAACGGCGACGATTCATTCAGCTTTATCACTATTGCCGATGTTCAGGCAGGCTCGCTTGAAAATTTTGAGAGTGCGGCAAATGTTGTTTCGGCAGCATTTGAAAATGACCCCGAAGCCGAATTCCTTGTTAACTGCGGCGATTTTACCAATGATTCGGATAATGAGCAGTGGGATTATTACGACGCTGCCTTCGGCGATATCAATATGACCTACACCATAGCCCCCGTTACCGGCAACCATGACGGTTTCGGTGCTGCAAACTGGTTCAACAATATGTTTAACCTTGACACCTCCGAAAGCGTTCAGACCAAAAACGGAGTAAACTATTCCTTTGATTACGGCAACGCTCACATAGCGGTGCTCAACACAAACGACAGCATTGCAATTACTCTTACCCAGCTCAAATGGCTCAAAAACGATATGAACTCCACCGATAAGGATTGGAAAATCGTTTTTATGCACAAAACACCCTATACTCTCGGCAAAGACGGCAAGTGGCCTGACGCAATGTTCCTTCAAAGGGCGCTTGTTGCCGTTATTGACGAATGTGATGTTGACCTTGTTATGAGCGGCCACGACCACCAGTATCTGAGAACAAAGCCCCTTAAGGGCGGCAAGCCCGCCGAGGGCGGCGCGACCTATGTTCTCTCCGGCACGGCAGGCACAAAGAGATATGAGGTGCGCGAATTCCTTGCAGACCACTTCCTTGATACCGACAATATAGCGGCGCTCACTATTCAGAAAAACGGCTATGCCAACTACTGGAACGGCTCCGACTGGAACAGCACCGACGAAAACAGAGTGGGCGGCTGCTTTAACAGCATAAGCATTGAGGGCGGCACTCTTACCCTTAAATCCTATATTGTCAAGGATTTGCAGAAGGATGAAAACGGCAATGTTATCGAGGGTCAGCAGAACACCGTTACACAGATAGATGAATTTTCGGTAACAAAAGAAACCGGTAAGAATAAAGCCACCTTCAGCGGTGATAATACTACAAGTGAGGTTGAATATTATCTCGGCGTGGTTCCCTCATTCCTCTGTCTTGCGGCCTACACCTTCGGCGAGTGGCTTCCCAAATTCCTTATTATGCTCCCGAAGCTTATCGCGGTTTATATTAAAGACGGCACATTCTGATATTATTAAGAAATGAGAGAAAAAATGGAAACTAAAAATAAGGAACGCAGTAAAAATTACGATAAGCTCATAAAGGTGCTTCAGGTGCTCTCGGTTGTGTTTATGGCTGCAATGCTCATAACCGCTTTGGTGCTTATGAAGAAATACAACATTTCGGTTAAAAACACCGAGGTGCTTCAGCAATGGTTAAAGGGCAGCGTTATTACCGTTGCGGCAATAATCGTTGCGTTTACCGTTATCAAATCCTTTGCGCTTGTTATTACCCCTTCAATAGTGTTTGTTGTTTCGGGAATAGTATTCGATAAGCTCTGGGTTGCTATCCTTGTTAACTTTATCGCTACCGTTGCAAGTATGATTATCCCCTACTATCTCGGCAGATTCACCGGCAGCGGAATGTATGAATCCTTGAAGCGCAAGTTCCCCAAGGTGCAGAAGTTTGATGCCTTCACCGAGAATAACGGCTTTATAATCTCCTTTTTGCTCAAGGCAACCGGCCTTATCCCCGGTGATGTAACGAGCCTTATGCTCGGCGCAATCGGCATTGGCTTCAGGGATTTTTTCATCGGCGCAAACCTCGGCACCCTGCCCATTAACATTCTTTGGGCACTTGCCGGCAACAAGGGCGACCTTTCAAATCCCAAAACCCTTATTTACATAGTTCCGGTTGTTGTGTTTGCTCTGGGTGCCTCATTTGTTATGAAGGCATACACCAAAAAGCACGGCGCAAAGCAGGAAGAGAAAGAGGAAAACTGAAAAAATGAAATATATCATAAGAACCGCAACGGCTGAGGATGCCGCGGCGGTGCATGATATTTACGGTGCCTACATTGACGAGGAGAATATTACATTCGCGGTTGTCAATCCCGGAATCGCTGAATACCGTGAAAAGATTGAAAAGACATTAAAGAAATACCCGTTCTATGTTGCCGAGGCGGAAGACGGCAAAATTCTGGGCTATGTTTACGCCTCTCAGATGCGCCCGCACGAGGCATATGACTGGAATGTGGAATCAACTATTGCCCTTGCCCCGGATGCTCCGCGCAGGCAGGGAATAGCCTCGGCGCTTTATGCAAAGCTTGCCGAAACTCTCACCGCTCAGGGCTATCGCTACATTTATGCGGTGGTGCTCGACAACAATATTCCGAGCATAAAGCTCCACGAGGCGGCGGGCTTTAAGAATATTGCCCATTTTGAAACGGCGGGCTACAAGCTCGGAAAGTGGAGGGGAATCTACTGGATGCTGAAACCCCTCGGCGAGGAGGGCACAGAACCCTCAGAAATAACGGATTTTGAAAATCTGAAATAATAAGGGGTTGTCGCACTAAGCTTTTTGTGCAAAAAGGGCTTGGCGGATTCAGATGCTTCCATTCGTTTTCTTCGACCGAAGATAATATCAAGATACATCGAGGGCGAAAAAACGAATAGAAAAGCAAACCGTCCTTTTTAATACTCAAAAAATAAAGAAGAGAAGGTATATTCCGAATAAATCGGTTTTATTTACCTTCTCTTCATTTCTTTTTATTTAGTTTTTGCTTTTCGGTATGCGCCTGAGGCGACAGCCCGTTTTTTTATTATTTCAAAATCTTTTCGCCGTCAAAGGCAATAACTCCGTGGCCGCCGCCGGCCTTGTTGCCCGCTTCAAGCCATTCGGCATAGGCCTTTCGCAGTGCGGTATCCCTCGGCAGCTTTGAGGGCGGCAGCTTTGCATCCTTGCCGAAAATTCTCCATGCATCGTGAAAATCCTTCTTTTCTTCAAAGCTGACTATTTCAAAATCATCCATAAAGCGAAGAATGTTTGAATTCTGCGGCAAAAATTCACGGTGGCGCGGATAAAGCAGCCAAGACCCGCAGTTGAAAATTACTATTCCGTCGGGGAAAAGCGGCGAAAGGTGCTTATATGCCTGCTTGTAAGAGGCAAGCCTTACCTCGTCGGTGAGCGAAACGCCGGAGGACGGAATGTGAAAGCCCACAACAAGGTCATCGGGCTTAAGAATCTTTCCGCATTTCATCCTGAATTCCTTTGTGTTGAATCTGCCGGTTTCATACTGGAATCTGCCGTAGCAGACCCTTTCAAGGCGGAAAAACTCGCCAAACCAGCTTGCAACAAAGGTTCCGGCAACGCCCTTGACCGAGATACATTCAAGCAGCTTGTATTTTAAATCCGCCATGGTGTCATAGTAGATTTTTTCATCAATGCCCATAAGAGCATATTGAGTGTGAAGCTCCTCGGTAAGGCTGAGCAGAAAAACAAAGTGAACCGAATAGGGATGATAGATACCCATTGCCCTGCCGAGCGCGGACAGCTCAAGCAGCAGCTTGTCGTCAATACGGCATTTATGGCGGCGGAATTTTTCCCTTATGTCATCAAAGATTTTGCCGTAAACGGCGTTGTCGTCAAGCTTTTGAAGAATTTCGGTGAAAAGCCTCACAGCCCTCGGCGGGTAATCGTAGTGAGCCATAAAGCTTTGAATAAACGGTGTGTTGTGCAGCATTGTTTCACTTCCCGTAATAATTTTTATGCAAGCTTTGTGAACATTCTCAGTATTCTTTTAACGCACACTTCAAGGTCGGCGCGGGTGATACGCCCGTCTTCAAGCCCGGCCTTAAGGTCGGCGGGGTAGCCGCAGTGCATTTTCATATCATTGCCGGCCTTTATCTCCTTAACCGGGTCGTTTTTAACGCCCCAGTCGGTGGTTATCATTCCCTTAAAGCCCCATTCCGTGCGAAGTATTCCGGTAAGAAGCTCCCAGCTTTCGGAGGTGTGCAGGCCGTTTATGAGGTTGTATGAGGACATAACCGTCCACGGGTCAGCCTCCTTAACGCAGATTTCAAAGCATTTAAGGTAGATTTCACGCAGCGCCCTTTCGGAAACACGCGAATCACAGCCGAAACGGTTTGCCTCCTTGTTGTTACAGGCAAAGTGCTTCATTGAAACGGCAACCTTTTGTGACTGTATTCCTCTTATTTCAGCCGCGGCGGATTTGCCCGCAAGCACCGGGTCTTCGGAGAAATATTCAAAGTTGCGCCCGCATAACGGGTCGCGGTGGATGTTAAGGGCGGGTGCAAGCCAGATGCCGAGGTTGTTTTCCCTTATCTCAGCCGCGGCGGCGGAGCCGACCTGACGGCAGATTTCGGGATTCCATGCGGCGGCAAGCAGGGTGGCGCAGGGCCATGCGGTGGTGGGGATGCCCGTTCCTTTGTCGAGCCTTAAGCCCGCGGGGCCGTCAGCCGTTGCAACGGCGGGCACGCCGAGGCGGGGCAGGGGGCCGAAGCAGCCTGTGTTTGCAACCCCGGTGGGTGCGTGGCCGCCGACAAATTCCATAAGCTCCTCATCGGTTATCTGTGCCGCAAATTCATCAAGGCTGATTTCTTCATCCACCTTGTCAAATTTAACCGTCACTTCGGGTGCCTTTGCGCCGCTCGGTAAGTTTTCACCGTAATAATAGCTTGCCTCACCCGTGGGCAGAGCCTCAAAGCTGCCGTCGGCAAGCATCCTTTTTGAAAGCTTGAACGGGCGGCAGTATTTGCCGAGGGTGCGAACAACGGTATCTTCTTTAACTTCGTATTCGAACCCGAGCTTTTCGGTATCCCTTACCGAGGTGCCGAGGTGGAATTTAAAGCTGCCCTTTTCGAGCACAAGTGAGGATTCGCGTAATTTTCCCAGGTCGTCAAAGCTTGCCATTTCGGTAACGGCAAAGCCCAGCGCAAGTGTGGCGCTTTCACCGGGGGCAAGCAGGGGAGTTTTGGCAAATGCGCCGAGCACTTTGGCAGGCTTGCCGAGCTTGCCCTGAGGTGCCTCATAATAAAGCTGAACGGTTTCTTTGCCGCTTGCTTTTCCGGTGTTGGTAACGGTGCAGGCGGCGTTTATTCTGCCCTTATCCTCGCCGATAACCGCGCCCGTGATTTTAAATGTTGTGTAAGAAAGGCCGAAGCCGAACGGGTAGCGCACAAGCTCCTTTTTGCCGGGCACCGTTTCAAAATAGCGGTAGCCGACATAAATATCCTCAGTGTAGTTGAGGTAATCAAAGCTTTCGTTGAAATCGGGCTTTGAGGGGTAATAATCATAGCTTTTGGCTATTGTGTCGGGCAGCTTGCCGCAGGGGGTAACATCACCGCAGATAAGGTCGGCTATTGCGCCGCCGCCCTCCATTCCGCCCTGCCACGCAAGCAAAACGGCGTTTACCGCGCTGTTTTCCGCAAGGTATTCACAGTCAATAACAGCCCCGGTGTTCTGAATAACAATAACCTTTTTAAAGTTTTCGGCAAGCTTTGAAATAAGCTTTTCTTCAAGGTCGGAAAGGTAGTAATCCCCTTTCACCGCCCTGCGGTCGGTGCCTTCGGCGGAAAAGCGGCTGACGGTGAAAATTGCGGTGTCGGCGTTCTTTGCGGCCTCGCTGATAAGTGAATCGGGCACCTCGGCCTCAACAACATGCATACTGTAAAAGGTGTCGTAGGTTATGTCGTCGCGCTCCTGACAGAACGGCATGGCGTTGACCTTGTCCCAGATTTTGTTTATCTGCTCGTCGGTGGGAATCTTTTTGCCCTCAACGGCAACATATTCCTTATAAAAATCAATCAAAGGTTCAAAAATCGAAACCTTGCCCTCATTCTGCTTTTCAAGAAAGCCCTCATAAATATTTTTGATGTAAGGGCAGTTTACATCGCCGCTTCCGCCGCCGCCCTTTATGTATTCAATGGTTGCTTTGCCGAAAAGCGCGATTTTTTCGCCCTTTTTGAGCGGAAGAGCGCCGCCCTCATTTTTGAGCAGAACCATTCCTTCGGCGGCCGCCCGGCGTGAAAGCGCGGTGTGCTTTTCGCACGCCGTTACTCTTTTGCCGTCTTCACCGAGGGGCAGGCAGGGCTGATATCTGAATCTTGCGTATTTATCCATTTTTTGCACTTCCGTTTCGCCAAAATATTTATGCTGATTATATCACGGCAAAATCTTTTTTTCAATCGCCGCTTTGTTGACTTTAATGCAAAGGTGATATAATATATATAAAATTATAAAAAAGTGAGAAATAATATGGTGGAAAACAGCGTTAAAAAAAGCAAAACAAAGGGCAGGATATATATAATTTCAACGGCGCTTTTGTGGGGACTTGCCGGGGTGTGCGTTAAGTCCATTCCGTGGAGTTCGTTTTCGATAATGTCAACACGGTGCCTTATCGGCGTTATCATGTTCGGTATTCTTAACCGTTCTTTTTCACTTAAATGCAACAAAAGAACGCTTATCGGTGCCGTTATGATGAGCTGCACCGGCCTGCTTTATATGAGCTCCATAAAGCTCACAACGGCTGCCACGGCAATAGTGCTGCAATACATAGCACCCATACTTGTTTATCTTTTTACGGTTATTGTGCAAAAGGTGAAGCCGAGGCCCGTTGAGGCGGTTATAGTGCTTGCGGTTTTCGGCGGGTGCGTGCTTTCCTTTGCCGACAAGCTTGACCCGAGCCACATTCTGGGCAATCTGCTCGGCATGGCCTCCGGCGTTACCTTTGCCGCGCAGATTATTATTTTCAGCGACGACAGGGCGGATTCCGAAAAGGGAATGTATGTCAGCAACTTTATAAGCTGGATTGGCTGCCTGCCGTTTATGTTCTTTGATAAAAGCCTTGATTTTTCACCGAAGGTGTTATTCTGGGTGATGATTCTCGGCGTTTTTCAGTACGGACTTGCGAATGTGTTCTATGCCAAGGGGTGCAGGCTCATCGATAAAATCGAAACCTCGCTTCTGTTAACCATTGAGCCGCTGTTTAACCCCATACCCGTGTGGATAGCAACCGGCGAAAAGCCCGGCCCGCTTGCACTTGCGGGGTTTGCGGTGGTTATTGCGGCGGTTACCCTTTACGGCGCCTTGCCTGTTATTGAAGGGAAACGAAAGAACCTTACAAAATCTTAAGTTGAGTGAATAATAAAACTGTGTTATAGTCAGAATATACGGAAAGGCGGTGAGAAAAACGGGAGCCAACATTTTGCTTATTGAGGATGACTTGTTCTTGCGTGAGGGGCTTGCGGAGCTGCTCGGCTCCGAGGGCTATTCGGTTGAGGCCGTCGGAAGCCTTGAAGAGGCAAAGCGTGCGCTTTATCAAAAAAGCTTTTCACTTATTGTGCTTGATAATCTTTTGCCGGACGGCACGGGAGTTGACTTTTGCGATTTTCTTCGTGCCGGCGGAAATGATACCCCGGTGCTTTTTCTCACGGCCTGCGATGATGAATTGCAGATTGTGCGCGGGCTTGACAGCGGAGCGGATGATTATGTTACAAAGCCGTTTCGCTTAAGGGAGCTTTTATCCCGTATAAGGGCGCTTTTAAGAAGAAACGGGCGCGAAATAATCTGCGGCAGCTCGGTAACGCTTGACACCGCAAATATGACGGTTCTCAACGGCGGCGAGCCCGTAACGCTCACCCCCACCGAATACAGAATTCTGTCTTCGCTTATCAGAAACAGCGGGGCAATAGTCACACGCTCGGCTCTGCTCGGCAGCATTTGGGATGAGGGCGGCAACTTTATTGACGATAACACGCTTTCGGTTCATATGAGCCGCCTGCGTGAAAAAATCGGCGCCGGGCACATTGTGACTGTTCGCGGTGTCGGTTACAGGTGGGAGGATTAACATTAATGGAAATTCCTTTGATTATTCTCCTTTCGGCGGCGGTGATTGCGGCAGCGGTATTTGCCGTGCTGTATTTTCGTGAAAAGAAAAAGTGCAAAACGCTTAACGCCGATGTTGAAACCTTTTTACAAAGCGGAAAAACGGTGCCGATAAGCACGGCGGATGATGATTTTTCTTTGCTGCGGAATAATGTTTCGGAGCTTTCCGAGCGCCTTATGCTTGAAAAAAGCAACGCAGAGGCGGAAACCCGAAAAAACATTGATTTTATAGCGGATGTTTCACATCAGCTTAAAACGCCGCTTGCGGGGCTTAAGCTCTACTGCGAAATGGATGCGGAAAACGGCGGCTCGGATTACTCCGAAAAGGAGCTGAGGCTGATTGAAAAAATGGAGAATCTGGTCAAAAACCTTCTGAAACTCGAAAAGCTTCGCTCCGATGCCTATGAAATGGAGTTTTCTCCCTGCAGTATGGGCAAAATAATAAATGAAGTGACTGCTGAGTATAGCCATATGTTCCCCGAAAAGCGCATTACCCTGCTCGGCGATGCCGAGATAAGGTGCGATTCGCAATGGATGAGTGAGGCTGTCGGCAACATAGTGAAAAATGCCGCCGAGCACACGGAGCAAAACGGAAAAATAGCAATAACGGTTGAACGCGCCGAGCAATCGGTTTCGGTGACGGTTGAGGATGACGGCGGCGGAGTGAACGATGAACAGCTTCAACTGATTTTTAACAGGTTTTATCGCACGCGGAACGCCTCGCCCGACAGCACTGGTATCGGAATGGCGATAACGAGAGCCATTGTGGAAAAACACCACGGCACCGTTACCGCCGAAAACGGCAAAGAGGGCTTAAAGGTGATAATCTGCCTGCCTGTAATTGATGCAAATGTGAAAATATAAAAAACGGGCTGCACCGGCAGTCCGTTTTTTAATACATATTCAGCAGTAAAAATTGCAGGAGCCGAAAAAATCACGCCATTTTGAAATTACCTCGAAGCTTCTTGCTTCGATGATTTTCATAATATTTTGGAAATAGACCCAATATGAGCCGATTTAAAAATTTGAGGCATTATCAAAGCCTCCTTCTTTTGCAAACTGCAAAATCAGATGAGCTGTTGAAGAAATGATTTCTTCATATTTTTTAAGCTCACTTTCGCAGAATCCGGAAACATTTTCCCATTTGTAACCGGGAATAATGCAGCTTGCGGAGTGAAAGCAATCTTTTTCGTCCGGCTTTTCAATATATACATTCACAGTTCCGTCGGAACGCATTTCGGAGTGCACTATTTCCGATTTATCGTCAAGGGTTAAAAACGGATACATCATAACCTTTTTCCTCCTGTTTTTTCATATTATAATTATACCCTCTGCTTTAAAAATAGTCAATGATTCTTTATTCTTACGAAAACTTAAGATAAAAGTCACGCGAAATTAAGAATTGCGGTGTATGATTGAGGCATAACAAAAATGAGAGGAGAAGCCTATGACTATTCTGGAGTGTAAGGATTTAAGAAAGGAATATAAAAGCGAAGAAAACACCGTTGCCGCCGTTGACGGAATAACCGTCAGCTTTGAGCAGGGGGAGTTCTGCGCCGTTACCGGGCCGAGCGGCTCGGGCAAATCCACCTTGCTTCACATTCTTTCAAGCCTTGAAAATCCTACGGCGGGTGAAGTTATCTATAACGAAAAAAATCTTTTTGATTATAACGACAATCAGCTTTCGGTTCTTCGCCGCAGACGATTCGGCTTCGTCTTTCAGGCTTATAATCTTGTGTCGGAGCTCACCGGCTATGAAAACATTATGCTGCCCGTTATGCTTGACAAAAAGAAGCCGGATGATGAATACATTAAAAAGCTTATTGATGTGCTCGGCATTGAAGAAAGATTGAATCACCTGCCCTCGGCGATGTCGGGCGGTCAGCAGCAAAGGATTGCCATTGCAAGGGCGCTTGCCAACAAACCCTCGGTGCTTTTTGCCGATGAGCCCACCGGCAACCTTGACGGCAAAAGCGGGCGTGAGGTGCTTTCGCTGCTCAAATATGTCAGCCGTGAGTTCGGAATAACCCTTATTCTTGTTACCCACGATATGAATGTTGCCGAGCAGGCGGAAAGAATCCTGACCCTTGAAGACGGAAAAATCGTTCGCGACACAAAGTCGGAGGCGGCACAATGAAGAAAAAATTAACCGTCAACACGCTTGCTTTCGGTAATCTTAAGGCAAGAAAAAAGCAATACACGCTTATGATAATCGGCATAATTGCCGCCATGGTGTTTTCTTCGGGTATATTGTTTTTTGCTTCCGGCATACTCAGCGGCGAAAAGGATTTGATTGACAGAGCCTACGGACGGGAGAAGATTATTCTTTTCGGCGCAAGTGATGAAATGCTTGAACATTGCAAAGAAAATGTCGGCTTTACTAAATACTCCGACGGCGAAATATACGGCTTTGCATTTGATGAGGATGAAAGCCTCGGTACTTCGGTTGCCGCCCTGAGCGACGGGGCGCGTGAGGATTATTACACCGTTGTTTTAAGCGGCAGATACCCCGAAAAGGCGGGCGAAATCGCAATGGAGGCCGATGCGCTCACGAGGATGAAGCTCAGCGCCGCGCCCGGGGATAAAATCACGTTGAACTTTAAGGCTCAGTCGGGCTATGACAGACTGCCCGGAGCCGTTAAAAAGACCTATACCTTAACGGGCATTTTATCAAACAGAAGAAGCAACATTTATTACGGTGAGTCAAACACAAATTATCTGCCCGCCGCTTTTGTCAGCGGTGAGGAAATGCCCGACGCGGGTTCAAGGCCGCTGCGCCTGACCTTTGCGTTCATTGAGAAAAAAGCACTTAAGAGTTACAGCTTTTATTCACGCCTGCTTGATGCCTGCGAGCTTTTTGCCGATGAAGGAGTTTCAATGGACGAAAGCGTTATGCTTGTTGAGAAAAGTCCTTACGAAATTACGGGAATAGACGACCTGCGCTCGGGCGGCGTGTTTGCGGGCTTTATAGCCGGGGTGCTCATGCTTGTGTCGTGCATCGGCATCGTCAACGCCTTTAACACCAATTTGAAGGAACGCAAAAGGCAGATAGGGCTGCTGCGTGCCCTCGGCACAACAAAAAGGCAGATAATAAAAA
>JAZUJM010000301.1:0-2240 GCA_045642785.1 Acutalibacteraceae bacterium | reverse complement strand
TGGCTATGGCGGTTAAAGCCTTCCGTGCAAAGGAGGTTAACCGAATTATCCTCACCCGCCCTGCGGTTGAGGCGGGCGAAAAGCTCGGTTTCCTGCCCGGCGACCTGCAGTCAAAGGTTGACCCCTATCTTCGCCCGCTTTATGACGCACTTTTCGATATGCTGGGCGCCGAGAATTTTCAGCGGCATCAGGAGCGCGGCGACATTGAGGTGGCTCCCCTTGCCTATATGCGCGGGCGCACCCTTGATGACAGCTACATCATCCTTGATGAGGCGCAGAACTCCACCGCCGAGCAGATGAAAATGTTTTTGACCCGCCTCGGCTTTAACTCAAAAATGGTTGTCACCGGCGATATTACTCAGATAGACCTGCCCGACGGCAAACGCTCCGGATTAAAAGAGGCGGTAAAAATCCTCAAAAACATTGAGGATATAGGAATTGTAAGATTCACCGAAAAGGATGTTGTTCGCCACAGACTTGTTCAGGAGATAATAAAAGCCTATCAAAGGAACGATGAGGAAAGGAACAGAAAATGAGTGCTAAAGTAAAAGTTGTTATTTCCAACAACCAGAAGGTTTGCAAGATTCCCACCGGAGTTCGCCTGCTTGTAAGGCGCTGCTGCACGGCAGTGCTTACTCTTGAAGAATTTGAAGACCCGGCAGAGGTCAGCGTAACCTTTGTGGATGATGACGAGATTCAAAGCCTTAACCGCCAATTCCGCAACATCGACAAAAGCACAGATGTGCTCTCATTCCCTCTCGGCGAAAACGGGGAATATGACACAAACTACGACACAGGCGCAAAGCTTCTTGGCGATATTGTGATTTCCGTTCCCCACGCGGTGGCTCAGGCGGAGGAATACGGCCACACCCTGCAAAGGGAGATTGGCTTCCTCACCGTTCACTCAATGCTTCACCTTCTGGGTTATGACCATGTTAACGGCGGAATTGAAAGCGTTCATATGCGCGAAAAAGAAGAAACCGTGCTCACCCAGCTGGGATTAAAGCGAAACGAAAGCTATTATATGGATAAGGAGTGATAATTTGAAAGCACTCCTTAAAAGCTTTGTTTATGCCTTCAGCGGCATAATAACCTGCATAAAAAAAGAGAGAAATATGAGAATCCATTTCTCACTTTCGGTCTATATGTTCACCATTCTCGGCGTGTATGACTGGTTTGAGGTCACAAGAACCCAATATGCGATTCTGTTTGTTATGTGCGCCGCGGTAATGGCAGGTGAGCTTGTTAACACCGCCGTTGAGCGCGCGGTGGATTTAGCAAGCACCGAAAAAACGGAATTCGGAAAAATCGCCAAGGACTGCGCGGCGGGTGCCGTGCTTGTGAGCGCGATTTTTGCCGTTTTGTGCGGAATAGCGATTCTTGCGCAGCCGGAGGCATTTTCTAAAATGTTTGCATATTACAAGGAAAACCCGCTTATGCTTCTGATTCTTGCCGCAAGCCTTGTTCCGACATTTATATTTATATTCAAGGGAATCCCGGAAAGAAAAAAGGATAAATAATATGACTGAAAAAACTGCTTTTATTTCAATAATCGGCTGCCCGAATGTGGGCAAATCCTCAATTCTCAACAGAATACTCGGCAGCAAAATTGCCATTGTTTCCGAAAAGCCGCAAACAACACGCACAAAAATCATGGGTGTGCTCACCGATAATGACGGCACACAGCTTGTTTTTACCGACACACCCGGCTTTCACCGCCCCCACAACAAGCTCGGCGAAAAGATGATAAAGGCGGTTGGCGAAAGCATATCCGGCGTTGACGCCTGCCTGCTTGTTGTTGAACCCTCGGGCGAATTGAAGCCCGCCGAAGAGGAGCTTTTAAAGAAAATAAAGGCCGGCAAAATACCCACCGTGCTTGCCATCAACAAAACCGATACCGTAGCCGAAAAGGAAAATCTGCTTGCAAGAATAATGCAGTTTTCCGTGCTGTATGATTTTGAGGCAATTGTGCCCGTGAGCGCCGTTACCGGCGACGGAATTGACGAGCTGCTTGACGAACTTAAAAAGCTTTCAACGCGTTCGCTCGAACGCTGCCTCGGCAAAGGTATAAACGATTTTGAAGCGTTAAAAATAAGACTTCGCGAGGATCTCGCTTCGGTCATCACTCAGCGCACCAAGCGCAAACCCGTAATAATCCCCGTCATCGTGGAGGCAGATATATGAAAGTCATAGTCACGGGCGCAACAAGAGGTATTGGCAGAGCGATCGCCGAACGTTTC
>JAZUJM010000300.1:0-16993 GCA_045642785.1 Acutalibacteraceae bacterium | reverse complement strand
GGCACCCTGCCCATGATTACCTCCTGCTCACCCGGTTGGATAAAGTACTGCGAGCATTACTTCCCCACCGAGCTTGACCACCTTTCAACCTGCAAATCTCCCCAGCAGATGTTCGGCGCGGTTATTAAGACCTGGTATGCCGAAAAGATGAACCTTGACCCTGCAAACATTGTTGTTGTGAGCATTATGCCCTGCACAGCCAAAAAGTTTGAAACAAAGCGTGACGACCAGTGCGCTGCCGGTTATCCCGATGTTGACTTTGCCCTCACCACCAGAGAGCTTGCCAGAATGATAGAGTCTGCGGGTATCTACTTCCCGAAGCTTCCCGATGAGAAGTTTGACAATCCTCTCGGCGACGGCACAGGCGCTGCGGTTATCTTCGGAGCCACCGGCGGTGTTATGGAAGCCGCACTCAGAACAGCGGTTGAAACCATAACCGGCAAAGAGCTTGCCGCCCTTGAGTTTACAGATGTTCGCGGAACCAAGGGAATCAAGGAAGCCACCTACACCGTGGGCGACCTTACCGTTAAGGTTGCGGCGGCAAGCGGCCTTAAGAATGCCCGTGAGATTATGGAAAAGGTCAAGAACGGCACAGCCGATTATCAGTTCATAGAGATTATGGCCTGCCCCGGCGGCTGTGTAAACGGCGGCGGTCAGCCCATTCAGCACGCGGTTGTTCGCAACTTTGTTGACCTTAAGGCAATCCGCGGCGCAGCACTCTATGAGGCGGATAAAAACCTTCCCGTAAGAAAGTCACACGAGAACGAAGCGGTAAAGACCCTTTACTCCGAGTTCTTAGGCAATCCCGGCAGCCACAAGGCTCACGAGGTTCTTCACACCTCTTATGTCGCAAGACCCAAATACAAATAATATTACAGAATTCACTCGGGGGAGCTTATCCCCCGGGTGTCTTGACTGAAAAGGAGAATATCATGCAGTCAGTTAAAAAATATGTTGCCGAATTTATCGGCACCTTTGTTCTTGTTTTCTTCGCTTGCGGCACCGCTGCGGCTCTTCAGTGCAACGGCAATGAGTTCAACGCTTCCTATGCCCTCACCGCCCTTGCCTTCGGCCTTGTTATTGTTGCCATGGCTTATTCAATCGGCAACATCTCCGGCTGCCACATCAACCCCGCTGTTTCAATAGCAATGTTTGTAAGCGGCAAAATGAGCTTTGTTGATTTTATCGGCTATGTTGTTGCCCAGTTCCTCGGCGCAATCGCCGGTGCAGCCCTTCTTATCCCCTTCCTCGGCGTTGAGAGCGGCCTTGGCACAAACGGCCTTTTCAACGGCAGCATAGGCCTTTCACTTGTTATTGAGGTTATCCTTACCTGCATCTTCGTGCTTGCAATTCTCGGCGTTACCTCAAAGCCCGAATACAGCAGCGTTGCAGGCCTTGTAATCGGCCTTTCCCTTACCCTTGTTCACATTCTCGGCATCCACTTCACCGGCACATCCGTTAACCCCGCCAGAAGCTTCGGCCCCGCCCTTTTCGTTGGCGGCGATGCCCTTGCAAATGTTTGGGTGTTCATAGTTGCTCCCCTTGCAGGCGGTGTGCTTGCAGCCTTCATTTACAAATTCCTCAGCAGCGAAAAGAAGGCATAATCAGCTTTTCATTTTGAATTGAATAATGAAAACCGACCGCGGCTTGATTTTTCAAGCCGCGGGCGGGTTATAATTTTTTATTTTGCAGATTTCTTGACTTTAAACCACCCGGCGCCCATGGGGGGCAGGGTGAATGAGCAGGCGGTTTCGCCGCTGATAAGTTCCGTCGTCGGGGCGGGAAACTCAAGGGGATAATCCCGCTCGCTTCGGTTGATAACGCAAAGGATGTGATAATCCTCGCCGTTAAACGGCAGGCGCTTGAAAACAAAGTGCTCGGGGGTGGCTTCAACAATCCTTAAAAGGCCGCTTGCAAACAGGGGCTCGCCTGCCCTTGCGGTGCCTGCCGCGCGGTAAAACTCCAGCAGCTCCTTTTCCTGATTATGCCACGGATAGGGGCGGCGGCAGAACGGGTCACGGTAGCCCTCCGCTCCGGCCTCGTCACCGTAAAAAACGCAGGGCACGCCGGGCAGTGCGGCAACAAGCGCAAAGGCCGCTTTTAAAAGGCGAACGGCATTTTTCCTTTCTGCTTTGTTCATCTTCAGAGTTGAAAGCTCAAGGTTGGTAAGCTCACCCTGCTCCCTGCCGCCGAGCACGGTGAGTATTCTTTGCGTATCGTGGGTGGAAAGGAAATTCATCATTGCGTCGGAGGCCTGCTTAGGGTATCGGCGGTAAAGCCCGCAGGCTGTTTTCCTTAAGCCTTCGGCGTTGCCGCAGCGGATGTAATCAATCACCGCATCGCGCAGCGGATAATTCATAACCGAATCCAGTTCACCACCGCGCATATAAATCCGGCGGCGGTCATAGGCAATTTTGTTTGTTGCATCCTCCCACACTTCGCCGATTATCGGCGCGTCGGGATTGAGGTCCTTTACCGTTTTGCGAAGGTTCAGCAGAAAACGGTCGCTGAGCTCATCCGCCACATCAAGCCGCCAGCCGTAAACCCCGGCGTTCATCCATTTCGGAATAACCCGGTTAAAGATAAAGCTCATATATGAGGGGTTATCGCTGTTGACGCGGGGCAGAATCTTAACGCCCCACCAGCAGGCGTAATCATCGGGGTAGGATTTAAAGGAATACCACTCATAATAGGGTGAGGCTTTTGATTGGGCGGCTCCCGTTTCGGGATAGCTGCCCCCGGCGTTAAAATAAACGCTGTTTGAGCCCGTGTGATTAAAAACGCCGTCAAGGATAACGCTTATTCCTTTTTCCTTTGCCGCTTTGCAAAGCTTTGTTAACGCTTCATCCCCGCCGAACATGGAATCAACCTTAAGATAATCGCCCGTGTCGTATTTGTGGTTGCTTTCCGCCTCAAAAACCGGGGAAAGATAAATGGTTTTTGTGCCGAGTGAGGCAATATAATCAAGCTCTTCAATAACGCCGTAAAGGTCGCCGCCGAAGAAAACATTGTTTTTGAGCGGGTCACCGGGCTTTTCGGCAAAAACGGGAATCCCGTTTTCCCAATCCGGGTCGATTATCGCATCACCGCGCGGAGAACATTTTCCGCTTTTTTTGAAGCGGTCAACAAAAATATGGTAGATAATACCCTCCTTAAGCTTTTCGGAGGTTTTAAAATCGCTGTCAAAAACAAGCAGCTGGCGGTCACCCGATTCCGGGGCGGGCAAAAGCTCCTCCGGTTCCTCGCCGCCGAGCAGAAAATCCCCGCTTTCGGCGGCAGCGCGGTAGCGGTAATAAAACAGCCGCTTTTCGCCGTTTTCACCGCACAGGGCGGTTAAATCAACTTCGGCCTGCCACAGCTCGTTTTCGTTGTGAAGCCCCGCCCATTTAAGCGGAATTTCGCTTTCGCCGTCATCCGGAAAATCAAGCGCGTCCGGGTGAATAAGCAAAGAAACCGAGGTAACGCCGAGCCTGCGCGGAAGAGTGAGCGAAAGGCGCAAAGAATCGCTTCTCGGGAAAGCCCCGAAAAGCGACATATCTTTGTTGTAAAATTTACTGTATTTTGATTCTTTCGCTGTAAAATTCATCATTTGATTTCACTTATATGCCAAATATTCTGTGCGTAATCGCGGATTGAGCGGTCAGAGGAGAAGAAGCCCGCACCCGCAATATTCGCAAGCGATTTTTTGGTCCACTCGGTTCTGTCCTTATAGGCTTCCATTACATCCTTGTAAACGCTGAAATATGAATCAAAGTCCGCAAGGCACATATACGGGTCGGAAACGCCGTGAGAGTGAAGAAAATAATCAAAAATGGAGCTGAAATCATTCCCTGCAAAGGGAGCTTTAAGGCGGTCAACAACACCTTTAAGGCGCTCGCTGCCCATATAATAGGTGAGCGACTGATAGCCCTGCTTCCAGAGCTCATCCACCTCGGCAGAGGTGAGGCCGAAAATAAAGATGTTATCGTCGCCGACAGCCTCTTTCATTTCAACATTTGCGCCGTCAAGCGTGCCGAGGGTCAAAGCGCCGTTAATCATGAATTTCATGCAGCCGGTGCCGCTTGCCTCTTTGCCGGCAAGGGAAATCTGCTCGCTGATATCGGAGGCGGGCATAAGCTCCTCCGCAAGGCTCACATTGTAATCCTCAAGGTAAACCACTTTCAGCTTTTCGCAAACGCCGGGCGTGTTTTCAATCTCTTTGCCGATGCTCCAGATAAGGCGGATTATATCCTTTGCCATATAGTAGCCGGGCGCCGCCTTGCCGCCGAAGATAAAGGTGGTGGGGGTTATGGGTGCATCGGGATTCTCTTTGAGAATATTGTAAAGGGCAATGATTTTAAGCACATTGAGCAGCTGGCGCTTGTATTCGTGGATTCGTTTGACCTGAACATCGAAAACGGAGTGGGTATCAAGGCTGATTCCGGTTTGCTCCTTTATTCTTTCGGCAAAGCGGAGCTTGTTTTCGTGCTTTATTCTTCTCAGCTCGTCAAGCACGGCGGCGTCATCCTTAAAGCGCAGAAAATCTGACAGCTCAGTGGAGTTTTTGCGGTAGCCGGTGCCTATGCACTCATCAAGCAGGGAGGCAAGCTGAGGGTTGGAGTAGCAAAGCCAGCGCCTGTGGGCAATGCCGTTTGTAACATTTGTGAATTTTTGCGGCATGGCCTTGTAATAATCGTGAAAAACGGTTTCCTTAAGAATATTCGAGTGCAGGGCGGAAACACCGTTGACCGTGTGAGAGGCGGCAACGCTTAAATTTGCCATTCTCACCTGGTTGTAGCCGATTATTGCCATGTTGGATATTCTGTCCCAGTCACCGGGGTACATATTCCACAAATCTGCGCAGAGCCTGCGGTTGATTTCGGAAACTATCATATGTATTCTGGGCAGCTTTAAGCGGAAAAGATATTCGTTCCATGTTTCAAGCGCCTCGGGCAGAACCGTGTGATTGGTGTAGGAAACCACCTTTGTAACAATATCCCAAGCGCTTTCCCACGAATAGGAGTAAACATCAAGCAGTATTCTCATCAGCTCCGGGATTACAAGGGCGGGGTGGGTGTCGTTTATGTGGATTGCAACCTTATCGGCAAAGTTGTTCAATGTGCCGTAGGCGGCAAGGTGGTCGCGGATTATGCTTTGCAGCGAAGCGGAAACAAGAAAATACTGCTGGGTCAGGCGCAGAAGCTTGCCCTCGTCATGGTCGTCGGAAGGGTAAAGAACCTTTGAAATTATTTCCGCATTGCTTGTTTCCTCAATGGCCTTAACATACTCGCCCTGAGAGAAAAGGCTCATATTGAAGTTGGTGGTGTCAACCGCTTTCCAAAGGCGAAGCACATTGACCGCCTTTGAATCGGAGCCGGAAATCATCATATCGTAGGGAATTGCGCGAACGGTCTGATAATTTTCGCAGGTGACAGTGCACTTGCCGTTTTCCCACGATTCGTTAACCGTGCCGCCCAAAGTAACATCAAAGGCCTTGTCGGGGCGAAGCACAAGCCAAGCATCGGCGCCGTGCATCCAGTTATCCGGCAGCTCTATCTGATTGCCCTCAATGATTTTCTGCTTGAAAAGGCCGTATTCATAGCAGATTGAAAAGCCCGTTGCAGGGTATTCAAGGGTTGTGAGTGAATCCATAAAGCAGGAGGCAAGCCTGCCGAGACCGCCGTTGCCGAGGCCGGGATTGGGCTCAATATCAAAAAGCTTTTCAAGGTCAAAGCCTATTTCGGAAAGTACCTCGCGGTATTCCTCGCAAAGGCCGATATTCATAAGGTTGTTTTTAAGCGATTTGCCCACAAGGAACTCCATGCAGAGATAATAAACCCTTTTTGCACGCTGCTTTTTTATCTTTTCGCGGTAAACCGCTCTTTTTTCGGCAAGGATATCCTTAACGCTCAGAAGCGTTGCGCGGTAAATCTGGTCTTCGGTAGCCTCATCAAAGCCGATTCCGTAGTAGCGGGAGAGCTTTGAGGCAAGGGCCTGCTTTATTTCTTCTTTTTTTGCGTTGCTGATTTCAGACATAGTATAGTGTACCTCGGTTTTATTTTTCGAAAAAAGTTATATCAGATTTTTGTATATTTCAACATATTTTTCGGCGGAGGCGTTCCAGGAGAAATCCACCGCCATAACATTCTGAACCAAAGCCGCCCACTTTTCCTCGTTGTGGAAAAGCTCAATGGCGCTCTTAATAACATTCATCATATCGTGGGCGTTGTAGTTGGCAAAGGTGAAGCCGTTGCCGCTGCCGTCATATTTGTTGTAGGGCTTTATGGTGTCATAAAGGCCGCCCGTTTCGCGCACTATCGGCACGGTGCCGTAGCGGGAGGCTATCATCTGCGAAAGGCCGCAGGGCTCGCTCTTTGAGGGCATAAGGAAAATATCGGAGCCGGCGTAAATCTTTTTGGAAAGTGCCTTGTCATATTTCAACATAACACTCACTCTGCCGGGATATCTTTCCGCAAGGTCGGAGAAGAAATCCTCACTTGCCTTTTCACCTGTGCCAAGAAGCACAAAGTTAACATCGCAGGTGCAGATAATCTCCTCAATCACGCGCTGAACAAGGTCAAAGCCCTTGTGAGCCGCAAGGCGCGAAACCATTGATATTATCGGGGTCGCGGGTCTTGATTCAAAGCCGCATAATAAGCTGAGCTCCGCCTTATCATCCGCTTTGCCGCTTAAGTTTTCGGCACAGAAGGGGGAAGCAAGCTCGGAATCCGTTTCGGGATTATAATAGTCAACATCAATGCCGTTTGTGATTCCCGTAAGCTTATACTGGTTTTCGCGCAGAATCGGGGCAAGCCCCTCGGCATAGTATTCGTCAAGAATTTCGGTGGCGTATTTCATGCTTACGGTGCTCACCATATCGGCGCAGACAATCGCACCCTTAAGCAGGTTGATGCACCCGTCATATTCAACAACATCCCTGTCCCACTCGCCGAGCTCGAAAACATCGCCGAGAATGGAAAAATCATACTTGCCCTGATAGGCAATGTTGTGAATGGTGAAAAGCACCTTTATTCTGCTGTATTGCTCAATGTGGGCAAATTTGCGCTTAAGGTAGATAACCGCCGGGGCGCTCTGCCAGTCGTTGGCGTGCATAATATCGGGGTACCAGTCAAGGCAGCGCATAAGCTCCATTACCGCTTTGCCGAAGAAGGCAAAGCGCTCGCCGTCATCAAAGCTGCCGTAGAGCGATTCACGCTTGTAGTAATACTCGTTATCAATAAAATAATAGGTTACGGAATCCTTTTTGAGCGAATATATTCCGCAGTACTGGTTCCTCCACGCAAGAACAACGTTGGTTTCCGCTTCCTTTTTCAGCTTTTTGCCGAATTTTTCCTTAACAGACGGATAAAGGGGCATAACCACCTTTACCGTGCAGTTTTTGCCGACCGCCTTTTTCACCGCGGCGGGCAGGGCACCCGCAACATCGGCAAGGCCGCCCGTTGAGGCAAAGGGAAGGGCTTCGGAGGCAACAAACAAAAGCTTCATATCGTTTCTCCCTTTTTATTGTATCGGCTCCCGGGGCAGGTGTGCCTGACCCGGGGGCAATGTGAAATGCCTGCTTTATTTTAAATCATTTTGCCTTTCATAATGTAGAACGGCAGGTGAGGAACGCCGGAAAGAACGGTTGAATCGCGCACAACGGCATTCTTATCCGAAATAACGCAGTTAAGCGAAACATTCTCGCCCACCACGGTGTCCTGCATAAGAATTGAATTTTTAACAACCGCACCGCGGCCGACCTTGACACCTCTGAAAAGAATGGAATTTTCTACCTTGCCGTAAATCTGGCAGCCGTCGGCTATCAGAGAATCGGAAACATCGGAGCTTGCGGCGTAAAATGCGGGGGCGGAGTTGCGTACCTTGGTGTAAACGGGGCGGTTCTTAACGCTGAAAAGGGAATCCCTTGCATCTTTGTCGTTAAGAATCTTCATATTAAGGGCAAAATAATCCTCAAGGGAGGCTATCTCACCGAAGAAGCCGTCATATTTATAAACCACATAGTTTGAGCTTTTAACATTTTTGCTGATTATATCCTTGGTCATGCTTGTGTAGTTGTGGGCAATGGCGTCAAGCACCATATTGAGCAGATAGTTTTTGTTAACAACTATTATGTTAAGGCAGTAATCGCCCGTGCCCTCAAAATTTCTCGGGTAGGCAAGCACATCCGTTACCCTGCCGCTTTCATCGCTGAAAAACACGGTGCTGTTTTCCGCCTTTTCGCGGGTGAGCTCAAGGCTTTTTACAACAAAGGTCATATCGGCGTTTTTCTTAATGTGGTACTCTATTATCTCGTTTAAATCAATGTTGCAGATAACATCGCAGTCGGAGAGAACCACATAGTCCTCGGGAATCCTGCTTATTGAAAAATAGGCACCCTTAAGAGCGCTGAGGCGGGTGGAGGAAATCTGAGTGTTTGCCCCGGCATAGGCAGTGATGTTGGGGGGCAGAATTTTGATACCGCCCGACCTTCTTGCAAGGTCCCAGTCTTTACCGCTGCCGAGGTGGTCCATAAGTGAATGATAGTTGGACTGAGTGATAACATGGATATTGTAAATATCGGAGTTCACCATATTTGATAAAGTGAAGTCGATGAAACGATATCTGCAGCCGAAGGGCACGGAGGCTATCGTTCTCATCCTTGTGAGCTCGGGGATATTATGGTCGTGGATGTTTGAAAAAATAATTCCTGCTGCTGATGACATTTTTCTCTCCTCACTTTCCGCTTATTTCGCACTTATCATTGAGCCGCCGGTAACATCGCTGCCGGAGGCTATTACATTATCGGCGCCGACAACGGTAACATCGCCGCCCTCTTCCCCGGGTCGGCCCACAAGGGCACCCGCGCCGATTTTACAGCCGGAGTCAATAATACTGTATTCTATCATGGCGCCCTTTGAAACGGTAACGCCGCTCATAACAACGGAGTTCCTGATAACCGCGCCGCGCTCAACCTTAACGCCGCTGAAAAGCACCGAGTTTTCAACATCACCTTCAATAACGCAGCCCTCGGTTATAAGGGAATTTGTCACCTTGCCGCCTGCGGCAACAAAGTGGGGCGGCAAGGGCTCGTTGCGTGAGAAAATGCGCCATGAATCGTTCAGACGGAATTTCGGAGCCTCGCCGAGAAGGTCCATATTTGCTTCCCAGAGTGAAGAAACGGTTCCGACATCCTTCCAGTAGCCTTCAAACGGATAGGCGAACATTGAGCAGCCGTCGGCAAGCATTTTCGGAATGATGTTTTTGCCGAAGTCGTTTGAGGATTCAGGGTCGTTTTCATCCATGGTAAGGTATTTTTCAAGCACCGCTCTGTTGAAAACATAGATGCCCATGGAGGCGTTTGTTGATTTCGGATGTGCGGGCTTTTCTTCAAACTCGGTAATTCTCATTTCGCTGTCGGTGTTCATAATGCCGAAGCGGCTTGCCTCTTCAATGGGCACATCAAGCACGGCTATGGTGCAGTCGGCGCCGTTTTTGGCGTGAGCATCAATCATTTTGGAGTAATCCATTTTATAGATGTGGTCGCCGGAGAGGATGAGCACATAATCGGGGTCGTAGCGGTTGATGAAGTTTAAGTTCTGATAAATGGCGTTTGCGGTGCCCTTGTACCAGTCAGCACCCTCTTTGCCCTGATAGGGGGGCAGAACCATAACGCCGCTCTGCATTTTGTCAAGGTCCCACGGCTGGCCGTTGCCGATATATTCGTTGAGCACAAGGGGCTGGTACTGGGTGAGCACGCCCACGGTGTAGATTCCGGAGTTAACACAGTTGGAAAGGGGAAAATCAATTATGCGGTATTTTCCGCCGAAGGGAACCGCAGGCTTTGCGGTCTTTTCGGTAAGGGCATAAAGCCGGCTGCCCTGGCCGCCTGCCAGAAGCATTGCAACACATTTTTGCTTTTTGTACATTTTAACACTCCCTTTTTAAATTTCGTCATATATATTCTTTTCTTTTATTTTGCGGATTATAACGCCGCCGAGGGCGGGAATATCAGGTGTAATATAATTGAGAGATTTTTCGCTTTTTGAAAGAAGCGGAGCGGAGTTTAACAGATTTCTGCCGCCGAAGCGGTATTCATCGGTTGAAAGAATCTCTTCATATTTTCCGCTTTCGGGCACATTAACGCGAAAGCCGCGGCGCTCGCAGGCGGCAAAATTGATGACCACAATCAGTTCTTCGCCCGAAATTGAGCGGCGAATGTAGGAAACGGTGTTGTCGTTCTTGTTGTCGGCGTCTATCCATTGAAAGCCGTTCCACGAAAAATCAATCTCCCACAGCTCGGGGCTTGCAAGGTAAAGATTGTTAAGCTCGGCAACAAAGCGCTGCATTTCGGTGTGGCGCGGATAATCGAGCATAAACCATTGAAGCTCATTTTCATAATCCCACTCGCGGAACTGGGCGTATTCGGTGCCCATAAAGGTGAGCTTTTTGCCCGGCAGAGTCATCATAAACAGCAAAAACGCCCTCATGCCGGAGAATTTGTCGTCATACTCGCCGAACATTTTATCAATGAGTGATTTTTTGCCGTGAACAACCTCATCGTGTGAAACGGGCAGAATGTAATTTTCCGAAAATGCGTACATCAGCGGAAAGGTCAGCTTTTCATGGCAATCCTTACGGAAAAGCGGGTCTGCGGCAACATACTCATACATATCGTTTGCCCAGCCCATATTCCACTTGAAATTAAAGCCGAGCCCGCCCTTTGAAACGGGTTTTGTTATCATCGGCCATGAGGTGGATTCCTCCGCTATCATAAGTGCATCGGGAAATTCGCCGAAAACCGCCGAATTGAGCTTTTGGAAAAAAGCAATCGCTTCAAGATTCTTGTTGTCGCCGTATTCATTCGGAATCCATTCGCCGGGCAGGCGGTCATAATCGAGATAGAGCATGGAGGCAACGGCGTCAACCCTCAGCCCGTCGGCGTGGTATTCGCGCAGCCAGAATAAAGCGTTTGAAATAAGGAAGCTCTGCACCTCGTTGCGCCCCACATCAAAGCACCTTGTACCCCAGCCCTTGTGTTCCATACGGTCCTTGCCCTGGTATTCGTAAAGCGGTTCGCCGTCAAATTCATACAGGCCGTGGCGGTCCTTCGGGAAGTGGGCGGGCACCCAGTCCAGAATAACGCCTATTCCGCAGGAGTGAAGCTTGTTAACAAAATAGCGAAAATCATCAGGGGTGCCGAAGCGTGAGGTGGGTGCGTAGTAGGAGCACACCTGATAGCCCCACGAACCGTCAAACGGGTGCTCCATAACGGGCAGCAGCTCCACATGAGTGTAGCCCATTTTTTTAACATAGGGTGCAAGCTCGTCGGCAATGGTTCGGTAGTTCAGATAGTGTTCACCGTCGGTGTTCGGGGCGGAATCGCGGGTTTTCCAGCTTGCAAGGTGAAGCTCATATATATTGAGCGGTGCGCGGAAAAAGTATTCGCTGTTTTCTTTGCCCCCGGGCGCGACTGTTTGGCGGCGGTGGCTCAGCCACGCTTCATCATTCCATTCAAAGGCGGAGCGGTGCTGAATTATTGAGGCGGTGCGGTTAAGCGTTTCGGAGGCAAAGGCGTAGGGGTCGCTCTTTTCCCATGTGGTGCCGTCTTTGCCGGTAACACGGAATTTGTAAAAGGTGCCGCTTAAATCGGCTGCGCTTTTAAAGCGGAGCTCCCATACTCCGTTTTCGGTTATGCGGGTCATATCCTCGCCCTGCCAGCAGTTGAGGTCGCCCGCAGCGCAAACACGCACGGCATTCGGTGCCCAGACACGGAAGGTATAGATGTATGAGCCGCCGCTTTCTTCGCAGTGAACTCCGAGGTATTCATAGGCGGAAAAGTTTGTTCCCTGGTGGAAATAATACGGCGCAAGGTCGGCGGAAACGGCTTTGTTCTTTTTCATTGTGAGCACCTCCTTTGAAAAAACATTTCCCATCTTATATAATACAATATTTTGCGCGCGAGTTCAAGATTATTAAGTAAAAAGATAATATTCCTTTTGACATATAATCGGCGTTGTTGTATGATATAATCGAAAAAATATGTCAGGCGAAATGCGGAAAACAGCTGCCGCGTTTCACCGCCAAAGGGTGATTTTTACGGATATTAAAAAAATCAATAAAAAATTGCTCCAAATGAGCGAAGGGTCTGCCCGAGCCGACCTTGTTGACGGGTGCATCATCGTTTCCGGCACGGCAAAAAGCTGGGAGCAGGCGATAGACTTCTGCTCCGCGGCGGCAACTCAGTACAGCCGTGTTCATGTGGTTAACGACCTAAAAATTGAGGGCGTTGAGGAAAAGCCCATGCGTATTCCCCCATTTGCGGATGATTCACTTGAGGGTGTCTGCCCCGATGTGCTGATAATCGGCGGCGGAATAAGCGGAGCTTCGATTGCAAGGGAGCTTTCAAAGTGGCAGCTTGACATTATGCTTGTTGAAAAAGAACCCGACCTTGCCATGCAGGCCTCCGGCAGAAATGACGGCGAGGTTCACCCGGGAATCGACCTTTCAAAAGGTTCGCTTAAGCATTACTATATCCGCCGCGGCAACGCAATGTTTGACAAGGTTTGCGGTGAGCTCGGCGTTGATTTTAAACGCGTGGGGCAGTATGTTTGCTTCAAAGAGGGCTGGGCAAAGCCCATTGTCGGTGCATATGTGCTCAAAAAGAAATATATAGATAAAATTGAGGATTCCGTGCTGATTTCCGGCAAGGAGCTTCACCGCCGAGAGCCGAATTTTGACCACTCATTCAAATTTGCAATTTCAAACCCCTCCACCGGCTGTGTCTGCCCCTACGGGCTCACCATTGCCTATGCCGAAAACGCGGTAACAAACGGTGCAAAGGTTTACCTTAACACCGCCGTAACCGGAATGGATGTTACAAACGGTATGATAAAAAGCGTTCACACCACGCGCGGTACCGTTCATCCGCTTGTGGTGATAAACTGCGCCGGAGTGTTCAGCGAGGAGATTGCCCGAATGGCAAACGACCGCTTTTTCTCAATTCATCCGCGCAGGGGAACAAACTCCATTCTTGACAAAAAAGCGGGCAGATATATGAGCAGCGTGGCCTCGGTAAAGGAGCTTGCCGCGCAGACCGGGCACACCAAGGGCGGCGGAATACTGCACACGGTTCACGATAATCTGCTGATTGGCCCCGACGCCGTTGAAACAAGCGAAAAAGAGAATGTTGCAACAAATCCCGAAAGCATAGAAAAGGTGTTCACAAGGCAGAAAAACACCATGCCGAAGCTTAGCGAAAGGGATATAATCACATATTTTACCGGGGTTCGCGCCCCGACCTTTGAAGAGGATTTCATTATTGAAAAGGGCAGAAGGTGCGGCAATATAATCCATTGCGCCGGAATTCAGTCGCCCGGCCTCACCACCGCACCCGCAGTTGCGCTTGATGTTGAAAAAATGGCGGTGGAAATGCTCGGCGGCGAAAAGAATGTTAAACGAAACGAAAGCTTTAATCCCGTAAGAAAGCCGATACCGAAGCTTAGGGAGATGAGCAATGAGCAGAGGAATGAGCTCATAAAGCAGAACCCGGACTACGGCGAAATAGTGTGCCGCTGTGAGGAGATAAGCCGCGGTGAGATTATTGACGCGTTAAAATCCCCGATTTGCGTGCCCACGGTTGACGGAGTTAAAAAGCGTGTTCGCCCGGGAATGGGCAGGTGTCAGGGCGGCTTCTGCTCCCCCTCGGTGCTTAAAATAATAGCCGAGGTTACGGGCTGTGCGCCGGAGGATGTGCGGAAGAGCTATTCCGGTGCCGCTGTTGTGTTTGGCGAAACAAAAACGGGGGAGGGTAAATGATGCAGAGCAGATACGATGTTGCCGTTATCGGCGGCGGCCCCGCGGGGCTTGCGGCGGCCATTGAGGCAAAAAAGAACGGCGCAGATATTATTCTTATTGAGCGTGAAAGCAGGCTCGGCGGAATTTTAAAGCAATGTATTCACGACGGCTTCGGCCTTGTGAGGTTCAAAGAAAAGCTCTCCGGCCCCGAATATGCCGAAATCTTTATTGAGGAATTTGAAAGCCTCGGTATTCCCGCCCTCACACTCACCTTTGTAACAAAGGCGGAAAAACTCCAAAACGGTTCGTTTAAGCTCACCGTTGTAAACAGAAGCGGTGTTTCGGAAATTGAGGCGGGTGCGCTTGTGCTTGCAACCGGCTGCCGCGAAAGAACGGCAAAGCAGGTGTTTATTCACGGCACACGCCCCGCGGGCATTTTCACCGCGGGCACGGCGCAGAATTTTACCAACATTCAGGGTCAGCTGCCGGCGAAAAAATGCGTTATCCTCGGCAGCGGCGACATTGGACTTATTATGGCAAGGCGATTGACATTGGAGGGCAGCGAGGTGCTCGGCGTTTATGAGGCAAAGCCCACACCCTCGGGGCTGACAAGGAACATTCACCAGTGCTTAAACGATTTTAACATTCCGCTTTATCTTTCCAAAACCGTTACCCGCGCCTACGGCGATGAAAGGCTCACCGGGGTTGAAATTTCGGATGTTGATAAAAATATGAGGCCGATTCCCGGCACGGGCAAATTTGTTGAGTGCGATGCGCTGATTCTTTCGGTTGGCCTTATTCCCGAAAACGAGCTTGCCGAAAGCCTCGGTGTTGAAATAAACGCCGGCACAAAAGGCCCGGTGTGCGATGAAAAGCTGATGACAAGCGTGCCCGGAATTTTCTCCTGCGGCAATGCGCTTCATGTTAACGATTTGGTGGATTATGTTTCCGAAAGCGGTGAAACGGCGGGAAAGGCCGCGGCGCTTTTCACGCAAAAGGAGCGCAGATTGGTTGAACTTAAAGCGGGCAAAGAATTGTTGAGCCTTGTGCCGCAAAGGATTGATTTAAACAGCGGGCTGAATGCGGTTAACGTTTATTTCAGAAGCCGCGAGGTGCTCGGCAAGTGCCGCCTTACCGTTAAGGTGAACGGCAAAGAAGTATTTGCAAAAAAATATCCGTTCCTGCGCCCGCCCGAAATGGAAAGGCTTGTTATGGATTTCGGCGGCTTCGGAATCAATGAAAACAGCGAAGTGATTTTCGGAATCGAGGTGGAGCAATAATGAAAGAACTGGTTTGCATAGTGTGCCCCAACGGCTGTACCCTCGGCATTGAGGGTGAGGGCGAAAATATAAAGGTCACGGGCAACAAGTGCAAAAGAGGCGTTGATTTTGCAATAAGCGAAATGACCTGCCCGATGAGAACGGTGTGCTCCACGGTGAAAACGGCTTTCACCGGCTGCCCGGTTCTGCCTGTAAGAGTTTCAAAGGAGATTCCGAAGGATAAAATATTCGATATTATGCGTGAGCTTGATAAAATCACCGTTAAAACACCGCTGAAAAGGGGAGAAACGGTAATTGAAAACATCCTCGGCCTCGGTGCCGATATAATAGCCACAAGCTCAATACTGATTTCTGTTTCGGGAAAGGAGAATAAAAATGAGTAAGCCTTACAAAGGATTTGAACCCAAATGGATAAAGGAGGCGGCACCTGCCGATTCCTTCCGCTCGATTTTTCGCTGGGGCGACCCGGAGTTTGTAAAATACCCCAAGGAAAGCCTTTTCAAGCTGATGAAGGAAACCTTCAAAATGACCGATGACGATTTTAAAGATTATGCAGGCGATATCGGCTTTGACAAGGTTAAGCTTGATTCCCCTTCAAAAATGGAGGCGGAGCACCTTGAGGCCTTCAAAAAGATTGTGGGAGACGATTTTGTTTCCGTTTCGGATTATGACCGCCTTTCGGTTGCCTACGGCAAAACCGCCTATGACCTTTTCAGAATAAGAGAGCGCAGGTTTGACTCCCTGCCCGACGCCGTTATTTATCCCGATACCGCAGAGCAGGTGGAAGCAATCGTTGCCTACTGCGCCGAAAAAAAGATTCCGCTTTATGTTTACGGCGGCGGCAGCAGCGTTACGCGCGGCGTTGAGCCGATTAAGGGCGGCGTTTCGCTGGATATGAGAAAGCGCTTCAACAAGGTTATCGCCTTTAACGAAACCGACCAGACCATAACCGTTCAGGCGGGTATGAGCGGCCCCTGCCTTGAAGAAACTCTTCACAATGCAGAAAAGCTCTTCGGCGCAAAGCGCCCCTACACCTGCGGCCATTTTCCGCAAAGCTTTGAATACAGCTCGGTAGGCGGCTGGGTGGTTACCCGCGGCGCGGGGCAGAACAGCACCTACTACGGCACCATTGCCGATATAGTCCTTTCCCAGAAATACGCCACCCCGAGGGGCAAAATAGTAACAAGCCACTATCCGCGTGAGGCCACGGGCCCGAGCCTTAATCAGATTATGATGGGTGGCGAGGGCACCTTCGGCGTGCTTACCGAGGTTACACTTAAGGTGTTCCGCTGGATGCCCGAAAACAGGCACTATTTCTCCTACATCTTCAAGGATTGGGAAACGGCGATGAACGCCGGGCGCGAAATGATGCAGTGCGAGTGCGGCTATTCTTCGGTTTTCCGCCTTTCCGACCCGGAGGAAACCAGCCTTATGTTAAAGCTTTACAATGTTGATGAAACTCCGCTTGAACCCCTGCTTAAGGTTGCGGGCTACAAGGATATGGAGCGCTGCCTTTTCCTCGGCTTCACCGACGGCGAAAAGGGATTTTCAGACAATGTTGCAAAGAAAATCGGCAAAATCGCAAGAAAGGCGGGCGCAATGAGCCTTACCGCTTTTGTTGCCAAAAGCTGGGAAAAAGGCCGCTTCACCGACCCCTATCTGCGCGACACAATGATGGATTTCGGAATTGTTACCGACACCCTTGAATGTACCGTTAACTGGTCAAATATGGCTCAGGTTCACGCCGATGTGCGCAAGGTGTGCCATGCTTTACCCAATACCATTGTTACAACGCATATGTCACATTGCTACCCTCAGGGCGCCAACCTCTATTTCATCTTCATCACCCGTATGAACGATTCGGAGGAGTTCAAGGCTTACCATTCAACCATACTTGATGCCATTCAGAAATCCGGCGCGGCAATCAGCCACCACCACGG
>JAZUJM010000299.1:0-5073 GCA_045642785.1 Acutalibacteraceae bacterium | reverse complement strand
CTCCTGCAATTTCAATGTTCTTATAAACGGCAGCCCGAAGGTACTCGGTGTCAGAGAGCTGTTGCTTGAATGGATTGATTTTCGCTGTAATTGCATAAGAAGAAGAACGGCCTTCGAGCTGAAACGAGCCGAAGACAGACTTCATCTTCTTCGCGGCCTTGAAAAGATTCTGCTTGATATTGATAAAGCCGTTAAGATTATTCGCGAAACGGATTCCGATGCCGAGGTTGTGCCCAATCTTATGATAGGCTTCGGAATTGATAAAATTCAGGCTGAATTTGTTGCTGAAATTAAACTCAGAAACATAAACAAAGAACACATTTTAAAGCGTATTCAGGAAATAGAAAGCCTTGAAGAAAAGATAACCGACTGCAAGGAAACACTTGATAACCCCAAAAAAGTTAAAAAGATTATTGCGGTTGAGTTGAAGGATGTTAAACAGAAATACGCAAAGCCCAGAAAAACACAGATTATTTATTCCGCGGATATTGAAGAAGAACCTGTAATTGAGGAAATTGAAGATTATCCGGTCACACTCTTCTTTACCCGTGAGGGTTATTTCAAAAAAATCACTCCTCAGTCGCTTCGTATGAGCGGCGCTCACAAGCTTAAAGAGAATGATGAAATAATACTCACAAAAGAATCCTCCAACGCAAAGGACCTGCTGTTCTTCACCAATAAATGTCAGGTTTATAAGGCAAAGGCAAATTTCTTCGGCGACACCAAAACAAGCTCAATGGGCGATTATGTTGCCGCAAAGCTTGAAATGGAGCCGGAGGAAACCGCAATTTATATGGTTGATACCGCCGATTATTCCGGGCATATGTTGTTCTTCTTTGAAAACGGCAAGGTATCGAAAATTCCGCTTTCATCCTATGCCACAAAAACAAACCGCAAAAAGCTTATCAATGCTTTTTCCGATAAATCTCCCATCGCCTGTATGATTTATTTGCCGGAGGAAAAGGATTTGGTTGTTATCTCCTCCGCCGGCAGACACCTTCTGTTTAACACGGCTTTGATAAATGCAAAAACAACAAAGGATTCACAGGGTGTCGGCCTTATGACGCTGAAAAAAGGCCAGCGGTTGCTGAAAGTGCGCGATTATGTTGAGGGTGAATTTGCAAAGCCTTACCGCTATAAATCCAAAAATCTTCCTGCCGCGGGTTCGCTTCTGAGCGCGGAAGACAGCGGCGAGCAGTTAACGCTTGAATAATTTCAATATTATGCTTTATTTTGAAAAAAACACTTGCAATGTCACAATTTATGTGTTAAAATCCCTTAGTACATTATTTTACGGAGGTCTGTTATAATGCAGTGGTATGAAATTCTTCTCGGTATAGTTCTTATACTTATATCCCTCGGCAGCGTAGCTCTTGTTCTTATGCAGGAGAGCCGCAGCGCCGGCCTTTCCGGTGCTATCGCCGGTGGTGCCGAAACTTTCCTCGGCAAAAACAAGGGCAAATCCATTGATGAAAAGCTTGTTAAAATCACCAAGTATTTCACCATCGTTTTCTTTGTTCTTTCTCTTGTTGCAACCCTTATCGTTCTTGCAACTGCAGGTTAAGAATCAGGTTGAAAACTTTTAAGGCCGCCTTTGGCGGCCTTTTTGCTTTTTTATTTATAACTTTATTCCGAAGCGAAGTCTTAAATCATTTATTGCTTTCTTTTCTATTCTTGAAACATAAGAACGTGAAATGTTCATCATTTTTGCAATATCGCGCTGTGTCATCGGTTCGCCGCCGTTAAGCCCGTATCTCAGAACAAGAATCTTTCTTTCTCTTGCATCCTCAATATCACCTATAAAAATCCGTAATTTTTCCGCTTTGATTTTTAAATCAATATCATCGGCTACGGTGTCATCCATACTTATAACATCCATTAAAGTCAGCGGATTTCCCTCGCTGTCGGTATCAATCGGCTCATTCATGGAAACATCAAGTCCGCTTTTCTTCTGCCTGCGGAAAAACATTAATATTTCATTTTCTATGCACCGCGAAGCATATGTTGCAAGGCGGATGTTTTTATCGGGGTCAAAGCTGTTGACCGCTTTAATAAGCCCGATTGTGCCGATTGATATTAAATCATCCTGCTCCGAATATGCCGGGTAATACTTTTTGATAATATGAGCCACAAGCCGCAAATTGTGTTCAATAAGCATATTTTTTGCCTGCTGTGAGCCGTTTTTAAATTCAGCAAGACATTTCCTTTCATCCTGTGAAGACAAAGGAGGGGGAAAGGAGCTTCCGCTTTGAAGATGGAGCGCAAAAAAAGTTAACCCCTCAGAAAAAAGCCGTAACAGATATGCGGGCATTTAATCACCTCGGGCAAACATATGCTTCCCGAACGGAAATAATAACATAATTAACAAATATTTAATTATAATTTTAATTTTATTATATATATCGTGCTTGAAAACGGTAAAAAATAGGTGTATAATTCATATGTTTATGCCGGAGTGTAAAAATCCGGTTCCCGTATATATTTTGTGTAAAAAATCCGAATTTTTCAGAACGGAGTTTTTTAAGATGGAACTCTTTTACCTTGATGAAAAGCTGAAAAACCTTGAAGAAGAAAACAAATCGCTTAAAGAAAAAAATCGTGCCGTAACCGACGATTGCTTCAGGCTTATCAAACTGTATCGTGATGTTGTTTGCGAAATGACCGGCGAGGTTTTTCAAACACTAACTCAGCTTGACAACAGAATAACCGAGGTTGACCGCAAGCTTACGGCCATTGCCCTTAAGGTCGGCGCGGTAACCTCTCCTGAATCAGGTTATCTCGGTAAATCATTTAACTCACTTAATGAAAAAACAGGTGAGATTGTAAATGAAGCGGCAGAAAAAGCCGAAAGCACAATGACCGATGTCAACAAACGCTCCGAAGAGTTTGCAACCGGCATTTCAACTCTTAAATCAGACCTCTTAAGCGATATTGATTCTCTTCAGCTCAAAATCAACGATATGCGTGCTTCTTTATCTAATAACTGATTTTATTCTTTGCGGAGGAAACGCTCAATGAATAAAAAAGCAAAAAAATCAAAGCCGAATCCGATACTTATGATTCTGCTGGGCATTCTTTCTGTCGGAATCATCTGCGGCGTTGTGCTTGCGGGCTATGTTGTGTTTAATGTTATTGCAGCGGCAAACGGCGATAAAATAATTGACCTTGATGATTACAAAGCCAATCAGAACCAGACCTCATTCATCTACGCCTATGAGGATAATGACCCCGAAAAGCCGAAAGAGCTTCTTCGCCTTCATGCCGAAGAAAACAGAATCTGGGTTGATATCGACAACATTTCGGTCAACATTCAGAAAGCATTTGTCGGCCTTGAAGATAAACGATTTTATACCCACCGCGGTGTTGACTGGATAAGAACGGTAGGTACCGCAAAATACGGTTTCAGTCAGGGCGGTTCAACAATCACTCAGCAGTTAATTAAAAACATCACCGAAAAAAAGGATGTTACAATCGTTCGTAAATTCAGCGAAATCATGTCTGCGCTCAACCTTGAAAAGAATTACGACAAGCGAACAATTCTTGAAGCTTATCTTAACACGGTTTATCTCGGCAGCGGATGTTACGGCGTAAAAACCGCGGCAGAAAAATACTTCGGTAAAGAAGCGCTGGATTTAAACCTTGCCGAAGCAGCCTGCATTGCCTGCATTACCAAGGCTCCTTACGGGTACAATCCGCTCTACAATCCCGAGGCTAACCGCGAAAGAATGGTATACTGCCTTGACCAGATGCTTGAGCAGGGTCTTATCACTCAGGCGGAGTATGATGAAGCTATAAATTACAAGCTTATCCTTACAAACAGCCCCGATTATGTACCCAGCGAAGAAGAACAGGCAAAGCTTAAAGAAAAAAGCGAAGAAAAAGAAGAAATCTGGGATTATTACATTGATTTCCTCATTAACTCCGTTATTTCCGATTTAATGGATGAATTCGGCTATTCCGAGCGTCAGGCAACCAAAAAGATTTATGACGGCGGATTTAAGATTTATTCAGCTGTGGACCTTGATATACAGGATGACCTTGAATATGTTTTTGAGCACCGTCAGGGCTTTGCAAATGATGAAATTCAAGGTGCAATGACAATAATGGATTACAAGGGCAGGGTAGTGGCCATTGTCGGCGGTGCAGGCGAAAAGACAGTTAACAGAAGCCTTGTTCGCGCCGCTGATTCACCCCGTCAGCCCGGTTCAACAATCAAGCCCATTTCAACTTATGCTCCGCTTCTTGATTTGCAAAAAATAACCTGGTCCACCAAGATTCTTGATTATGCCTTTGCTTACGGCGGTTCAATGTGGCCCCACAACGTTGACCACACTTTAGGCTCCGGCTCAAAGGTAACAATCCAAAAAGCTGTTAAGGAATCAATGAACACAGTTCCCGCAAGGCTTATAAAAGACACATTGACAATGGATACAAGCCTTGAGTATCTTCAGGACCATTTTATGCTTTCAAGAATCGACCGCGATAAGGACCGTGACTTAGGACCTCTTGCAACCGGTTCATTAACCTACGGCGCAACAACGCTTGAAATGGCCGCGGCCTATGCAACCTTCGGCAACGGCGGCAAATATTACAAGCCATACGCCTATTACAAGATTACAAACTATTCGGGCACCGAAACAATTCTTGATAATACCGATCCGGCATTTACTCAGGCAATCAGCGCCGATGCCTCCGATATTATGTGTGAAATTCTTCAAACCGTTTACACAGGATATTACGGCGATTGCCCGAATTTAAGAAAGTTCCAGATAATGGCCAAAACAGGTACAACCACCGATGATAAGGACAGATGGTTCTGCGCCGGAACTCCTTATTATGTTGGTTCTGTCTGGTACGGCTACAGCCAGAAGCCCAGGTCGATAGGTGCAAATATCAACCCCGCAGGTACAATTTTCTTTAATGTATTTGAGAGAATTCACCAGGGGCTTGACACCGATGTTACATTCCCGAAGAGTGCAACAACGGTTGAAAAACGATACTGCACAATCTCCGGCAAGCTTGCCGGAAGCGGCTGCTATTCAACATCAACCGGCTGGTACAGTAAAACTAATC
>JAZUJM010000298.1:0-5891 GCA_045642785.1 Acutalibacteraceae bacterium | reverse complement strand
AAACGGTTGCGGGTGATGAAGGTGCGCTTGCCTGCGCCTTTCTGCTCGGCAAATCCTCCGATTTTCCGCAAAGCCTCGGCACAACATTCAACCGTATCGGCGTGTCGCATATGATTTGCGTTTCGGGGCTTCATCTTTCCGTCTGGGCTCTGCTTGTTCTTAAAATCTTCCGCAGGTTAAGGCTTGATATCCGTGCAGCGGCGGTTTTGTCGGCAATTTTTGTGCTGTTCTTTATGGCTCTCACCGGCTTTACTTATTCGATTAATCGCGCCGGAATAATGATGCTTATTTATCTTTTTGCCGTGTTTTTATCCGATTCCGCCGACGGGCTCAATTCACTCGGAATTTCCGCCTGCGTTATTCTGCTTGCAGACCCGTTTGCCGCTTCAAACGCGGGGTTCCTGCTTTCATTTCTTTCAACTCTCGGTATTCTGACCGTTACGCCGCATACCTCGGAGTATGTAAAGAAAAAGATTGAAGCGGTCAACAGCATAGCGGTTAAAAGGCTTGTTTCGGGTGTGTCCGATACCCTTTGTGCCACCCTTTCGGCGCTGATATTTACCCTGCCGGTAATGCTTTTATTCTTCGGAGGGGTAAACTTTATCTCGCTTTTGGGCAACCTGATAATACTTCCCGCTGCTTCTGCGGCAATGATATCGGCCGGTGTTACGGCAATCCTTTCAATAGCTCCCGTTCTGTTTCCTTTCAGATTTGTTCCGGGTATCATTTGCTCTGTGCTGTGCAGGTATGTAATTGCCGCTGCCGGTTTCCTTTCACGGTTTGATTCTTTGCTATTTTATCCCGATAAAAGATTATCGGTTATCTTCCTTGCTGTTCTGACACTTGCTGCAGTCGTTTTGTTTGCCTTGTGCAAAAGGATAAAACGGCCCCGCAAAACCGCCGCAATCTGTTTTCTGGCGTGCTTTTCCGCTTTTGCCGTTTGCTCCGCCGTGTTTTCACATCTTGTAACCCGGCTTACCGTGATTTACTGCGGTGATAATGTTTCCGTGCTCATAAACAGCAGGGGCGCCACCGCGCTTCTGGGCTGCGGCGACGGCGGCTATGAATCACGGATTAATATTTCTCAGACAATCGAAAACACCCGTGCGGATTGTCTTGATTTGCTGTATGTTCCCGATTCCTGTAATGCGGATACCGTGGCGCGGATTATTCCGGTTGAGCGTGCGGTAACTGCCGATAATAAGGACGATTATATTTTCGGCTCTGTCTGCCAGCCGCTTTCCGGCGGCTCATTCTTATTGCCTGTTGAACGCGGCAGGGCTGAATATGCCGAAAAAGGCAGCACATTGCTTTTAACGGTTGACGGGGTGAAAGCCCTTGTCTGCTTTGATGAAAACACAGATTTATCGCTTTTGCCTCCGGGCTTCGGCGATGCCGCTTTTGCGGTTTCCCGGGGAAATATTGCGGGCAAAGAGTGCATAACTCCCGGCGAAAAGAACATAACGGTTGATATATTTAACGGAAAATATTTTATTCACGAAGAAGAAAGCTTTTTCCGATATAAGAAGGTGAATTGAATGGCGGTTCTTACCGAGCAGGAGCTCAGAGAAAAAATAAAAAAATCACCCTCCGGCGCATATTTTATCTACGGCGCCGAGAGTTATCTTAAAAAGACCTATGTTGAAAAGCTTGTTGCAAAGGCCGCCGATGAGGCCTTCCGCGACTTTAATCTGCACACCTATGACGGCAAGGATGCCGTTTTGGGCGATATATATGACAGCGTGGAGGCTTTCCCGATGATGAGCGAAACAAGCTGTGTGCTTGTTACCGATATGCCCCTTGATTCGCTTGATGACGGCTCGGTTGAGCTTCTCGGCAATATGCTTGATGATATGCCCGACTACTGCACGCTGATTTTTTACCTGCAAACCGTTAATCCGACAGGTGAAAAATGGAAAAAAATAATCAATCTTTTCACTAAAAGCGCAAATGTTGTCAAACTTGAAAAGAAAGAGAAAAATGAGCTTATACGAATGGCGGAGAGGGGAGCCGAAAAAAGGCTTGCTCCCTTTGCACCCGGTGCCGCCGCATATCTTATTGAAAATGTGGGCACCGATTTAAACACGGTAATAAACGAAACGGATAAGCTCTGCGCCTATGCCGCGGGCAGAACCGTTACAAAAGCCGATATTGATGAGGTAAGTGTTAAATCCCTTGAGGCAAAAGCATTTGAAATAATCCGGGCACTTCACGCGGGTAATTTTGACCGCGCCATGGAAAAGCTCGGAGCCGTTCTTGCTCAGCACGAGGAGCCGATTATGCTCCTCGGCGCCTTTGTTTCTTCTTATATGGATATGTACCGTGTTCGCGCCGCGGTTACATCCGGCAAAAGAACTGAGGATGTGGCTTCAATTTTCAAATACGGAAACAATACTTTCAGGCTCAACAATGCCGTGCGCGACAGCAAGGGGCTTTCTTTACCCGCAATTTATGAGTGCATTGAAATCCTTGCCGATGCCGACGACAGGCTTAAAAGCACCTCTGCCGACGGCGGGCTGATTCTGGAGCAGACCCTTACAAGGCTTGCTCTTGCCGAGGGTGAGGGCAGATGATAAAGATAAAACAGGCAATAATAGTTGAGGGGAAGTATGATAAAATAAAGCTTTCCCGTTTTATTGATGCGCCGATAATCACAACCGAGGGCTTCGGCATCTTTAAGGATAAAGAGCGTGTGAGGCTGTTAAAAACACTTGCCGAAACAAACGGCCTTGTTGTGCTCACCGACAGCGATTCGGCGGGGTTTATGATTCGCTCTTTTATCGGCTCGGCAGTTGATAAACAGCGCATTATAAACGCTTACATTCCGGATATAAAGGGCAAAGAAAAAAGAAAAACCGCCCCGTCAAAGGAGGGGACTCTCGGCGTTGAGGGTATGAGTGAGGATGTTATCCTTTCAGCCCTCGAAAATGCCGGGGTTTTCTGTGAAAAAGGCGAAAAAACAAAGGGTGAAATTACCAAGGGCATGCTGTATGAGCTGGGCCTGAGCGGCAAAGCAAACAGCGCGGAAAAGAGAAAAAAGGTTATAGCCGCTCTGGGCTTGCCTCAGCGGCTTTCGGCAAATCAGCTTGTTGAGGTGCTCAACTGCATTACCACCCCCGAAAGACTGACTGAAACGGTTAAAAGAACCGAGGAGGAATAAGAATGAGAATAGGCCACGGCTATGATGTTCACCGCCTTGTTGAGGGGCGAAAGCTGATTATAGGCGGAGTTGATATTGAATATTCAAAGGGTCTGCTCGGCCATTCCGATGCGGATGTTCTGCTGCACGCCATTGCGGATTCTTTGCTCGGTGCGGCGGCGCTCGGTGATATAGGCCTGCACTTTCCCGACACCTCTGCCGAATTCGAGGGAGCCGACAGCCTTGTTCTGCTTCAAAAAACCGTTGAAATTCTTGCCGCTAACGGCTTTAAGCCCGTGAATATTGATTCAACTGTTATTGCTCAGGCTCCGAAGCTCAGGCCTTTTATCGACAAAATGCGCGAAAACATTGCTCTTGCCTGCGGGCTTGCCGTTGACTGCGTGAGCGTTAAGGCAACAACCGAAGAAAAGCTCGGCTTTACCGGCAGCGGAGAGGGAATTTCCGCCCACGCGGTGTGCCTTATCGAAACGACTGAATAATTTTAATTTTGTTCACATTTTTTTGACTTTTTTCTGTTGCAGAGATTTATTCCGTGTGATAAAATCAATAAGATGTGAATTTTGAAAGGAGGAGGAACGAAACGGAATTTTTAGATAATTTCGGCAACCTTTTTCATCAGATTGGCTCCGTAATGTCATCTTTCGGCATTGTGGATTTTCTTGATATCGTTTTCGTTGCCTTCATTTTTTATCAGGCCATAAAGCTCCTTCGTGAAACAAGAGCTTTTCAGCTTGCAAAGGGCTTGCTGGTTGTGGCTGTTGTATATTTTGCTGTTTCTTTGCTTGATATGAACGCCACCGCCTATCTTTTCAACAAGGCGTTTTCCGACGTTATACTTGTGCTTATAATTCTGTTTCACCCCGAGCTTCGCCGTGCCATTGAGCACATGGGCCGCAGCATGGGTGCCTCGCTCTCATTTGTCGGCCACGACCGAAAAATAGAGGAAGAAAACAGAGTGCGCTCGGCAATAATCGAAATTTCCAAGGCAGCCGCGCTTATGAGCGAAAAAAGAATCGGCTCGCTTATTATATTTGAAAATAAAACCCTGCTCGGCGATATTATCAAAACCGGAACCGTAACCGATTCCGAGGTGTCGGCTCAGCTTGTGGGTAATATATTCTTCCCGAATTCACCGCTTCACGACGGAGCGGCCATTGTGCGCGATGCAAGGCTTCACGCGGCGGGATGTGTTCTTCCGCTTACCCAGAATTCGGAGCTTTCGAGTGACCTGGGTATGCGCCACAGGGCGGCTCTCGGTGTTACGGAGCAAAGCGACGCCGTGGCTCTTATTACCTCTGAGGAAACCGGAACCATTTCCCTTTGCTACAAGGGCGTTATCACAAGAAATTACACCGAATCCGAGCTTCGCGAAAAGCTGTTTGAATATTTCGCGGCAACAGAGGAAAAAAGCGCCGATTCCGGCCTTTTCGGTAAGATTAAAAAAATCTTTGAGGGTTTGGTAAAAAATGAAAAATAAAAAGCTGAATTTTAACAAGCTTTTCTATAACAACCGCTTTGTGCTTGTTTTCTCCGTTGTGGCGGCTGTTATTCTGTGGCTTGTTGTTGCCATTCGCTTTACTCCCGAGGAGGAGCGGGTGGTTGAAAATGTTAAGGTTCGCATTGAGCTTGCGGATTACCTGAAGGATGCGGGCTACCGTGCCTTCGGCGCTTCGGATTACTATGTTGATGTTACAGTAAAGGGCAAAAGATACCTGATTTCTCCCGCTTCGCTCGGCAGCGATGATATTTCGGTAAAGGCAAACACCTCTTATGTGGATTCCGCCGGAACCTACACTTTACAGCTTGTTCCCTCTTACGGTGAAGAAACCGATGATTTTGAAATAGTTTCGCTTTCCGCCAACACGATAGAGGTCTATTTTGACACCGAAAAAAAGCAGGAGTTCCCTATTGCCATTGATGTTACCGCTCCCGAGGGCGGCATTGTGCCGGAGGGTTATTATATCGAGGGCGGCTACAAGGCCACTCCGAATAAAATCAAGATAAGCGGGCCTGCAAGCGAAGTGAATAAAATCGTTGAGGTAAGGGCAAAGGCCACCGTTTCAGAGCAGCTGACATCTGCCCAGACCCTTAACGGAACCGTTGTGGCACTTGCTTATGACGGTACCGAGCCCAAATATCTCACCTACGGTGACGGCAGGTCAGATGTAAGCATTTCCGTACCGGTTTATAAATCGGAGGAGTTTGAAACAGGTGTTACTTTTGAGAATGTGCCCACCTATTACATTCAGCACCCGTTTGAGGTGAGCGTTTCACCCGCGAAGGCCGAATTCGGCGTAATGGAGGACCAGATAAAGGTAATTGAGGGCAAAATCTCAATAGCTTCCATTGATTTTTCAACTCTTCACAGCGGTACGAATGTTATAACCGTTGATGCTCCCGAGCCCGAAATCGGAGTTGTCAGAAATGTGCCGGAGGGTGGCTTTAAGGTGACTGTTAAGGTTAACGGCCTTGCCGAAAAGAAAATCCGTTTAAACACTTCCGACATTGAATTCCGCGGAATCCCGGAGGGAGCCGCGGTTGAGCCGCAAAAAAACGAAAGCTTTGAAATTACGGTGGTCGGCCCGTCGGCGGATATTGCCGCACTTGATGTGAAATCACTTGAAATTTTTGCCGATGCCTCGTCATATACGGCTGAACAGGGGAATTATGATATTCCGCTCAGCATCAAGGTGAAAAATAACGAAAAATGCTGGATTAACGGAGCTTATTC
>JAZUJM010000297.1:0-9685 GCA_045642785.1 Acutalibacteraceae bacterium | reverse complement strand
CCCCTGTTGGGATGCTTTTTTGTTTGGCTGAGGAATAGGGATTTTATCGCCTCGCTTCGCTCGTTGCGGCTCGGCAAGCGCTCCACCGGAGCGTGTGGCCCCTTCGGGGGTTCCTTTCGCGTTCGACTCCCTTTTGGTTTTCAAACAAAAAAAGCACCCCTGTTGGGATGCTTTTTTGTTTGGCTGAGGAATAGGGATTCGAACCCCAACAAACAGAGTCAGAGTCTGTCGTGCTACCGTTACACTATTCCTCAATATGTTTGCTACGGGTAATCATTATACACAATAATTGCAGAATGTCAACACCTTTGCAAAGAAAAATTTAATATTTTTTGAAAAATTTCGATTTTTAAAATTCTTCCTTGATTTTACTGCGCTGATATGGTAAATTGATGATAACCCTATATTATAAAAAGGAGTCAGAAAAATGAAAAAAAGAATTATAGCGCTTGTTCTTGCAATCGCCACTCTTGCCCTCTGCTTCGGCCTTGCAGGCTGCGGCGCGAAGGAAGACCCCGCCGCCAAGAAAGATGAGCCCGCCCAGAAGGTTGAATTAAAAATCATCGACGAAGACCTCGGCAAAGAGCAGTACGGCATTGCTTTCCGCAACGGTGAAGAGGATGTCTGCAACGCAATTCTTGCAGCAGTTAAGAATCTTGTTGCCAACGGAACCTATGCCAAAATAGCGGCAGACGAAAAATATGTTGACATCGTTGACAACCTTACTTATCTCAAGGAAGGCTACACCGCAGAGGCTGTTGACCTTTCCGCCTACGAAGCAAGAAAGTTCGTTATGGGTATTGACCCCGAATACAACCCCTTCAGCTATATGGGTGATGACGGCGAATACACCGGTTTCGATGTTGAAATCTGCAAAGCCGCCTGCGAATTACTCGGCTGGGAATTTGAAGTTTTCGGTGTTAACTGGGATCAGAAGCTTATTCAGCTTGATGCAGGCGAATGTGACTGCGTATGGTCCGGTATGACCATTCTTCCCTCAATGACCGAAGCAGGCTATGTTGTTTCCGAGCCTTATTATGACAGCGAGCAGGTTCTTGTTGTTAATTCCGCTGCCGGCATCAACACCTCCGCTGACCTTGCAGGCAAAACCGTAGCCGTTCAGCTCGGCACCTCCGGCGAATCCCTTCTTGCAGAAGACGGCGACCTTGCCGACCTTTCCGCAACCTTCGGCAATGTTGTTACCTGCGACAGCTTCCTTAAGTGCTTCACAGAGCTTGAAGGCGGCGCAGTTGACGCGGTATTCGTTGATTACCCCGTTGCCGCAAAGTATGTTAACTCCAAGAACTGATTAACCGTCAATTAAATTAAAAGAGCACCGAAGTGCTTTGCGATTCGGTGCCCCGATAAAAAACAGCTGTGATTTCCTGAGGGTGCAGAAATGTGCCCTCGGGAAATTTGTATGATTAGAACTTGAGGTTTTTTTATGAATTTAATGACAATGATAGTGAAAATGAGCGAAGGCCTCGGAAAAACCTGCGCCATTTTCTTTCTGACATTGCTTTTCTCTCTTCCTCTCGGCATGGTTGTTGCCCTGATGAGAAGAAGCAAGCTTAAGGTTGTTTCTTCAATCACCCGATTCTTTATCTCGGTTTTAAGGGGCACTCCCCTTATGCTTCAGCTTATTGCGGTTACATACGGCCCCTATTATCTGTCGGTTGCCGCCAACAAGCTTGCCGAGGCATATAATCTCGGTATGAGCTTTGATATCGGCGTTTCCAAAAACAAGCTTGTACCCGTTGTAATAGCGTTCACAATCAACTATGCCTCCTATTTTGCCGAGATTTACCGCGGCGGGCTTGAATCAATGCCGGTCGGTCAGTATGAGGCGGCGCAGGTGCTCGGCTATTCAAAAATACAGACCTTTATGAAGATTATTCTTCCTCAGGTTATCCGCCGTATCCTTCCGAGCGTTACAAACGAAATCGTTACCCTTGTCAAAGACACCTCAATGGCATCCACCGTTTCATACCAGGAAATGTTTACAATCGGCAAGCAGATTGCAAACTCTCAGACCAGCTTTGTTCCGTTTATCGTTGCCGGCGTATTCTATTATGTATTCAACGCCATCATCGGCTTTATTATGGACAAGGTTGAAAAGTCCATGAGCTATTACACCATTTAAGGAGGATTTACAATGAGCGTTCTTGAAATGAAAAACGTCAGAAAATCCTTCGGAAGCGTTGAAGTGTTGAAGGATATTTCCGTTAAGGTTGACAAGGGAGAGGTTGTTTCCATTATCGGCCCCTCGGGCTCGGGCAAATCCACCCTGCTCAGGTGTGCCACCCTTCTTGAAACAATGGATTCCGGTTCGCTGACATACAACGATATAAAGGCCGCATGGATGGACGGCGATTCAATTAAGTACACCAAAAATCTGAACGAAATCAGGAACAAATTCGGCCTTGTTTTTCAGAATTACAACCTTTTTCCCCATTACAGCGTTATGAAGAATCTTATGGACCCGCCCGTTTCAAATCAGAAAAGAAACAAGGACGAGGTTTATGAGGAATGTAAGGTTCTTCTTGATAAAATGGGTCTTCTCAGCAAAGAAAACTGCTACCCCTGCCAGCTTTCCGGCGGTCAGCAGCAGCGTGTTTCAATCGCAAGAGCCCTTGCAATGAAGCCCGATATTCTGTTTTTTGACGAACCCACATCAGCCCTTGACCCGGAGCTTACCGGCGAGGTGCTTAAGGTAATAAAGCAGCTTGCCGATGAAAAAATGACAATGGTTATCGTCACCCACGAAATGCCATTTGCCAGAGCGGTTTCCGACCGTGTTATCTTTATGGACAAGGGCGTTATAGTTGAGCAGGGCGACCCGGAAGAGGTTTTCGGCAACCCGAAGGAAGAAAGAACAAAACAGTTTTTGCAGAATTATAAGCGGTAATGGATATTGAATATTACATTTTAAACCCGGCAGGCAACATAACCGCACTTGTTGTTACGCCCGTTCCCGCCGAAAAGCGCCCCGCAATCGGCGCCGGAATAATGGCGAATGATAAATTCGTTGAGCAGGTTGGCTTTATTATTGAGGAAGAAAGCGGAAAAACCACCCTGCAAATGGCAGGCGGAGAATTTTGCGGCAACGCCGCAAGGTGCGCCGCCGTGCTTAAATGCTTTGCCGAAAGAATGCCGCCCGACGAAAAGAAAACCGTTTCGGTCAAGGTTTCGGGAATCGGCGAAAGGCTTGCCGCTGAGGTTACGGGCAAAGAGAGCGGTGAATTTTACTGCTCAATTCAGATGCCCCGCCCCGATTCGGTAAGCGAAAAGCAATATGAGCTTAACGGAAAAACATTCACCCTGCCTACTGTTACCTTCGGCAAAATGACCCACATTATATGTGAGGGGCAGATAAAGCGTGAAGAAGCTGAAAAAGCCGCAAAAAAGTGGTGCAATGAAGCAAACTGCGACTGCCTCGGAATAATGCTTTTAAGCGCCGATAACACCACCCTTACTCCGCTTGTTTATGTGCCCGCCGCGGGCACCATGTTCTGGGAAAACTCCTGTGCAAGCGGTTCCGCCGCCGCGGGTGCTTATCTTGCCGAAAAGGGAAGGCGCGGTGCATTTTCCTTTAAAGAACCCGGCGGAACAATCGAAATAACAATCGGCAGCAGCAAGCAGATTACCCTTTCCGGCCCCGTTGCCATTACCGAAAGGCACCTGACCTCTGCCGACGGCTATGATGAATATAAGGATATCCCATACGGCCCCCACGCCCGCCACAAAGCGGATATTGTCTTCCCAAAAGGTGCAAAGGGTGAGGTTGACCTTGTGCTTTACATCCACGGCGGGGGCTGGATTGCCGGCAGAAAAGACCAGTATTTTGATGACATTGCAAACTGTGCGCGTAAAAAATACGCCGCGGCGGCAATCAATTACCGCTTTATTGACAAAACCGTAAGCGGGCTTGATATTCTTGACGATATCACCGCCGCGCTTGAAAAAATAAAGCAGTTTGCCGCCGAAAAGGGCATAACAATAAAAAAAGCCCTGCTCACGGGGCTTTCCGCAGGCGCTCACCTCTCCTTGCTTTACGCCTATAAAATGTTTGATGAATCTCCGGTTACACCCGCCGCCGTGTTTTCGCTCAGCGGCCCGACTGACATATTCAGCACCGATTCCGAAAAATATCTGCTTACCGAAGACGGGAAGGATATAACCGTTGATATTTTTTCAAGCCTCAGCGGTGCACCGCTGACAAAGGGAAATTATTACTCCCCCGAATCGGAAGCAAAGCTTAAAGCGGTTTCTCCGCTTTGCTTTGTAAACGAAAACACGGTGCCCACCGTTATCTGTCACGGATTAAAGGATGATATTGTTCCCTATGAAAACGCCGTTTCACTTGACAGGGCGCTGAACCGAAACGGAATAACCCGCGAATTTATCACCTTCCCGCACTCCGGGCATCTGCTTGATTCCGACCCGGACTGCACCGAAAGGATGAACACGGTTTTTCTTGATTACCTTAAGCGTTATCTTAGACCATTTAAAAGCTGATAAAGATTAAAAAAATCAGGCAGTCCGGCGGACTGCCTGATTTTTGTTATTTAACTCAGAATCCGAAATCGAAGAACGGATAATAGTTTGTTGTTGCCTCCTGAGCAACTGAGCCGCCCTTATCCTCAACAAGGGTAATCTCAACATCAAACTTTTCAAGGGTGTAGTTGCTGTTTACCCTGCAAAGGGTCAAGGTGTGCTTGTCGCCCACCTTGCCGTTATCAATCTTTTCAAGCAGCACATCGGCGGTGGTGAGCTCTTCACCGTCAACGGCGATTATCATATCATACTGCTGTGCTTCGGTGCCGTAAAGGCTGCTGTCTTCCGAAATGGTGTCAATAATAAGGGTGCCTGCGGGGAGCTGGTTAAACTGGGCAATCATGCTGTATTGCTGGCTTGCACCGACTGAATAATAGGTGATGCCGAGCTTTGCTCTGTCGGGCACATAGCCGTGATTTATAAGGTCTTCGGCAATATCAACCGCCTGATTTATGGGAATGGCAAAGCCCATACCCTCATATTCGGCAGAGGCTATTTTCTGAGAGTTAACGCCGATAACCTGACCCATAACATTGACAAGCGCACCGCCGGAGTTGCCGGGGTTAATGGCCGCCGTGTGCTGAATACAATTCATTGTGTAGCCAATTTCGCTGTCGATGGGGCGGTCAATGGCGGAAACGATTCCGTCGGTGAACGAGCCGAAAAATTCAACGCCGCCGGGGTTGCCCACCGCATAAACGGAGGCGCCGACCATAAGCTGAGTTGAATCGCCGAATTCGGCAAGCTTAAGGCCATTTGCTTTTATGCGCACAACGCCGACATCGGTTCTGGTGTCAAAGCCGACTATATCGGCATCGTAGGAGGTTCCGTCTTCAAGCTGAACCTTTGCGCTTATTCCGGCCTCGTCAATAACATGGGCGCAGGTGATAATGTAGGTGTACTCGCCCTCTTCTATGGCAAGGATTCCGGTGCCCTGACCTGCCGCGGAGGATGAATAGGCTTTTTTATAATAAACAAGCACGCCCACGCAGCTTTCCCTTGCCTTGGCGGCTATCTGCTCCACGGTGAGAGCCTTTGAATTTGATGAAGCGGGGTGAAGCGGGATAACGGCATTGCCGGAGCCCGTGTTTTTGCCGTTTTCGGAATCGGATGATGAAAACGAAGAATTACCGTTCTGATTCTTATTGCGGGTGTGTTTAACCATTGCCGCCACGCCGCCCAGAAGGGCAAAGACGAGAACAAGGCAGATGATTGCGATAAATATGCTTTTGCCGCGCTTTTTTGCAGGTGCCGGGGCAGGCTCCTGATTTTCGGCGGGCTGAACATTGTTATTCTGATACCCGGCGTAGCTGCCCTGATATGCGGGGTTCTGATAAACCGCTCCGGGGTAGCCCTGCTGTTGATAGCCCTGCTGATATCCCTGATTTGCGCCGTAATACGGTGCGCCGTTCGGGTTGTACTGCCTGTTCTGATAACCGGGATTCACATAGCCCTGCGCCGGATTGCGATAGGGATTGTAGCCGGGGTTCTGATAATTCTGATTAACATTGCCGTAAGGGTTATAATTGCCGTTTGGCTGAGCCTGACCGCCAAAGGGCTGACCCTGAGTATATCCGCCGGCAGCGCTTTGATTTACCGCCTGCTGCGCCGAAGCGGATGAATAAACATCGCGCCCGTCATCTGCGGGGGCTTCGCTCTCAACCGGGGTTTCGGTTTCTGCCGGAGCTTCGCTGCCTGCAAAATCCTCATTTTCAGCCGGAGTTTCAAAACTTTCTGCGGCTTCGTTTATCTCCTGCTCAGCTTCGCTGACGGATTCATTAAACTGTGCTGCGGCGGCATTTATTTCTTCCTCTGCCTGCACAAATTCTTTTGCCGCAGCCTCACCTGCACCGTTTTCGAATATCTCTTCCGTTTTCACCTCGTCAGCACCTACGGCGGGCTCATTTTCGGTGTTGCCGACGCCGTTAAAATCAAATTCATCCATATCTTTTCCTCCCAACCTGCCGTGTGAATTATTACAACTGAATTCTGCCATTAATTTGTTACCAAAGTATTAATATGCCAAAAAGAATTTGTGAAATCACGAAAGCGGAATCCAGAAAATGAAATCCGTAACCTCATCGGGCACGCTCATGGCCTTTATCTTGCCGCCGTGAAGCTCAACAATGGTTTTAACAATATAAAGCCCCATGCCCGCACCCTTGGTGTCGTAGCTGCGGGATTTATCCACCTTGTAAAAGCGTTCAAAAATCTTATCAAGCTCTTCGGATTCAATCCCTTTGCCGCTGTTGCTTATTCGCACTATTGCTTTTTCGGAATCACGCTTTGAGGAAACCTCAATAAATCCGCCCTCCGGCGTGAATTTAACCGCATTGTCAATAAGGTTATAAACCACCTGATTTATCATATCCGGGTCGGCAATAATCTTGTTGGGTTCAAATGAATCAAGCCCTCTTATCTCAATATTGCCCGTCTCGATAATCTGCTCAAAGCTTAACAGGGTTTTGAATATCATTTCGGAAATATCAAACTCACGCGGATTAAGCTTCGCCTCGCCGGATTCTATCTTGCTCATATTCAGCATTCCCGTTACAAGGCGCGAAAGGCGCTTCACCTCATCCGACACTATTCCGAGGTATTCACCGCGTTTATCTTCATCTATGGTTCCGTCAAGTATTCCGTCAATAAAGCCGCCTATTGTTGTCATGGGCGTTTTCAGCTCGTGAGAAACATTCGCCACAAAGCTTCGGCGCGACTGTTCAAGGGTGGCAAGCGCCTGAGCCATTGAGTTAAAGGCGTTGACAAGCTCCGAAATTTCATCCTTTTTGGATAAGGGCAGACGCCCTTTAATTTTAACCCTTGTTGAGAAATCGCCCTTTGCATACTGCTTTGACGCCAGCGACATTTCACGCAGAGGCTTTGTCATTCTTGCGGTGAGCAGGTAAACAGCCACACAGGATATTAAAAGAGCAATAAGGGTGGTGAATGTGAAAATTCTTAAAATGGCGGAAACATACGGCCTGAGCCCGTCGCGGATTGACTGCGTGGCAAAAACAACGGCAACCACCCGCCCATTGCATTCCACCGGGGCGCTGACGAGAAAATTCATATCGTCAAGGCAGCCGTCAAGATAACCCGTGCCGGAGCAAACGCCTTTAATTGACTGTGCCATTGTTTCGGGCGAAATTTTAAACCTGCTGTGAACCATGCACGAGCCGGTGTAAATCGCAAGGTCGGATTGCAGAATCTCTTTGCAGTAAACAACATCGCCCGATGTGTTGCAAATGAAAACATCCGCATCAATGGCCTTTGAAATCTGACGCAGGTTGTTGCAGATCATAATTATTGAGTTTTGACCCATATGCCCCTCATAAACCGAGGTGAGCACATCCCTGGTGTTTTCCGCCACGGCAATCGTATTCTTTTCAAGCAAGTGCAGCTTTTCATCCATCCAATGCCGTGAAACAAGCAAGGTAAGGCCGCTGCCCACGAAAATGAAGCTCACCAGCAACACAGTTGAGGTGAGCATAAAGAATCGCCTGAAAACGGTTGACCGCCGCGGAGCAGCTGCCTTTGGCATTTTAAAACGCATTAAAGATCAATCCTTTGTTGCGAATTTGTAACCCACGCTCCAAACGGTTTTGAGCTCCCATTTATCGGAAACTCCCTCAAGCTTTTCGCGCAGGCGCTTAACATGAACATCAACCGTGCGGGAATCGCCGTAGTAATCAAAGCCCCACACCTCGTCAAGAAGCTGGTCGCGGGTGAAAACTCTGTTGGGATTGCTTGCAAGGTGATAAATGAGCTCCATTTCTTTGGGCGGGGTGTCAATCTTCTGCCCGTCAACCATAAGCTCATAATTGGTTAAGTTGATAACAAGCTTGTCGTAATGAACCTCTTTAATGTTGGTTTGCTGACCCGCACCCGTTCTTCTGAGCACGGCGCGAACCCTTGCCACAACCTCTTTTGCATCAAAGGGTTTAACAACATAGTCATCAGCCCCGAGCTCAAAGCCGAGCACCTTGTCAAAGGTTTCACCCTTTGCCGTTATCATAATTATCGGCTTGTCGGAGAATTTTCTGACCTCTCTGCAAACCTGCCAGCCGTCAAGCACGGGCAGCATGATATCAAGCAGCATTATTGCCGGGTTCTCTTCCTGAAACATTTTAACAGCCGAACCGCCGTCGTTTGCAATAATAACCTCGAAGCCGTCTTTTTCAAGATATAATCTTAATAATTCGCAAATATTGGTATCGTCATCAACAACAAGAACTTTTTCTTCTGCCATTTGATTTCCCTCCTTATGTTGTTTGCCGATTATGATTATAGACGCAGATTTTAACAAATCTGTGAATTTACGGATAATTATTTGTAACTAACCTTTAAGGATTTGTTAACAAAAATTATCTTTTAACATAGAATTTGAAAAGGGTTTCGCTTTTGAACTCGCCGCCTGCCTCAACCGTGCACTGCGGGAATGAGGGCTGATTGGGCGTGTCGGGATAAAACTGAGTTTCAAGGCAGAAGCCCGCGTGTTTGCACAAAGGCTTGCCCTCCTTGCCCTCACGGGTGCCGTCAAGGAAATTGCCGGTGTAAAGCTGAACGCCGAAAAGGTCGGTGTAAACATCAAGCGCCCTGCCGCTTTCGGGGTCATAGGCGGTAATAGCGGGCCCGTCGCACTCATTAAGGCAGAAATTGTGGTCATAGCCCCTGCACATTGTGAGCTGGTCGTAATCGGCGGCAATATCCCTGCCGATTGCCTTTTCGGTTCTGAAATCAAACGGAGTGCCCTCAACGCTGCGAAGCTCGCCCGTGGGAATGGAGTCGGCGTCGGTGGGGGTGAAGCAGTCGGCGTCTATTCGCAGAATCTGCCCGAGCACATCGCCCGAGGCCGCGCCGGCAAGGTTAAAATAGGCGTGGTTTGTCATATTGATAACCGTTTTTTTATCGGTTTTGGCGCTGTACTGAATACGAAGCTCACCGCGCTCGGTGAAAGTAAAGGTGACCTTAAAATCAACATTGCCCGGGAAGCCCTCGGCGCCGTCTGCGCTTGAATAGCTCATTTCAACGGCGTTGTCATCAACAACAATCGCTTTCCATACAGCGTGAGAAAGCTCTCCGCCGCCGTGAAGGCAGGTTTTGCCGTTTTCGTTTTTTGTTACATCAA
>JAZUJM010000296.1:0-5144 GCA_045642785.1 Acutalibacteraceae bacterium | reverse complement strand
AAGAGGTGTTCTTAATTGAGCGCGGTATATAAAAGGATACTTCTCAAAATCAGCGGAGAGGTTCTCGGCGGCGAAAAAGGCTCCGGTTTTGATTTTGAAACGGTTAATTCAATCTGCACGGCCATCAAAAAGGTTCACGATATGGGCGTTGAGGTGGGCGTTGTGTGCGGCGGCGGCAACTTCTGGCGCGGCCGTTCAAGCGGCGATATGAACAGGGCAAGGGCAGACCACATCGGTATGCTTGCCACCGTTATGAACGCCATTATGCTTGAGGAAACCTTAAACGAAATGGGCGTTTGTGCCACGGCGCAAACCGCAATTATCATGGAGCAGCTTGCAGAGCCCTATTCACAGCGCGAAGCGGTGAGAAGGCTTTCAAACGGCGAGGTGGTTATTTTCGGTGCAGGCACGGGCAGTCCGTTCTTCACCACCGACACCTGCGCGGCACTCAGGGCGGCCGAAATCGGCGCCGATATTCTTTTCAAGGCAACCAATGTTGACGGCGTTTTCGACAAGGACCCCAACAAGTTTGCCGATGCCGTCAAATATGATGTTATCACTCACAGCGAGGGTCTTGAAAAGAACCTTAAGGTCATGGATGCAGCGGCAGCCTCTATCTGCCGTGACAATAAACTGCCGATTCTTGTTTTCAATCTCACCGACCCCGAGAATATTATCAAGGCGGTCAGCGGCGAAAACATAGGCACAATCGTTAAGGAGGGCTAATTAATGGAAACCGTATATGCAATGGTTCAGGAAAAAATGAGCAAAACCGTGAGCGTTCTCAAAAATGAATATGCCGCTATCAGAGCCGGCAGAGCAAACCCCGCAGTTCTTGATAAAATCAAGGTTGACTATTACGGAACTCCCACCCCCATCAATCAGATGGCTGCTGTTTCCGTTTCAGAGGCAAGAATACTTTCAATTCAGCCCTGGGATGCTTCCACTCTTCACACAATCGAAAAGGCTATTCAATCCTCCGACCTCGGCATCAATCCTCAGAACGACGGCAGAGTAATCCGCCTTGTTTTCCCCCAGCCCACCGAGGAGCGCCGCCGCGACCTTGTTAAGGATGTTAACAAGATGGCAGAGGAATCAAGGGTTGCAATCCGCTCAATCCGCCGCGACGGAATCGACAAGTTAAAGAAGATGGAAAAGGCCTCCGAGATTACCGAGGATGACCTTAAAGACGGCGAAAAGAAGCTTCAGGATTTCACCGACAAGTTCATCAAGGAAGTTGATGCGGCTTCCTCCGAAAAGGAACAGGAAATTATGTCCGTTTAAAAATCAATTAAAACACGGCGGCGGGGGCTGTGCTCCCGCCGTTTTGGAATATTCTGAGATAACGGATAACGGGTGAAAACAATGGATGAAAAGATAAAAAGCGGGCTTATTCTTCCGCGCCACATAGGAATTATTATGGACGGCAACGGCAGATGGGCCAAAAAACGCGGGCTTGAAAGAACCGAGGGGCACAAGGTCGGCGCCGAGGTTTTTCGCCGTGTGTGTGATTACGGGGCCGAGCTCGGCATTGAGGCAATGACCTTTTACGCCTTTTCCACCGAAAACTGGAAAAGACCCGAAAAAGAGGTTAACGCCATAATGAACCTTTTCCGCGATTTTCTTGAAGAGGCGCAGGAGAGGGAAAACGAAAACGAGCAAAAGGGCTTCCGCATAAGATTCATAGGCGACAGAAGCGCTCTTCCCGAGGATATCATCAAGCTGTTTGACCAGTGCGAAAAGAACTCCGAGGGCAGGAACAAAATGACGGTGAATCTTGCCGTTAACTACGGCGGGCGCGCCGAAATAGTAAATGCCGCAAAGCAGATTGCCGAAAAGGTGAAATCGGGCGAGCTTGACAGCGGCGATATCACCGAAGAAACGGTGGAAAGCTTCCTTTACACCGCCGGAGTGCCCGACCCCGACCTCATTATCCGCCCGGGCGGAGAAAGCAGAATATCCAATTTCCTTGTGTGGCAGTCGGCCTATTCTGAATTCCTTTTCACAGATACCCTTTGGCCGGATTTTACCGAGGAAGATATGGATAACGCAATAATAGAATTTTGCAGGCGCAACCGCCGTTTCGGCGGAATATGAGCCCGATAATCAGGTGAAGAAATGAAACAAAGAGTAATAACCGGAGTCAGCGGCGCACTTTATGCCATTGCCTCCATCATATTTATGCAGTATCCCGTGGTTCTCACGCTGCCGCTCATTCTGTTTTCGGCAATGTCGGTTTATGAGATAGCCCATGTTATAGGCTGTGAAAACAAGCTGATTACCGTAATCGGTATGGTATTTACGGGGTCAACGGTTTTGTTTTACGATATAAGGAATTACCTTACATACCACAGGGGAGTAACCTTCTTTGAAGAGCATAAAATCCCCGTGTGGATGATTTTAACTGTTTATGTTTTTCTTATAATGTGCATAATGCTGCGCAATTATGAGAAAACAAAGTTTGAACACGCCGCCATGATTATTTTCAGCTCGGTGGCACTCGGCTTCTCTTACGGCACAATATTCCAGTTAAGAGACCTTGACCACATATATCCTAATTATTTTCAGCAGTCGCAGAGCTTTTATATTGTGCTCATCTCTCTTCTGTGCTGCTGGCTTTCCGATGCTTTTGCCTATTTTGTGGGCAGAAAGCTCGGCCGCCACAAGCTTGCCCCGGTTATCAGCCCCAAAAAGTCGGTTGAGGGCGCAATAGGCGGCGTGGTATGCACCGAAGCGGTAATTATTATTGCTTACTTTGTTGCAAGGCATTGGTTTGACCGCTTCCCCACTTCACTTCCCCTTTGGGCGGTTGTCGTTGTGTCGGCAATAGCGATAGTAATGGGAATGTGCGGCGACCTTTCCGCCTCCGTAATCAAGAGAAACTTCGGCAAAAAGGATTACGGAACCTTCTTCCCCGGCCACGGCGGCGCTATGGACAGATTTGACAGCTTTATGTTTGCCCTGCCCACGGTTTATCTTATTGTTACCGCAGTTATGAGATTTGTATACTGATAGGCGGAAAAAATAATGAAAAAATCAATAGCCATTCTCGGCTCCACCGGCTCAATAGGCACTCAGGCGCTTGAGGTTGCCGAATTCGGCGGCTGGCGTGTAAAGGCGCTCACCGCCAACAGCTCGGCAGAGCTGCTCGAAAAGCAGATAAGAAAATTCAAGCCGGAGCTTGCCGCGGTTGCCGATGAAAAGGCGGCAGCCGAACTGAAAATAAAAGTTGCCGACACCGGCACAAAAGTGCTCGGCGGCGTTGACGGCATTTGCGAATGTGCCGCGTGCGGTGCCGATATTGTGCTTAACAGCATTGTGGGAATTGCCGGTTTGCGCCCAACGCTTGCGGCAATCGGCGCCGGCGGAGTGCTTGCCCTTGCGAATAAGGAAACCCTTGTTGCGGGCGGCGCTCTGGTTATGAAAACCGCAGAAGAAAAGAATGTTAAAATTCTGCCGGTAGACAGCGAACATTCGGCAATCTTTCAGTCATTGCAGGGGTGTGCCGATAAAAAAGAAATCAAAAGGCTTATTTTAACAGCCTCCGGCGGCCCGTTTTTCGGCAAAACCCGTGAAGAGCTCGGCAATGTTACTGTTGAGCAGGCGCTCAATCATCCGAATTGGAGCATGGGCGCAAAAATCACGGTTGATTCCGCAACCATGATGAACAAGGGCCTTGAACTCATTGAGGCGGCGTGGCTTTTCGATATGAAGCCGCAGGATATTGATATCCTCGTTCACCGCCAGAGCGTTATCCACTCCCTTGTGGAGTATTGTGACAATTCGGTTATCGCTCAGCTCGGCGTGCCGGATATGCGCATACCTATTCAGTATGCTTTAACCTATCCCAACCGTTTTGAAAGCCCGGTTAAGCAGCTGAGGCTGGAGGATTACGCTTCTTTAACCTTTGAAAAGCCGGATTATGAAACCTTCGCCTGCATAAACTTATGCAAAAAGGCGATTTCGGCGGGCGGGCTTTTACCCGCGGCGGCAAATGCGGCAAACGAGCAGGCGAATCTTATGTTCCGCGAGGGCAGGCTTCGCTTTTTGCAGATTGCCGAGGCCGTACAGTTTGTTATGGAAAACATCACTCTTCCCGCTTCGGGCGGGCTTGATGAAATATTGCAGACCGACAGGGAGGCAAGGGCGCTTGCGCTTAAGTTTAACGCCTGATTCGGTCGGAAAGGTAATAAATGCATCAGACAGTTCTTTTTTCAGTTTCCGCCGTGCTCGGCAAGGCGGGGCCGATAGTGATTGCGATTTTATTCTTCGGCCTGCTTATTATGTCGCATGAGGCGGGGCACTTTGCTTTTGCAAAGCTCTTCGGAGTAAAAGTGAATGAATTTGCCTTCGGTATGGGCCCCACTCTTTTTTCTCGAAAAAAGGGTGAAACCAAATATGCCGTTCACCTTTTCCCCATTGGCGGCTTTGTGAGCATGGAGGGCGAAAACGAGGATTGTGAGGATGAGCGCGCGTTCGGCAACAAGCCGGCGTGGCAAAGATTCATCATTATTGCGGCGGGTGCCACGGTGAATCTTATTATGGGCTTTTTTATTGTTGTTATTATGCTTGCCGTTACCACCGAAGAGGGCAGCGGAATCGGCACGGCGGAAATCTACAAATTTGATGAAAACGCCGTCAGCTGCAGCACCCTGCAGGAGGGTGACATCATCAAAAAAATCAACGGCAAAAATGTTTTCACCATGCTTGATGTCAGCTACCTTATGGGCAGGGATGAAGACGGAAAAATGCAGATGACCGTTAAAAGAAACGGTGTTAAGGTTGATTTGCCCGAGGTGGTTTTTGAAACGGTGCAAACCGAAGAGGGCAACACAACGATTTTTGATTTTATTCTTGTGGGCGTTAAGCCGACAGCGATAAATGTAATCAAGCAGTCGGCGCTTGAAACGCTTTCGCTCGGCAGAATAGTGTGGCTGAGCTTCTTTGACCTTGTAACGGGTCAATACGGCTTAAGCGACCTTTCCGGCCCTATCGGCACGGTTGCCTATGTTGCCGAGGCGGCGGAGGATGCCGCCACCACCGACTGGGGATTGAGCTATGTTTTGCTGCTTATGTCGCTTATAGCGATAAACATCGGCCTGTTTAATCTTTTCCCGATTCCCGCGCTTGACGGCGGCAGGCTC
>JAZUJM010000295.1:0-7783 GCA_045642785.1 Acutalibacteraceae bacterium | reverse complement strand
GCGGATGAGGTGTCAAAAAACTTTCATCATGCTTCCCCTCATCCACCACCTTCGGTGGTCCCCCTTCCCCCGAGGGGGAAGGAAGAAAAGTAACAGACAAATTCTGATTTGTATGTTTCTTTCAGCCCGACAGATGAGTTTTCGGTGAAAGGCAATTACTTTCTGAATGTGATGTAAAGCATTGAGCCGCTTTCGATTTTATCGGGGAGCTCGATTTTTACCCATTCGCAGTTTTCGTTTACGGTCCAACAATCATCAACCTCATATTCACCCGCGTCGATTTTAAGCTTTCTGTCTTTCTTTTCGGAAACATTGGCAATAAGGAGCGCCTGACCTTCTTCACCCGTTGCGGCAACGGCATAAAGGTCTTCTTTCAGCTTTCTGTTCTTTATTTCAGCCTGACTGCCCAGCTTGTAAAGCTGACCGAAGGCCCAAAAGCCGTAGTAGGCGGGTGAAGGAGTTCCGCCCTTGTAAAACAAACCTGCCCACAGATTCCCGTCACTCAATCCGCTGTAATAGTGTGCCATGGCAAGGCCCTCATTCTGGAACATGAGAAGCATGGAGGTCTGATTGGCTCCGTAGCGGCGGTCAATTTTATCATTCTCAGTGGGATTGTAATTCCACTCATCGCAGATAATTTCCGCCTCACCGTAGCCTGCGGCGGCAAGCCTTTCCCTGACATACTCTATATACTGTGCATTCTTTTTCGTTACCGTGTAGCTGTGCCAGGAAAAGAAATCCATAGGAGAATTATGCTCCTGAATATAATCGAGGAAGCCGTCAAAGAAGGTAATGAAATACTGATTTCTGGGTGTTGAGCCCGAATTTACATTATTGGTTTTGGTCAGGGCGTAAAATCCGCAGGAGCCGTAGCCGCCGATTTTTATTTCGGGGAATTTCTCCTTAAGATATGTAGCCGAAATGTCATAAAACTCGTAAAACTCCTCGGGTGTTCCCTGCCAGAAAACATTTTTCTCGGTTACATCCTCGTTATCGGGCTCATTCCATATCTCCCAATACTTGATGTTATAGTGAAAGCCGTCCTTCCAGCCGTAGTTATAGTGGCGGATAATATTCTCGCAGACCTTTGCCCAGATGAGACTGTCCTCAGGAGGGAGAAGGTAATCCCTGTCCTTTACCGGGTCGCTCCAGCTTATGCCGAGTCGGAACAGCGGCTCCATACCGGCATCTATAATTGAAGCTATTACCTTGTCACATTCCTCAAAATCATACATATTTTCATCCGCATAATCGCCGCTGAGAATCGGGAAAATATTGCGGATATCCGTTTCGCAAATATCGTGAGTACGGCACGAGGTCATATTTGCCTCGGTGAAATAACTGTTTATTTCACTGCCGAGCTCATACTCGGGCATTCTGCCCACGTTGTGAACGGGCCTGATTTCATCAATAACATTATCAAAATCAATTCTGATAACATCGGGCGTAAAAATCATCTGCCCGAGGGAAATAAAAAACGCTAAAATTGCCGATATTATTCTTTCGCACATAAAAGCACCTCCGTAAATTCAGATTTGTCTATCCACCCACCGTAGGGCAGGGGCTTGCTCCTGCCGTGAAAATTCCGGCAAAACTACCGTCTGTAATAATGTAAGGCGGGCTTATAATATTTCTATCCCGTCACCCTCATAAACCTTGCCGCCCTTTATCACCTGAGCAAAAACGCCCTCGCGCGGCATAACGCACTGACCCACAAGCTTGCTTATGGCGCAGCCCTCATGACATTCCTTGCCTATCTGGGTTATTTCTATCACGCACTCCCCCACGCGCAGGCGTGTTCCCACGGGAAGGGTATAAAGCGTTATGCCCTCGGTTGTGATATTTTCGGCAAAAATTCCGTGACAAAGGCCGTCTGTGGGCATTCCCTTTGCCTTTTCAATGCTCTCTTTCGCAAGCAGGCTCACCTGCCTGTGCCATTTGCCCGCGTGAGCATCGCCCTCAAAGCCGAAATCCTCAATCATAACGCCGGGATTTATTGACTTTTTCGGTGTTCCCTTTTTCTCCGATATATTGATTGATAAAACCTTTCCGCTCATAATTATCCTCCTATTTTGTTCATGGCACGGATGTTTCCGTATTCGCAGTTAAAGCTGTGCCCCGCGGGCTTTGAAAGAATTGCCGCCCTGACAATTTCCGCCATCTTTTCCGGGTTTCCGAAATACGGCTTTAAATCGTATGTTTCCTCATGGCCTAAGCAGGGCTTTATTTTGCCGTCTGAAAGCAGGCGTATTCTGTTGCATTCGTCGCAGAATTTGTCACTCACCGGGGTGATAAGTCCGATTCTGCCCTTGAAGCCCTCCGCTTCATAATATTTTGCAACGCTCTGCTCAAAGCCTGCCTTATCCGTTTTTACGGGCTTAAGGAAACCGAACCTGCCGAGAAGCTCCTCACCCTTTATTATCAGGCTTTCATTTTTGCCTGCAACAGAAAACGGCATAAGCTCAATAAAGCGAACATCAATTTTTCTGTTCTTTGCAAGATTTATCAGTGCCTCTGCCTCGCTGTCATTTTCATTGCGGATAAGCACCGCGTTAACTCTGATTTTCAGTCCCGCTTTTTCGGCGGCATCAAGCCCCTCAAGCACCTTGGCAAGGCAATCCCTGCCCGTAATTCTTCTGTAATTTTCCGGGTCAAGGGCATCAATGCTCACATTCACCGCGCTGACACCCGCGCTTTTTAAATCAGCGGCGTATTCCTTAAGGTTTACCCCGTTTGTTGTAAGCACGGTTTTTTCAATGCCTGCTATACCGTGAATTTTCTCCGCAATCTGCGCTATATCGCTCCTTATAAGCGGCTCACCGCCCGTAAGGCGCACCTTGTTTATTCCGCAGGCCGCAAAGGCTTCAACCGCCTGCACTATTTCATCCGCCGTCATCTCATTAAGGTCGGGACATTCGGAGCCGCAGTAAAGGCAGTTCAGGTTGCACCGCTGGGTTACCGACACACGCAGATAATTAATGTTTCTTCCGAGTTTATCTTTCATTGTGGAAATCTCCGCTTTTTCCGCCTGTTTTTTCAATAAGCTTTATTTCTTCAATAACCATTCCCCGGTCAATCGCCTTGCACATATCGTAAACGGTAAGCGCCGCAACGGAGGCACCGGTAAGCGCTTCCATTTCAATGCCGGTTTTGTAGGTGCATTTTGCAAAGGAGTGAATATAAAGCTCGTCTTTGCCGTTATTGTCAAATTCGATTTTTATGCTTTCAATGGGAATATTGTGGCACAGCGGGATAAGCTCAAATGTTTTTTTGGCGGCCATTATCCCCGCGATTCTTGCCGCCGCAAGCCCGTCGCCCTTTTTGAGATTGTCGGAAAGCAGAGCCGTCAAAGTTTCCGGCTGCATTTTTATTTTTGCAAATGCTTCGGCTGTTCTGGCGGTGAAATTCTTTTCCCCCACATCAACCATTATCGCTTCGCCTTTTTCATTAAGATGTGTAAGCTCCATAATATCACTCCGGATTATAACCGCCCATTTCATTAAGGCGTTTTTTCAGTTCATCACTTTTCAGAATTTCAAGAAATGCTTTAACCTCGGGGCTGTCAATTTCCTTTTCATTTATCAGAAAATCATATTCCTCATTGCACACGGGAATAAAATCAAGGCCGTACATCTTTGCTGCGGAGTATATGCCCATACCCGCGTCGGCATTGCCCGCGGCAATAAGAGCCGCCACGGCAGTATGTGTAAATTCCTCGCTGCGGTAGCCGTTGATTTCATCGGGAGAAATGCCGTGCTTCTTTAACAGATAATCAAAAAGCACCCGTGTTCCCGCTCCGCGCTGGCGGTTTATATATCTGAACTTTTTTATATCCTCAATCGTTTTTATGCCGCAGGGGTTCCCTTTTTTTACCATAATTCCCTGCACCCTGCCAACGCCCTTGACAAGCACCGCGCCGCCGTCGGGAAAATTCTGCTTAACATAAGCCTCGTTATATGTTCCGCTTTCGCCGTCAAGCAGATGAATCGCGCCGAGATGTGCCTGCCCGTTTTTTACAGCCGTAATCGCACCCATACTGCCCACATGAGAGGAAACCACGCCGAAGCCGCAGCCTCTTTTTTGAAGAATATCCGCGATTTCATCTATCATCGGGTCGTGACTGCCCGTGATGATAAGGGCGTTTTCCGCTTCACTTCTGCTTTTGAGCAGGCGCACGGTTACGCTTTCGCCCGCTTCAACACCCTCGCAGTTTTGCGGAATTTCAAGTATTCCCGCCGCCTTGGTGAAGCCCGTGATGACCCCGGCACCGCGCGGCAGAGGGACCGCAAAAAAGCTTTCGCCGATTTTGCCGAGTGAAACGCGGACATATTCCTTATATTTCAGCGAGGAAACAATCCGCTTTGAAAGAATCGCGGGAACATATTCGTATTTCTTTTCGGTGCGGCTGTAATAAATATCAATAAGAGGCCTGATAAATTCCTCCATAACAACTATTGCCGAAACGGGGTAGCCCGGAAGGCCCGCCGCCGGTTTGCCGTTTGCAATGCCGAGAACGGCGGGCTTGCCGGGCTTTACCGCAACACCGTGAATAATAACCTCACCGAGCCCGGCGATAATTGTGCTTGTGTAGTCATCACGCCCCGCGGAGGAACCTGCAAGCACAAGCACCGCGTCACATTCCCCGGCGGCCTTTGATACCGCGTCAAAAAGAAGCTCCTTTTTATCCTGAACAATATCATATACCCTGCTTTCCGCGTTCCATTCGCTGAGCATTGCGGAAAAAACAGTTGAATTGAATTCGATAATTTCGCCCTTTTCGGGGTTTTCCTTCGGCTTAACTATTTCGTCACCGGTCGGTATAATTCCGAAAACAGGTCTTTTCTTTACGCAGACGGAGGTCACTCCCCCTGCAAGGAATGCGCCGCACAGCGACGGGGTGATAACCGTTCCCGTGGGTGCAATCATATCACCCATACAGATATCCTCGCCCACCTGCCTTACATTCTGCCACGGATGAACTGCCGAAATGAGCTTCACCGTGCCGTCATCGCAATCGGTAACATCCTCAATCATAACAACCGCGTCTTTTCCGTCGGGAATGGGGTCGCCGGTGTCAACCACCGTGTATTTTTCCGCGGAAAGAATAACCGGCTCATTTTCGCAAGCTCCGTATGTGTCCGCAGCGCAAACGGCAATTCCGTCCATAGCCGAGGCGTTGTAGTGAGGTGAGCAGATTTTTGCATAAACCGCTTCGGCAAGAATCCTTCCGTGAGAAAGCGCGGCAGGTATTTTTTCTGCTTTATATGAAAATCCCGAAGCCTTTACGGCGGAAAAATATTTTTCCTTTGCTTCGCCGAGCTCTGTGTTATTCAGATAATTATGCTTCATATTTGCCTCCGAACGGAAAAACCTCAACGGCTTCGTCTTTTTTCAGCCCCTCGCAGTTGCGCCCGATTCTGATATATCCGTCTGAACTGCAAATGGTGGAAATCAGACCCGATTTGCCGTAAACCGGGAAGGCGTATTCCCCCTGCGTTTTTACGCAGATATATTCCTCTCTGCCGTGATTTGATGAAATGTTTTCCGCTGTTCTGAATGTTTTTGAATTATTATTGTATTCTCTGCCCAGCAGAATATCAGCAAGCCTTTTCACGATTATTTCCGTAACAAAACAACACGCCCCCGGATGCCCCGGCAGGCCGAAAACCGCCTTTTCACCGGCTTTGCCGATTATGGTGGGCTTGCCGGGCTTCATTGCAAGCCCGTGGGCAAACACCTCTCCCACAGCATCAATCACCTTTACCGTCATATCCTTTGTTCCTGCGGATGAACCGCCTGAAATAAGAACGATATCGCTTTCTTCAAGAGCGTTTTTTACAGCCGTCAGTATTTCGGAATATTCATCCTTCACCGTTCCGAAAAGCTTCACCCTGCAGCCGTATGAACGGCACAGGGCAGAAAGCAGGTGTGAGTTAACCTCACGGATTTTTCCCTCTTCCGGCTTTTCGTCAATGCCGATAATCTCATTGCCGGTTGAAATTATGCCGACAACGGGGCGTTTGATAACGCTGACCGTGCCTTTACCCACAGAGGCAAGAAGCCCGATATGGGCGGGTGAAAGAACGGTTCCTTTTTTGATTATACATTCGCCGCATTTAATATCGTCGCCCTTTTTTGTCACATTTTCAAAGGGACTTACAGACTTATATACAAGGCATACTCCGCAGTCCTCATCGGTGTTTTCAACGGGAATGACCGCATCCGCACCCGGCGGAAGCATTCCACCCGTGGAAATTTTAAAGCATTTTCCGCGTTCAATGCCGGCTGCCGCCCTTTCGCCCATTAGAATTTCGCCCGCAATATCAAGCATGGCGGGCATACTTTCGCCGGAGCCGTAGGTGTCGGCGGCATAAAGCGCATAGCCGTCCATGGTAGAACGCGAAAAAGAGGGAACATCCTCACCGCTTTCAATATCCTCCGCGGTAATTCTGCCGGCTGCCTCATCAATGCTCACCGTTTCCGCTTTTGCCGACTGCGAAAAGTTTTTATTTAATATTTCGATTGCTTCTTCAACTGTAATTACATTAAGCATTATTTAATACTCCATTGCCCGATAAACTTTTTGCCGAAGTCACTTTCGGGATTTTTAAGCCCGGAAATATCCGAGTATTCGGATACTCTGCCGCCGTTCATAATAAGCACCTTTGTGGCAATGCTCATTGCCTGCGATGGCAGATGAGTTGCAATCAACAGCGTTGTGCCTTTTTTTGAACATTCCCCGGCAAGATATTCCCCGAGCCTTTCGGATGTTTCTATATCCGCGGCGCTCATGGGCTCATCAAGCAAAAGCACTCCGTAATCCCCTGCCAGCATACGGGCAAAACACATTCTCTGCCTTTCGCCGCCCGAAAGCTCGGAGGAGCGTTTGTCCTTAAGTGCCTCAAGTAAACAGCCTTTCAGTATCGCGCCGATATCCGCATCCCCGTGCATACCGAGGCGGATATTTTTTTCAACCGTGCCCCTGAATGAGTATGCGTTTTGCGGTTCATAGCCGATTCCGGTCTTTTCCGCCGTAATGCGGATACTGCCGCTGTCGGGTTTTATTATCCCGGCGATAAGCCGCAGAAGCGTTGATTTGCCCGACCCGTTGGGGCCTATAACGGCAACTCTTTCTCCGTCATCTATGTTAAGCTCACCGATTTTCAATGTAAAATCCGGTGAAAGCTTTTTTTCAAGTCCGGTAATTTTAATCATTTCATTTTCTCCTTCATTGTGTAGGCAATAATATTAACCGCAAAGGAAATCAGAAGGAGAATTATTCCGAGGGCGAGTGCCTTTTCAAAATCGCCCTTGTTGGATTCAAGCATTATTGCCGTTGTCATAACTCTTGTTTTATACTGAATGTTTCCGCCCACCATTGAAACGGCACCCACCTCGGCTATTGATCTGCCGAAGGCGAGAAGAACTATGCTCACAAACTGGCCGTAACATTCTTTGATAAGAAGCCCTGTCTGCCTTGCCCGTGAAAGGCCGATTCCGAGGGCGGTTTCGGTAAGCTGTGCCGATTTTTCCTCAGCCGCGGAGGCGGAAAGCCCGCAAACCACCGGGGTGATGAGTACCACCTGCGCTATTACCATAACCGTAACCGTGAACATAAGGTGCAGGGAACCGAACGGCCCCACCGAGCGAAAAAGCATAAACACCGCAAGGCCTGCAACCACAGGCGGCAGGCCCATAAGGGTGTTGAGTATTCTTATGATTATAACCTTACCTCTGAATTTTGCTCTTACGAGTAAAACCCCGAGAACAATTCCGATAAAAG
>JAZUJM010000294.1:0-16035 GCA_045642785.1 Acutalibacteraceae bacterium | reverse complement strand
CTGCCCTCCGCTACCAAGCGTGCCCGTCACCTTGCTCTTCTTCCTTACACCAGCGACTGATAAAAGCATAAACAAATTGAAAAGGCGGTTTACCGGATAATTCGTTCGGTAAACCGCCTCTTTTTTGTTTTTTGCTCTTCTTATTTGCAATACGGGAATTACGCCATTCTTTCAAGTGCTTCAAGCGTAATTTCGTAAAGCGGTTCTTCGCCTGCCTTCACGCGGTCAAGCTCTTCGGTCATATAATAAGCCATTCTTTGCGGCTCATTGCCGGTGCTTCCGGCAATGTGCGGGGTTATGACTGCGTTGGGGCACCAGAAAAGCGGATTGATATAGGGAAAATACTCCCTTTTGAGCACATCGGCAACAAAGGTTCTTGACGGGTGAAGAATAAGAGAGAGGGCAAGGGAATATTCCGCAACCTGAGCCCCTCTGCCGGTGTTGATAAAGGTGGAGTGCTTTTTCATCCTTTTGAAAAGGCTGTAATTGAAGATATTGCGAAGCTCCTTTTTGTTTGCAAGGTGATTGCTGATAATGTCACACTCGGCAAAAATCGTTTCAAGGTCAACAAGTGTTACGCCGAGCTTTTCCGCCTCCTCCGCAGGAACAAACGGGTCATAGGCGAAAATCTCAACATCAAGGGCAGAAAGCTTTTTTGCAACCTCTTTGCCGATTGCACCAAGGCCCACAAGCCCCACTTTGCAGCGGTAAATGCCCGTTGAGGAGTTTGCAAAGGCAAGGGAATAGGCGGGCAGGGTGCGATAAAACTTTGAAGCCTGATAAAAGCCCTTTGCGGCAAGGGTAATCTGAGCAAAGGTGTATTCCGTCACCGGCACCGCATTGGCGGCATAGGCGCTGAAAATTCTTACTCCGCTTTCAAGAAACGGAGCGGCAAAATACTGCACCGTTCCAGCGCAGTAAAAAAGGCATTTAAGCCGCGGCATATATTCCGCGATTTCCTCCTTTGTGAATTTCGGCATTCCCCAGGTGGCGAAGGCATATTCACATTCGCTTAAGAAAGCGGCGTTTTCTTTTATATTCTTTTTGTTTATTTTCGGCGAAAGCTCACCGTACCCCGAAAGGTGAGTGAGCACCTCCGGGGTGAAAACCTTTGAAAACCGGCGCTGATCTGTGCCGAAAAGTGCTATTTTCATTTTGAAATTTCCGCCTTTTCTCTGATTATTTAAACGAGTGCCCCGAAATATTTTCAAAAATCAATTCCGTTTTCCGTTTCGCAGAAGTCAACGGAAAACAGCCCGGTGTGCTCCGGGAAAAGGGCAAGATATTTATCACTTACCTCGCGGCGGATATCCTCCTCATACTCCGGGTCAATCAGCGCCGCACAGCTGCCCTTGAACCCCGCGCCGGAGAATCTGCCGCCGTAAACGCCCTTTGCGGCGGTGATGATTTCGCTGAGCGCCTTAAGCTCGGGGGAGCCTGCCTCCCAGTTGTTGATTGAGGAAAGCCCGCTTTCGGTCATCAGGGCTCCGAATTGCTCCAGATTGCCCTCACTCCACGCCGAAACACCCTTTTTTACCCTTTCCTGCTCGGTGAAAAAGTGCTCCGCACGCTTTCTGAGCTTTTCGGGCAGGGCTTCTTTGTATTCCTCAAACACGGCGGGGGGAACAAAGCGCATAAGAATATCATCCCCGGCGGGTTTTCCGCTGAGAGAGGTCAGCGCTTTTGCCGCCTGCTTAAGCTCGGAAACACGCAGGTTATAATCGCTGTTAACAAGAGTACGGCTCAATCCGCTGAAGAAAATACCGATTTTAAACGGCTTTGTTTTGCCGGGCAGGTCAATAAGGCGGCGGGAATCGTCGAGCGTGTCATAATAGAGAAGCTGATTTTTCCGGCTGAAAATTTCACAGCACTGGTCAAGCTTGCCGGTGCCAACGCCCACATAATCGTTTTCGGCACCCTTTGCAAGGGCAACCGCTTTATCTTCGCTTATTTTTATATCATTTGCAATGCACAGCGCCTTTAAAAAGGCAAGGGTCACCGCCGCCGAGGAGGAAAGCCCGCCTATCGGCAGGGAGCCGCAGATAACGGCCCTTATTCCGCACTTAAGCTCATATTTTTGTTTGAGTGCCTTTGCCGTGCCGCGCAGATAATCCGCCCAGTCGCCGGCTTTCTTTTCGGGGATATCAAAAAGGCTGAACAGCACGGGTTCATTAAACTGCATTGAGCAAAGCTCAAATTTTCCGTTTTCGGTTTTATCAAAGGCAATGCTCACACCGCGGTCAAGCGCAAAGCCCGTTACCGTGCCCAGATTGTGGTCAACATGAGCACCCAGCGGGCAAACCCGGTAGGGGCAGAAAACGGAAAACTCCGCCTCTTTGCCGAAGATAAGACGGTATCTTTCATCTGAAAGCATAGTCAGTCTCCTTGTTTATTAAAGTCTGATATCCCTTGCGGCTATCGCGGCGCTCCATTCGTTGATTTTTTCGATGTCATACTCTGTCGGAGCCTTTTTGTAAAGCCCGCTTGCCTTTGAGCCGCTTATGAGTCCCTTAAGCAGGGCAAAGAAATAGGGGGGCTGCTTCATTCCTCTGACAAACTTGCCGAGCAGGGAGGAAAGCTTGGTGTTTTTGCCCGCTCCCGCAAGGTCGGAGGACTGGATAACCTCACTTTCAAACAGAAAATCCACACCCTCGGAGGGGAGGGAAAGGATGGCATTTTTAAGCCCTTCGTTTTTGGCGGTGTCGCCGCCGTAAAGAATATGAAAATCGCGGTTGTATTTCCAAAGCGCCTTTGCGGAAAAATCACCGTTATTTTCGATTATTGTTTTTGCAAGCAGCTTGCCGCTTTGCAGGGAAAGGTCTATTCCCATGCCGTTCATCGGGGTTGTCATAAATGCGGAATCACCCAAAGCCGCATAGCCGTTTGCTGCCATAAGTGTGAGCGGTCTTCTTACCGGGATTACCCCGTAAGCGCCGCCGCGTTTTATTTCGTCACCGAGCCACGGGTGGTCTTTTTTGAAGATTGCAAGCTGCTCTTTAACCTTTTCATCGCCGAATTTATCGGTTCGGCCAATCAGCACATCAACGGTTGAATCGTTTGTGCAAAACCATGAAAGCCCCTGTTCACCCTCGTGGTACATATAAACCTCAAAGGGAACATCGTGCTTTTGTTCCGGGTCAAGGCGGTTAAAATAGGCGCGGTAGGCATAGAAAAGGTCACCGTGCTTCGGCTCCTTTTCTATGTTGAAGCTGTCGGGCAGATTGCGGCGAACGGGAGAGAACACACCCGCCGCGTCAATCACCATATCCGCTTTAATATCCCCGGCGGAGGTTTTTAGCCCCGAAACGGCGCCGTTTTCGATTATCGGAGCGGCCACCTCGGTTGAAAATTCAAATTTAACCCCGTTTTCTTCGGCAAAATCCAGCAGCATACCGATAAGCGCTTTGCGCTCCATAATGCGCTGGCGGTTTTCATCGGTATAGCGGATGATAACCTTTTTCCTTTTGGCGGGGCTCACAAAGGCGCAGTCGCCGCGGTAGCGCCAGCAGCCGTCGGGCAGCTCATTTTCGGCTTTTATGCCGAGCTTTTCAAGCAGAGAAAAGGTGAAGCGGTCCTCCCAGTCGTGGCCGAGCTCTTCCCTTTTCTTTTTTTCGATAACGGTAACATCATACCCGGCCTTTGAGAGAAAGGCGGCGGCGGTGAGCCCGCCGTGGCCGGAGCCCGCAACAAGAATCTTTTTCATAATTCTCCTTATTTATCAGAGGCGGTGCCTCTTCTTTCGGCAAGCTCGGCGGCTATTTTCTGCTTCTTTTCGCCCACAAGGTCATATTTGAACATCGGGATTGCGGCAAGCAGGCTGAAAATGCCGGGCATTGCGGTGTAGGCAAAGTAAACTGTTTTTGTGGTTTCGGCGGTGAAGGAAACGGCGGAGGCATCGTAGCCGGAGCGGCTTACGAAGAACAGGCCGAGAGCCGTTCCGAGCGCAAGGCAAACCTTTATTGTGAGGCTTAATACGGCATAGGCCGCGCCCTCTGTGCGCTTGCCGGTCTGATATTCATAATAATCAACACAGTCGGCGGTCATAATCATGGGCATAAGGGTAACGGCGCCGAACTGCAGGCCGATAAGGAACAGGAAAATGTACATAAGGAAGGAATCGGTGCCCACGAAGAACGCCGCAACCGAAACAACAAAGCCGTAAATCGACATAAGCAGAAAAACATTGCGCTCGCCCATTTTCTTGATAAGAACGGGGGTGATTGCCATGCTTATCATGGAGCCGACGGCGGTAACAATGCCGAGCACGGCAACAAGGTTCTGGCTGCCGAGCAGAACATTTGCGGCCTGAACCTGAATGCCCATTGCCATCTGCCTGCCGAAGCCGAGAAAGTAGGAGATAATGACCATCATAAGGGGCTTGTTATCCTTAAAGGCCTTCCACATATCGCCGAAGCTCATTTTTTCGGAGGTGTAGGGAACTCTTTCCTTGTTCCAGAAATAAATGAGCGAGAAAAGCAGGCAGCCGAGCACGGCTGTTACAACGGCGGTGCCGAGGTATTCGCCGGCTACCATCGGGTCATCCTTTTCGCCCTCATAGCCGAAAACCTTTGAGCCGCCGGGAACAATAAGGCAGATAACGGGAACAATAACAACGCAGGCAGAAAAGCCAATCTGCTTAAAGGTGTTTGCAATGGAAACCACATTGGTGCGCTCGGTGGGGTTGGGGGTGAGCACGGCGGCAATGCCCTGAGAGGGAACATCGCCGAGGGTCATCGCAAGGCTCCAGATGAGGTAGGTGATGAAAATGTAGGTGTAAAGCAGGGTCTTGTTCTGAAAATTAACGGGAATAAAGATAACGGCAGTCATAATGAGCAGGGGGCCAATGGAATAAAGAATAAAGGGCTTGAGTTTTCCCTTTTTGCCGTTTTTGCGCTCAATCATATTGCCCACTATCGGGTCAAACACGGCAGAGGCGATTTTGGCAACAAGGATGATGATTCCGACCAGAGCAAGGTCGGCACCGAGAATGGAGCCGTAAAACTCCGCCTGATAGGAGTTGAGAAGGCCGACTATCGCCTGAAAGCCGAAAAGGCCGAGCGAATAAGCGGCAATCTCCTTAAAGCTCATATGCTTTTTGGTGGTAATGCTGTCGGTTGCTGCACTCATAATAATTCTCCTTTATTTAAACGGCGCTGCCGTTTTTATACCTGTTAAATTCCCATTACTGCTTTGATTACTCTTTCCGCTGAGTGCCCGTCGCACGCGCCGAGGTGATATTCGCGGAATTTTTCAAGCTTTGCCTCATCCGGTGCCATATTCCCCACAGCATCTAACAGGGAATCAAAATCGCGGCATACGGGGCCGGGCACAATGGATTCATAATCCGCGTAAAATTCACGGTTTTTCATATAATTCTCAAGGTCATAGGGATAGTAGAAAGACGGCTTGTTCATCAGCGCAAAATCCATACAAACCGAGGAATAATCGGTTATCAGCACATCCGCAAGGCGAAGCAGCTTGCCTATATCGGGGTAATCGGTAACATCGGTAACGCCCGCCGGGATTATTGCCGAGCGAACCTGAGGGTGAAGTCTTATCAGCAGCGCCGCCGTTTCGCCGAAGCGGGCGTTGAATTTTTCGGCGCTTATGTTTTCGGTTATGTGGCTGTCAAGTGCCGGGTCGTCGCGGTACGTGGGGGCATAGAGCACAAGCTTTTTGCCTTTGCATCCGGGGTGGGCACGGTCAAACTCCGCCCTTGCCTTTTCATAATCAAAGGGGCGGAAGAAATAATCCGTTCTCGGCGTGCCGAGGGGCAGAACCTGCTCCTCTCTCATATCAAATGCCTCGGTGTAAACAGACACAACGCTTTTTGAGGAGCACACCGCGTAATCGTAATTTTTATAAAGCCTGCGCTCCCTTGCCTCGATTTCGGGCGGAAGGCTTGTTGCAAGGCCGATTTTTTTAAGTGCGCCCTCGCCGTGCCAGAGCTGGGTGACAACCGTTTCTTTGCGAAAGCGAACATCGGCAAGCGGCATAAAATTATCGTTTAAAAAAACATAGTGTGCCCTTGCGAGCCTTGCACTTTTAACAACAAAAAAGCGGAAAACCGAGGCGGGGTTTTTTGAGCCCTTTATTTCGGCGGAGGAGATTGTTAAAAATTCAAAGCCGCCCTTTTCCCCGAGCTTGGTTCTGATTTCACCCAAAGAATCATTGAATGAAGCCGGGTGGGGCGAAACAAGGGCAACAAGGTTCTTTTTGAGCGGAAGCAGCCTTCCGACCCTGAAAAAAACCGAATAGATAAAATAAAACAGCTTTTTCAAATAATCACACCTGTTTAATCAGCCGACGGGGGTATCGTCGGCGTATTTTGCGTTTATTGCCTCAATAACCTGTGATTTAAGCTCGCCGTGAACCTTGTAGCGGCGGGTGAAGATAACAAGCGAAATTGCCATCATCACCGGGGGCACCACAAACATAAGGCCGGAGATTGCCTTTTGAGAAGCGGGGTTTGCCGCAGAGGCGGAAACGGCGGTAACATCAAAGCGGGTGGCAAGGAAGGAGGCGTACATGATTATGCTCTGGAAGGTGTAGGCCATCTTCTGCAAAAAGCCCTTCATTGAGAAGGTGAGCGCTTCATTGCGCTTGCCGTTTTTGTATTCGCCGTAGTCAACAACATCCGAAAGCATGATTGTCTGATTGACAAACATACTGCCTATGCCGACCGAGGCGATAAAATAGAACGCACCGAGCACGGCAACATTACCGCCGAAAACAAGGCCGTCAACCGCCATGCCGAGGTAGCCGAAAATAGCCGTTGAAAGGCAGAATTTGTAAATTCCGCGGTTTGTCATAAACCTTGAAAACAGCGGAACAACAAGGATTGAAAGCACGGAGCCCACCGAGCCGAAAAGGTTAAAATTGCTCTGCAGTCCGATATCGCCCTTGACAAAGGTGAAATAATAGCTGCTCACGCCGCTTGTCATATAGTATCCGGCGTTTGAAATCATTGCAAAAAGCATAAATACAAGCAGCTGGTCGTTGCTTTTGATGTTGCTTATCGCCTGCTTGAATGAGAAGCGGTCGGGGTTTTTGACTATTCTTCTCTCTTTTGTGCCCATAACCGAGAAGCAGGCAAAGAGCACAAGGCACACAGCGGAGATTATTGAAATTCTGCCGAAGCCCTGAGCGTTTATGTTATCGTTGGTGCCGTCGCCGAGGATTTTGAGTGCCATCGGGGTGAAAAGCGCGATTATGCCCTGACCGAGGCCGGAGAAAGCCCTTGCCACGGTGGAGATAAGGTTGCGCTCCTTTTCATCGCTTGTAAAGGAGGGCACCATTGACCAGTAGGGGATGTCGGCAAGGGTGTTTGTCATACCCCAAAGGATGTAGAAAACGGCAACATAGATATAAAGCGCCGTGCTGCCCGGGGCAATGCCGGGGTTGTTGAAAAGGAAGCAGAGCACAACGGCGTTGAGCGCCGCGCCCGTGATTATCCACGGCCTGCGCTTGCCGAGTTTGGTGTTTGTGCGGTCAACAATATCGCCCATTATCGGGTCGTTAATGCCGTCCCAAAGCCTTGCAAGGGGGGCTAAAATCAGCATAAACAGGTTGCTTATGTGAAGCACCTTTGTAAGATAAATGGCAAGGTAGGAATAAAACATTCCGTAGCTTAAATCAAGGCCGGTTGCGCCGCACCCGTAGCTGAGCTTTTCCTTCCACGAGATTTTATTTGTATTCTTTTTCAAAGCGTTTCACTCCAAAAATTAATATATAAAATAATAATATCATTATTTGGTGCGCATAACAAGATAATTTTACAAATTATTCATTCGGGAAAAAATATTGTCTTTTTTCACCGATATGCTATAATTCGGTTAAATATATTGTTTCGGAGGTGTTAAAAATGGCAAATGAACAGATAAGCTATCAAAAGGAACTTCCGGTAAAAATAAAGGTTGATGTTTTCATTGCCGGCGGCGGCCCCGCGGGCATTGCGGCGGGCGTTACCGCGGCAAGGGAGGGCAAAAGTGTTTTTATTGCGGAAAGCTTTTCCGCCTTCGGCGGTGCGGCGGTAACAATGCTTGTGCCCGCTTTTATGCCCTTCGGCGACAAGGATAATTTTTACGCCGGCGGAATAGGCCGCGAGGTTCGCGATTCGCTTACCGCTTATTGCAGCGAAAGATGGCAGAAATACTGCCCCGACGGAATCCCCGCCGAGGCTCTTAAGCGCCTTTATGACGATATGGTCAACAAGAGCGGCGCAAAATATATGTTCCATTGCAGCATTATTGACGCCGTTAAGGAAAATGACGAAATAAAGTATGTCATCTGCGCGGCAAAGGGCTCGGTTTTTGCCGTTTCGGCGGATATTTTCATTGACTGCACGGGTGACGGTGATTTGTCGCACTTTGCGGGCGCGGAAAGTGAATTCGGCGATGAAAACGGCCTTACAATGGCAACCACCCTTTGCGGCATATGGAGCGGAATTAACTGGAGCAAGGTCAAGCCCCGTGATGCCCGCCGGCTGGATGATGCTTTCAGGGATAATGTTTTCACAAACAAGGATTATCACCTGCCCGGGATGTGGAGGCTGTGCAACAATACCGAAGATGAAAACGGAACAAATGAAGCAAACGGCGTGGGCGGCTCCAACGCCGGCCATGTTTACGGAATAGACGCAAGATATGCCGAATCGCTCACCGAGGGTGTTGTGGAGGGCAGGCGCCAGCTTGGCGAATATGCCGATTATTACAAAAACTACCTTGAGGGCTTTGAGAAAATGGAGCTCGTTGCCACCGGCAGCCTCGGTATAAGGGAAAGCAGAAGAATAATCTGCGATTACCGCCTTGTGCTTCAGGATTTTATTGACCGTGCCGTGTTTGAGGATGAGATAGGCCGCTACAATTACTGCGTTGATATACATTCCGCCACAAATGACGATGAGGGTTATCAGAAGTTTGCAAGTGAGCACGCCTCGCTGCGCTATAAATCCGGCGAAAGCTACGGTATTCCTTACAGAACCCTGACCGTAAAGGGGATTAAAAACCTGCTTGTAGCGGGCAGATGTATCTGCACCGACCGCCATATGCAGTCTTCGGTAAGGGTAATGCCCGGCTGTTACATAACCGGTCAGGCAGCGGGAATGGCGGCAAGCGTGCTTAAGGATGCCGGCAGCACCGATGTTCACTTGGCTGATGTGCACGAAATTCAGAAAAGACTTGTAAAAATGGGAGCGTTTTTGCCGAATTTCAGGGATTAAGCCAAACAAAGTCCGTTTTCTTGTACTCATAATGTGTTATTATCCGGTTGTAAACAAAAAACAAGCGGAGGTAAAAATTATGGGATACACAGTAGGAATCACGGGCCTTGAATCGGAAGAAAGCGTAACCATGTTCAGACTTCTTGTCAGCGAAGAGGCACTTCGCTCGGCAGAGATAATTAAGGACAAAGCCGAAAGTAATATTATTTACCTTGACACAACCGAAAAAAAGCAGCGCAGATATTATTGAATAAAAAACCGCCGGAGCTTCGGGATTGAAGCTCCGGCGGAAATTTTGTTTTACAGCTTAATTATTTTTTCTTCAACCGGTGTTGCGGGGCGGAAGTGGGGCACCTCAATGGTTCTGCCGCTGTTGGCAACCGAAAGGGAAGAAAGCAGACCGACAGCCGACCATTCGCAGGCCTTGTAAACATCAAGGTCGGGCTGAGTGTTTGTTCTGACTGCGTTTATGAAATCCTCAACAATGAAGAAATCTCCGCCGTTGTGGCCGGCTTTAAGCTGGTCCTCGGTGGCGTTTTTATATCTGTCGGGCAGATACTCGTTAAATTCATCAAGCTTTTTCCAGTTCATGCTGTGCAGGGGAGAATCCTCGCCGATAAAGGAAACCTTGTGATAATCGTCGCCGAAGCGCTTGGATTCAAATATACCCTTTGTGCCCTGAAGCAGGTATCTGTCCATGTTGTGCGGGCGGGGGGACATACAGTCAACGCGGATTTCAAGCAGCTTGCCCTTTTCGGTGCGGCACATGGTGGTGGTGCCGCTGTCCTGCTTTAAGCCGAGGTCGTTATATATTCCGGGTGAGAATGTGGAAATCTCGGTGATTCTGTCGCCGGGGAACCACTGCATAACGGGGCCTATGCTGTGGGTGGGGTAAAAGTTGCCGCGAACGCCGCACTGCCAGAAGGAGCGCCATGAGGTTTTGCCGTTGGGGTAAACAAAAAGGTTGCTTATGTTGTGAAGATAGGCACCCTCGGCATAGTATGTTTCGCCGAAAAGCCCTTTTGCAACCATATTCTTTACAAGCTGAACCTGGGGGGCATAAATGTAATTCTCGGCATACATATAAACCTTGTTATATTTTTCAACCGTTTCGCAAAGCCACCACAGCTCGTCCATGGAAACGCCTGCCGTAACCTCGCTCATAACGTGCTTGCCCGCTTCAAGGGCGGCAATCGCCTGGGGCACATGGCACTGCATGGGGGTTGCGATAACAACGGCGTCAATATCCGACTCCAGCATATCGTCAAACACGCGGTATCTTTTTTCAACTCCGATTTTGTCGGCGGCTTCGTTAAGGTGAGCTTCGTCAAGGTCGCACATTGCGGCAATTTCAACATCCTCAATGGATTTAAGGCCGAGAACCGTGGAAAGGCCTCTTGTTCCGGCAATGCCGACTTTTATTTTAGACATTTTGTTTCCTCCGATTAATTACATTATATTTGAATACGCCATTTCCATAACTGCCGAAAGGGCAACGGCGTCATCAATTCCGTAGGGGATATCGGTACCGTCTTTGATTCCGTTTATCCACGCGGAAAGGGGTGATTCCTTTCCGCCCGGCAGATTCGGGAAAATCCAGCCGTCGCCGATGTTGTAGCAGGTTTTGCCCATAAAGCCGCCTGCAAGTATTGTGCCTTTGCTGCCCACAATCTCCATTTCAAACGGATTGTTTTCGGCAACAAATGCCGTTTCGCTTACGCCGATTGCACCGTTTTTGTAGGTGAGCAGGGTAACGGCGTTATCCTCAACCGATTTTACCTTAACATTGGTGAAAGCGGAGGAGGCTTTTACGGGCTCGCCGAGCAGCCAGTTGAGAATATACATTGAGTGGGCGCCTAAATCCATCATTGCGCCGCCGCCGCAGGTCTTTTTATCATAAAAGCTTTCGGGCAGCCAGTCGGAGCTTGCGCCGTTGTGGGCGTTCCTCATGCGGGCATAGTTAACCTCGCCTATAAGGCCGGAGTCAACTGCCTCTTTCATCCACATAAAATCTCCCCTTGTTTTCCACGGGAAGGATATGCAGAATTTTACCCCGGCGGCCTTGACCGCCTCGGCAGCCTCAAGGGCGTCTGCCTTGGTGAAGCAAAGCACCTTTTCGGTGAAAATGTGCTTGCCGGCCTTTGCGGCCTTTATTATTACATCCTTGTGCAGGTCGGTGGAGGTGCACACCGAAACGGCGTCAACATCCTCCCTTTTAAGCAGCTCGTCATAATCCTCAACAAAACAGCAGCCGAATTTTTCCGCCTGCTCTTTTCCGCGAACCGGGTCATCATCCCAAAGGGCGGTAATTCTGCAATCGGGATTATTTTTAATATCGGTGGCGTAGCCTCTGAAATGAACGTGCCATGCGCCTACAAGTGCAACATTTATCATAGTGCTTACCCCTTTTTATTTTTTCTTGGCTGTCTTTGCTTTTTTGGCCTTTTTGGGAGCGGCCTCTTCCTTGATTTCCTCTTTGGGCTCTTCCTTGGGTGCTGCGGGGCGGAAGATTTCAAGGTCAACAAGACCTGCCAGAATTTCGCCGCCGAGGGCGTTGGGGTGAAGCTTGTCGGGGCCTATCCACTCGGGAACCGACTGATAGGGATTGTTGGGGTCGGTTGCGGCGGCGCTTACATCAAAGAAGCCCTCAAACATATCGCTGTTTTCGGCAAGCCATGCGTTTACCTTAAGGCGAAGGGCATCCTTTTCGGGGGTGGCGTCGGGTGCCGAGCCAAAGGCGGGAATGTTGAAGCCGATAACCTTAACTCCCTTTTTGTGAAGCTCGTCAACCACGCTCTTCATAGCGGCGCAAAGAGCCTCAACATCGGGCTTTTCGCTGGGCAGGGCGTTGATTGAGGCATACTCAAAAATATCGTTAACGCCGAGCTCGAAAATAACGTACTCAATTCCGGAATAGTTAATAACATCCTCCTGCAGTCTGCCGGTGGCGCGCCTGCCGTAGAGGCCCCTTGCGGGGAAGATGGGGGAGCAGTCAAAGAGAAGACGGTTGCCCATAACGGATTTGTTGATAAGAGAATATCTGCCGGGATAGGCTTCGCGGATTCTCTTTTCAAACGGATTGGTCCAGAAGCCCTGCTGGCTTATGGAATCACCGAAAACAACGATAGAGGTTGCTCCGTCGTCATTGAGCAGCTCTATTGAATCAAAAAGAGGAATGGGGCGGGGGAGGTGCATGCCGAGCAGCTTGCCGGCAACGGCTCTGACCGTGTCGCGCGGGCGGGCCTCATCGTTGCACACGCCGTTAAAGGCCTTGTCGCCCTTGGCGGTGATGAGGGTGGCGCTGTCAAGCAGGTTGCCGCTGGTTAAGTCGCCCTCGGTAACATATATGCTCACGCAGAAGAATCTGCCGGCGGAAATTTCAAAATCAACGGGGTCGCTTGTTACGCGCTCGCCCTTGCGAAGGGTGAAGCTGCCGTGACCGTCAAAGTTGAGCCTTTTGAACACGCCCGACACATAGCCGGTTGAGTCGCAGGGAGCGGCGGAAACGGTATCTATTTTAACATCGTCTTTACCGTAGGAGTTGGAAAGAGCAAGCCTGAGCTTTTTGCCGGAAATTGCGGTGTTAACAACAAGGCGATAGGTCTTTTTTGCCGAGGGATAGGTGAAAAGCGAAAGTGCGGAGTGTGACTGACCCCATGTCTGAACCCATTTTGCGTTTTCTTTCATCAATATCTTCCTTTCGGTTTTTTTACTATAATACCATAATTCTTCTGCGTTTGCCACAATTAAATTTAAAAATAAGTGTATGAAATCAGAAAAATATTCTTGACTTTTTCTTTTTTTGTGGTATAGTAGGTACATAAAACGCTTTAGCGCTTAAAAGCGTTATGCTTTTAAGCGCTAAAGCAAGAACCGCTAAGGAGTGTTTTGATATGCCAATCACCGATTTTCTCGCAAGGAACGGCTCTGTTTATGAGGATGATGTTGCCCTTGTAGAGATTAACCCCCTTGTTAAGGACCGCCCGGACTGGAATGAATTCAGCCTTGTTGAAGCTCTTCCGCGTGACCGCTACCGCAGGGAGCTCACCTGGGGCGAGTTTGATAAACGCGCCAACCGTTTTGCCAATCTTCTGCTTTATCACGGCATTCAGAAGGGGCAGAAGGTGGGTATTCTGCTTATGAACTGCATTGAGTGGCTGCCGATTTATTTCGGTATACTTCGCACCGGTGCGATAGTTGTTCCCCTCAATTTCAGATACACCGCCGATGAAATAGCCTACTGTGTTGACCTTGCGGATATTGATATTCTTGTTTTCGGCCCCGAGTTTATTGACAGAGTGGCCGCCGTTAAGGATAATCTCCGCTGCACCGATTACTACTTTGTGGGCAAAGAGGTTCCCGCCTTTGCCAAGGATTACGAAAAGGAAATTTCCTTCTTCTCCCGCAAGAATCCCCACATTGAAATAAAGGATGAGGATTACGCCGCGATTTATTTTTCATCCGGCACCACCGGCTTCCCCAAGGCGATTCTTCACGACCACCTTTCTCTTGTTTCATCCTGCGAGTGTGAGCAGAATCACCACGGGCAGACAAGGGAAGACACCTTCCTGTGCATTCCTCCCCTTTACCACACCGGCGCAAAAATGCACTGGTTCGGCAGCCTTATATCCGGTTCAAGGGCCGTTCTGTTAAGGGGTGTCAAGCCCGAGTGGATAATCAACACCGTTTCAGAGGAGCATTGCACAATAGTCTGGCTGCTTGTTCCCTGGGCTCAGGATATTCTTGATGCCATTGACAGGGGCGACATCAACCTTGATGATTACAGGCTTGACCAGTGGAGGCTTATGCACATCGGTGCCCAGCCCGTTCCGCCCAGCCTTATCCGCCGCTGGAAGCAGATTTTCCCGGAGCACAAGTATGACACCAACTACGGCTTAAGCGAATCCATAGGCCCCGGCTGTGTACACCTCGGCGTTGAAAACATCCACAAGGTCGGCGCCATAGGCAAGGCCGGCTACAAGTGGGAAACCAAAATCGTTGATGAAAACGGCGAAGAGGTTGCAAGGGGCGAGGTCGGCGAGCTGTGCGTTAAGGGCCGTGGCGTTATGAAGTGCTACTACAAGGACAAGGCTGCCACCGATGCCGTGCTCAAGGGCGACTGGCTCTTCACGGGCGATATGGCAATGGAGGATGAAGACGGCTTCATTTTCCTTGTTGACCGCAAGAAGGATGTTATCATAAGCGGCGGCGAAAACCTCTACCCTGTTCAGATTGAAGATTTCCTGCGCAGGCACAACGCGATTAAGGATGTTGCCGTTATCGGCCTGCCCGATGCAAGGCTCGGCGAAATTGCCGCGGCGATAATCGAGCTTAAAGAGGGCTTTGCCTGCACCGAGGAAGAAATAAACGAATTCTGCATGGAAATGCCGCGCTACAAGCGCCCCCGCAAGGTTATTTTTGCCGATGTGCCGAGAAATCCCACCGGAAAAATCGAAAAACCGAAGCTTCGCAAAATTTATGCCGGCGGCAGCGTTGTTGCGGCAGAGAACGAAATATAATATTTTAAAATTTACCTTCCTATGTTAAGAAGAGCGGGGAGCCGAAAGGTTCCCCGCTCTTCGCGTATGTATATGTTTTTTAATAAATTACTGTGCCGCTGCTTCGGCATATTTGCTTTCAAGGGCGGGGCACTTGGCATTTGAGAAGTCCATCTTCCATTCGGTCGGGCTGACCTTTTCGACACCGAACTGAACCTCAACATTGCCGCCCATTTTTGCAAGCACCATGGTGTATTTGCCTGTTTCGATATTGCTGTGATCAATCGAGAATAAGTAGGGGCATTTTTCTCTTATGCCGGAGTAATCACCGACATGTGCTTCCATTGCCTCGGCATATGTATTATAGTCGCCCTCCGGGCAAATCATCAGGTGGTATTTATCTTCTCCGTACGGATCAACCTCTTCAAGATAATATCCGTCAAAGAGAAATTCAGCCCACTCGTCATCGTATTCTCTGAATGTGAACCACGAAGCGACCTCTTTATCAAGGCTTTCAAATTCTGCGGGATTTCTGCTTTCGCCTGCGCCCTTAAGCCATGAATCTTTAAAGCCGAACTCTATGCTTCCGTTCTTGCTCTTGCTGATAATCCATTCACCGATTATATTTCCGGAATCGTCATCATCGCACAGAACCATTGTATAGGTGCCGGGTTCGATATTGCCGTCATTCAATACGAATGTATACACCCCGTTAAACCATTCCTTGTCGTATGACAAATTAATATATTCATAGTAGAAGTCTGCATTGTCGGCAGCTTCTTCTGTAAGGTAAACGCCCAAGGGACAGATTCCGAGCCAGCCCGAACCGGCTTTGATATCGGCAGATGTTTTGACAGAAATTACAATGTTCCCTTCGCTGTCAGCCTTGCAGGTCACGGCTTCACCGAGCTTTGTTTCATCGGTGACCGCACCTTCGGGAGCGGAGCCGGTCACAGCTTCGGCACCGGTTTCCTGAGCGCTTTGGCTCTGATTTTCGGCGGCTGTTTCAGAGGGCTCATCAGATGTTTCGGTAGTCTTGCCTCCGCAGGCGGCAAGCGCAAACACCATGATAAGGGCAAGAAGTAAAGCGGTTAATTTCTTCATAGTTTATCCTCCAATCATTTGTGTTGCCTCAATTATACACGGAAAATACTGTATTTGCAATTAATATTTGCCTAAATGTGCATTTCATCCCGGAAAATGTGCCGTTTATCCGAAAAACGAAAAAATGTGAAAAAGTGCGGTAGAATACAGACAACAACGGAACACAAATCCGGAAAAACAAAAAATAAAAAACAACACAAACAAAACGGAGGA
>JAZUJM010000293.1:0-15883 GCA_045642785.1 Acutalibacteraceae bacterium | reverse complement strand
CGACTTATATTGCCCGTTGAAAAATCCGAAAGACAACAAGGGCAAGCAGTTTGAGCCTAAAAAGCTGCTTTCCGTTCTGCCCTACATCATTATTCCGCTTCTGATAATTTTAGGCCTTACCTTTTATGCCGGAGCGGACAGAAAAAAAGCTCCCGCCTATTTTGAAATCGTTTCAAAATTTCAGAATAACGAGGTGACAAAGTATTCACTTAACCTCAGCAACGGCGAGCTTATCTATTACACCGACAAGGACTTTAAAAAGCCGCAGAAGTACAGCGTGCCGAGCGTGAGCGTGTTTGTGCAGGATGTGCATGAGCCGGTTATGGAGTATAACAAGGCTCATAAGGACGCCCCCATTCAGGCGGATTACATCTCCGGCTCTTCAAATGAGTGGCTGTGGAGCATTTTGCCCACCGCCGCAATGTTCGGCCTGCTCATAGCCATTTCGGTAATAATGTTCCGAAGAATGAATATGACCATGAACAGCGAAAACAACCGCACCATGAGCTTCGGCAAGGCAAGGGTCAAAGAGGTTAAGGACGAAAAAAGAAAAACCACCTTTGCCGATGTTGCGGGTGCCGATGAAGAAAAAGAGGAGCTGCAGGAGATTGTTGAATTCCTTAAGGCTCCCGAAAAGTTCGATAAGCTCGGCGCAAGGATTCCCAAAGGCGTTTTGCTTGTGGGCCCTCCCGGTACAGGTAAAACCCTTATTGCAAGGGCTGTTGCGGGCGAAGCGGGCGTTCCGTTTTTCTCGATTTCCGGTTCCGACTTTGTTGAAATGTATGTCGGCGTGGGTGCTTCCCGCGTGCGCGACCTTTTTGATAAGGCAAAAAAGAGCTCTCCCTCAATCATTTTCATTGATGAAATCGACGCCGTCGGCCGCCACAGAGGCGCAGGTATGGGCGGCGGCCACGATGAAAGGGAGCAGACCCTTAACCAGCTGCTTGTTGAAATGGACGGCTTCGGTGCCAATGAGGGCGTTATCATAATCGCCGCCACCAACCGCCCGGATATCCTTGACCCCGCACTTTTAAGACCCGGCAGATTTGACCGCCAGGTTACCGTTAATTATCCCGATGCAAAGGGCAGGGAGGCTGTTCTTAAGGTTCACGCCAGAAACAAGCCCCTTGCACCCGATGTTGACCTTAAGGCAATTTCACATTCCACCGTGGGCTTCACGGGCGCCGACCTTGAAAACCTGCTTAATGAGGCCGCTCTTCTTGCCGCAAGGCGTGACAAAAAGGCAATCACCATGGCAGAGATTGACGAGGCCACAATAAAGGTTATTGTGGGCACCGAAAAGAAGAGCCACAAGATGTCCGACAAGGAGAAAAAGCTCACCTCTTACCATGAGGCAGGCCACGCCGTGGCGGGCTTCTTCCTTGAAAATGAAGACCCGGTTCAGGAGATTTCAATTATCCCGAGAGGCCTTGCTGGAGGCTACACCCTTCACAGACCCACCGAGGATAAGTGCTATTCTTCAAAGCTTCAGATGCTCGACTCCCTTGTAACCCTGCTCGGCGGCAGAGTTGCCGAGGCCCTTGTGCTCGGCGATATTTCCACCGGTGCTTCCAACGATATTGAAAGAGCCACCGATGTTGCCCGCAAGATGGTAACAAAATACGGCATGAGCGAAAAGCTCGGCCCCATCGCCTTCGGCTCCGGCAATGATGAAGTGTTCCTCGGCAAGGATTACGGCCACACAAGGAATTACTCCGAAAAGGTTGCCGCCGAAATTGATGATGAAATTGAAAGAATAGTCAACGAAGCCTACAACAGAACAAAGGATATTCTCAGCGCACACATGGATAAGCTGGAGGCTGTTGCCTCTGCCCTTATGGTGCGTGAAAAGGTTGACGGTGACGATTTCAGAAGAATTATGAACGGCGAAAGCGCCGAGGCCATCTGGCCCGCTCCCGCTGCGGAGCAGAGCCCCGAGGCCGCTCCCGAAACGGAAAACGCCGAAGAAAACAACGAATAAAAAAGTGACTGCCCGCGGTGAAAATTCACCGCGGGCAGTTTTCAATATATAATGTTTTAAATATCCTTTTCAAAATAGGGCTTTCCGTTTCTGATTTTAACCTTTGTAAACCAGCTTTTGGTTGTGTAGTATCTCGGGCGGATTACAACCTTGTTTTCATAAACCTCAAGCTGAACGCCGATGCTGTTTTTGGGCGTTTCGCCCGAGTGATTGCCGCAGGCAAGGCTCGGCAGGTTGATAAGCTCAATATCGCCCTCGGTTTCAAAGCTTGAATAGCCCTCTTTGGCTTTTTGCTTTTCACCGCAAAGGCCCATATGGCTGTGGCCGCTGAAATAATAAACATTTTTGTGCGCGTGCATTATTTCGGCAATTCTGTCGGAGGCATCGCCCACTCCGTCTTCCCACGGTGGCAAATCCTCTCGCTTTTCGCGTGAACCGCTTTTGGGCAGGCCGTGCCTTTGGTTAAGGCTCTGGTGGCAGAAAACAAAAACGGGCTTTCCGCTTTCGTCGGCTTTTTTCATTTCATCCTCAAACCAGTCAAGCTGTTCATCGCTTATCGAGGCGCAGCAGCCGATATCATTCTCGCTGCCTAAAAATATAAGATGATAACCGTTGATAACCTTTGAAAAATAAACCTTTTTGTCGCCCTGTGCGCCGATGTCGGCACAGGCGCGGCGGTACTCTTCCAAAGCCCTGTCACAGCCGTCGTCATTCCAGGTGTCGTGGTTGCCGATTGCAAGCAGAATATTTTTTGCCGGGGTATATTTTTTAAAACACTCTTTTGTCATTTCCCAGTTTGCCCTGCTTCCGCGGGATGTGGTGTCGCCCACAATAACAAGGGCATCAACCGGGGCTTTGCTGTTTTCACTATCCTTAAGCGCCTGCTTTAATTTAAGCATCGGCAGCCAGGGCATGGGGTGTTTTTCGTCAATGTGAGTGTCGGCAAGAATCATACAGTTAAGCCTGATATTATCGTAAAGCGGTTTCATTCTCATTTCAATCATCCTCCGCAAGAAAATATATCACTTTTATCGCCCCGAAACAAGCAAAATTGAACAAATTGTTAAAAAAAGAGAAAAGACTATTGACAAATCGGCAGCTGCAGCTATAATGTAGGTGTGATATGTGATATATCACACCTATACCACGGAAGTGAGGAGAGGCAATGTTTTCCATTGACAGAAGAAGCAGAGTGCCCGTTTTTGAGCAGATTAAAAACGAGATAATGACTCTTATCCGGCTCGGTGTGCTCGGCAGCGACGAAAAGCTTCCGTCAATAAGGGCCGTTTCAAGCGAAACCGGCGTTAATGTTAACACGGTTAAAAAAGCTTTCAGCGAGCTTGAAAATGCAGGGGTTATTTACTCGGTTGCCGGGCTCGGCAGCTTCGTTTCCGAAAACGCGCTGAAAAGTGAAGATATCAGAAAGGACGCTTTCACAGATATCTCAAACGCCGTTTGCTCTGCAAAATCAAGGGGAATAAAAAAAGAAGAGATAATAGGCCTTGTTAATTCAATATATGAAAAGGAGGAATAATTTTGGTTGAGATAAAGAATGTTACCAAAAGATTCGGTGAATTTACCGCGATTGAAAATCTTTCTTTTAAAGTGGAAAAATCCTCAATTTACGGCCTTGTCGGTTACAACGGGGCGGGCAAGACCACATTGTTAAAAACGATAGCAGGCGTTTATAAGGCCGACGGCGGCGAGGTGCTTATTGACGGCGAAAATGTATACGATAACTACGCAAAAAAACAAAAGCTTTTTTATGTGCCGGATGAGCTCTTTTTTGAGCCTTATTCAACCCTGCAAAAAATGGCGGAATTTTATGCGGGCTTTTATCCCGCCTTTTCGTTTGAAACCTTTGACAAGCTGCTCAACGTTTTCGGCCTTGACAAAAAAGCGAAAATCAACGCTTTTTCAAAGGGTATGCAAAGGCAGGGAGAGCTTGTTCTGGGCATGAGCACAAATCCGGAGGTGCTGCTGCTTGATGAAAGCTTTGACGGCCTTGACCCCTCAAAACGAAACCTTATGAACAATATGGTTATGGATTACATGGCGGAAAGGGAGTGCAGCGTTATCATTTCCTCCCACAATCTGCACGAGCTTACCGATGTGTGTGACCACATTGCCCTTATCGGCGGCAAAAAGCTGATTATGGATTGCTCGGTTGATGAAATGAGCGGCAGCAGGTGCAAATACCGCCTTGTTTTTGCCGTTGATAAAACCGAGGCTGATTTTGAAGGAATCAATGTTAAAAACTTTGTTAAAGACGGCAAAATTATTACCTTTACCGTTTCTGCCGACAACGGGGAAATCGAAGCAAAGCTTAACGCGATGAAACCTTTGCTTATTGAAAAATTCCCGCTTTCACTTGAAGAAATATTCTTATCTGAAATGGAGGGCTCACAGTATGACTTCAAAGAAATCTTCGGCTGAGCCGTTTGGCTTCACCTTAAAATACACGATTAAAAAATACTGGGTTGTTGCCGGGCCGCTTCTCGGCGCTGTTATTACGGCAATGTTCTTTTTCGGAATCGGCAGAATCATTTCCATGCTCAGCGAAATAAAAAAAGGCGCAATAGGCTATGAGGGAATGAATGCCGCCGATTTTCTGAGCCAGTATAAATATGTCATTATTACAAGCGACAATACCTTCGGCTATGTTTTCATTCACGTTATCTCGGTAATAATTGCCATGATTCTCGGCATTGCGATTTTTCGCTTTGCCAATGCCAAAAGCTCGGTCAATGTTTATTTCAGCCTGGGCATAAGGCGTTCAACGCTCTTTGTTTCGCGCTTTATTGCGGGCGTTGTAATTCTTGCCTGTGCGCTGCTGATTCCCTTTGTGCTCAATATTGCGGCGAATACCGTGGTTTTCGGCTTCTCAAATGAGCTTTTAAGGGCCTCTGCCTTTTACTTCTGCGGCTTGTTCTGCTCGGCGCTTGCCTCCTATTGCGTGGCGGTTGCCGTGAGCTCATGCGTGGGTTCGGAGATTGAATGTGTTTTTTACTCGGCGGTTATTCTGCTTGCCCCGTTCTGCATTACAACACTTCTGAATGTTCTTTTTGAAATATTTGTCAGCGGTTCACCCTATTCCGATTTTTTAATTAAGGTGCCCGAAATAATCAAAGACCCGTATGGCGGAACAGTTGCTTTGAATCCGCTCGGATTATTGGAAAAATACATTCCGGTAGCCATTAATCTTGACGAGGGCATTTTACAGTTCATCTCGCTTGATAGAATGGATATATCCGAAAATTTCCCCGTTTTGCAGTTTGATTATAAGCCGATAGCGGTTTGCTTTGTTATCTGCATTCTTATTGCCGCGTCTGCATTTTTCATCTTCAAAAACAGAAAGGCGGAAAAGGCGAGCTTCCTCGGTGTTTGCCCCGCACTCACTGCCGTGTGCACATTCATCATTTCCTCCTTCATCGTGTTTGCCATTGCAGCCGAAACGGTGGAAATCGGCACAACAAAGGTTAAAATAATCGTTTGCGCCGTGTGCTGTGCAATTATTGCCGCCGCCTTTGTGCTTGTTGAGCTTATCCTTTACAGAAATGTAAAACAGGTAGTCAAAAACAAGTATTATCTGCTGGCACAGCTTGCGGTTGTCATAATTCTGTGCGGTGTTTTCGGCAGCGGACTTTTCGGCTACTCCGCCCGCATCCCCGAGGTTGAAGAGATTGCATCGGTTCGTGTTACCACGGGTGCTCACGACAGCGCACTTTATCCTTTCAGCAACGGAACCACCGCCATGTGGCTTTCGCTTGACGGGCTTGATAAAAACGCAAGCACGGTAATGGCAAATTATATAGTTGTGGATCAGAACCAGCGTGCCGTGGCGGGTGAGTTTACCGAAAAGGAAAATATTATTACAGCCCGTGAAATCCACCGCGCGCTTATTGAGGCAGAGGGCAAAAAGCTGACGGATGAAAACGGCGTTAAGCTTCAGACGGGAATCATCTATACCCTTAAAAACGGCAAACAGATAGCCCGTGCATATTCGACAGCACCCGAAGCCGTGGTTGAAAAGATGAATACACTGCGTTTCACCGATGAATACGCCTCGATGTTTGCAGCGGCTCTCCGCTCACTCAGCGGTAATTATGACCCCACCGACAATATCCTTATTGCATCCTCCGATATGGGTACGGTTAAAAAGCAGCCCGCGCTTGTTGAAAAGAAAGCGGAGCTTTTTGAGGCAATGGCAAAGGATTGTGAAAACGGCGAGGCGCCGGTCGGCGGCAGAAAGGATGAAATGCCGACAGGCTATATTTCTTTCAGAATCTTCGGCTCAAGCACCACCGTTGATGCCGAAACGGATGAGCTGATTTCGGAAAATGTTTCAGTTGCCGAGGAATTTTGCCTTAATGATTATATGGGATTCACGGTGCCGGTTTACCCCGGAATGAAAAATACCCTTGCTTTCCTTGCGGCAAACGGTGTTTCGATTCCCGATAATGCGGCGAATGAGATTGTTAAAATCAGGCTTTACCCCGCCGATGCCGTTGAGGACGAATATCCGTATAATTCAAGCGTAACATTAAGCGGCATTTTTGCGGCAAAGGGCACCGAAACAGAGCATGATTTAAGAAAGCTTGAGGATTCCGCGGCGGGCAAAGTAATAACAGATAAGAATGAAATTACCGAAAACGCCAAAAAGGTATACTTTATCGGTGAATACAGCCGCGGCGGCAGCTTTGCCGAACTGATTTTTGCAAACGGCGCAAGAGCTGTTGGATTTATCGGCTGAAAATAAAACAGAATAACAAAATAATAACGGGTCTGTGACGATGTAAAAGTCACAGACCCGTTTTGCGGTTTTTAAAGTCTTATTTGAACATTGCGGCAAGCTTGCCGAAAACATTTGCAATAAGGCAGATGAGCCTTTGAACAAAGCCGGGGGTGTAGGAAACAACGGGTGTATCTGTTTTGATAACGCCGGAGTAATCTTCAAGTGCGGTGAAGCCGAAGCTCTTCTGAAGTGTTTTTGTAAGCTTGCCTGCGTTTGCGTAGCTCACCGTAAGGGTATCATAGCAGGGGGCGCAGGTGAAGCAATCGGTAAAGGTGAGGGTTATTTCCTCATTGGGCTTAAGGCAGACGGGGAAGCTTTCGTTGATTTTTATGCTGCCGCTTTCACAGGTGATTGAGTTAACAACAATCTTTTTCTTTGCGCTTGTGTTTTTGAGCGTGATTGTGTTTGAAACACTTTTGCCGTTTTCGCAGGCAAGGAAAAGCGAATTTGTGCTGTCAAAAGTAACCGCGACATCCGCCGTGGGGGATTCATCAACCATGAACTGAGGATATTCGTAGGAGGAATAGGCATCCTTTTTGCCGCTGCCGGTGAGCAGCTCCATAACAAGGCCGAGGGAGTGACGGTCCCATTCCACCTGACCGTGATAAAGGCCCGAAACAACCCAGGTGTGCTCGGGGTAATAGCCGCAGGAAAGGTCAACCGTTCTGTTGGGCGAAATTGAATATTTGCCGTTGTCCGCCGCCTGAACATAGCTGTCATCAAAGGTTTTGCCGAATTCCGAAACTGCGGCACCGCAGGAATAAACGGTGTTTACAATGCCGTCGGAATTGATTTTGCTGCCGGTGAGAACGGGCAAATCGGTGCAGGCCTTGATATAAACCGAGGCACCGTTATCCTCTGCCGTGTGAAGCACATCGGCAACATTCGCCATAAAGGTTTGCTGAACATCCTTTATTTGTTCTGTCATCGGCTCACATTCGGGGTCGGTGAGGTATTCGTTTATGAAATAATCGGTTTTGTCGGGGGGCAGCATTTCCCAGAATGCGGGGGCATAAATACAAACGGGGAAAACAACCTGCTTTGCGCCCACATGAACAATGAAATCAAGGGTATCTCTGGGCAGCTTTTCGGCAATGGAGCTTAAATCCATTTCGGTGTGAAGAATACAGCCGAGCAGGTCAAGAATGCCGGGGAAATCAAGATAGAGATTGTCGGCGTCAAAAATATCGCTTACAAGGTAGGAACCGCCGAGCAGGGGAGTGTCAAATACAATGTTGTCAATATAGCCCATGCCGGAGTATTTGGCAAGGTATTCGCCCATGAGCAGGCTGCCCTGACTTATGCAGTATATATCAACCTTTGAGTGGCCGGTGAGTGCCCTGACATCCTCAATGTATTTAAGCAGCTCATCTGCAACAACCGAGTTGCTCTTTCGCCAGTCAAAGGTGAAGTTGAAGCAGTGGTCTTCGCCGACTTCATCCGCTATCATCTGCATATCAAGAAAATCGGAGCCGGTGTACGGCACATAATCAAGCATATCATTTGCCTTGAAAGCGGCAAGTGAGGTTTCCTTTGCACCGTAAACAATGGGAACGATGTCGTAATATGAGCTGCCGTCCTTATTCATTCTGATGGGCTCGATAATCTCGTTAACGGCCTTGATAAGTGCGTTGCCCATGTTGTCGATATTCTTGGTTGCAAGAAATTCAATAAGGCCGGTGCCTATGTCAATGCCGTATTTGCCGAGAATGGAAAGAATGCTGTCGGTTGAGGGCGGGAAAACCGGCTCGCCGTCAAGCGCCAGAGTAGTTGCGCCGAAGCCGGAAATCATGATAACCGGGTCTTTGCCGCAGGTGCAGCTGTCACCCTGAGATGCAAAGGCGGCGGTGCCGGTGAACAGAATCGAAACTGCGCACAAAACGGAAATAAGTGCTTTTAATGTTTTTCTCATTTTAAGACCTGCCTTTTCATTAGTAAAAGAAGCTTAACATATGGGATTTTTTTTGTCAAGAAACGACAAATAAAGTTAAGGCTTTATTTATTTTTTACTTAATCGCTATTGACTTTTATAATATATAATTTTATACTTTAATTACAAATTTACAGAGACAGCCCCGGCAAAGTAAAGTACATATTTTCGGTTGATGAATGCGAGAGAAGGTCTGCTTCGCGCAGGCTGCCGAAGGGGCGGCAAAAACTCTCAGGCAAAAGGATCGCATTCGGACGAAGCTCCGGAGAGTGCGGTTTATTCCGCCGCCAAAGAAGCAATTTCACTCCTTTGTGAAAGAATCTTTCAGGCAAAAGGAACGGAGGCATTGCATTATGGCAGTGTCTCTGTTTTTTATTTTTTACGGAGGTATGAATTATGGAACTCAAAACTCCTCTTTATGACTGTCATGTTGCGGCAGGCGGCAAAATAGTACCCTTTGCGGGCTATTTTCTTCCCGTGCAGTACGGCACCGGCGTTATTGCCGAGCATATGGCAGTTCGTGAAAAGGCCGGCCTTTTTGATGTATCTCACATGGGTGAGGTCGTGTTTGAAGGCCCCGATGCTCTTGCAAACATCAACAAGCTTCTCGCAAACGACTACACGGTAATGCTCCCCGGCAAGGTAAGGTATTCCCCGATGTGCTACGACAACGGCGGCATAGTTGATGACCTGCTTGTTTACAAGTATTCGGATGAAAAATACCTTATCGTTGTTAACGCATCCAACCGTCACAAGGATGTTGACTGGATGAAGGAGCACCTTTTCGGCGATGTAAAATTCAGCGATATTTCCGATTCGGTTGCACAGCTTGCTCTTCAGGGCCCCGCTTCACTTGAAATCATAAAGAAGCTTGCCGCCGAAGAGGATATTCCCGTCAAATATTACAGCTTCAAGCCCGATGTCAAGGTCGGCGGCTTTAACTGCATTCTTTCCAAAACCGGCTACACCGGCGAAGACGGCTTTGAAATCTACTGCGACAATGATGCGGCTCCCGCACTCTGGGATCTTATTCTTGACGCCGGTAAGGAATTCGGCCTTATTCCCTGCGGCCTCGGCGCAAGGGATACCCTTCGCCTTGAAGCGGCAATGCCCCTTTACGGCCACGAGATGGATGAAACCATCAATCCCCTTGAAGCCTGCCTTGATTTTGCCGTTAAGCTTGACAAACCCGATTTTATCGGCAAGGATGCCATCGTCGCCTCTCTGCCCGTCAAGCGCAAAAGAATCGGCTTGAAGGTTACCGGCAGGGGAATAATCCGCGAGCACACCGAGATTTCCGCCGACGGAAAGGTTATCGGTTTTTCCACCTCCGGCACCCATTGTCCCTACCTCGGCTGCCCCGTTGCCATGGCTATTCTTGAAGAGGAATACGCCGTGCCCGGCAAAAAGGTTACCGCAAATGTCCGCGGCAGAGAAATCGAGGCCGAAACAGTTGCTCTTCCCTTCTACAAAAAGAAATAATTTAATATTAAAATAAAGGAGAAATAACAATGAACATTCCTTCTGAACTTCTTTACACCAAGACCCATGAGTGGGTTGAAATGCTCAGCGACGGCACCGCAAAGATAGGCATTACCGACTTTGCTCAGGAAGCACTCGGCGACCTTGTTTTTGTTAACCTTCCTCAAGAGGGTGATGACGCCTCCGCCGGTGAAATCATTGCCGATGTTGAATCCGTCAAGGCCGTTTCCGACATTTACAGCCCCATTACCGGCAAGGTAATCAAGGTTAACGAGGCCATTATGGATTCCCCCGAGCTTATCAACAGCGATCCCTACGGCTCATGGTTTGTAATCATTGATGAAATAATCGATAAAGACGAGCTTGTTTCCGCAGAGGAGTACGAGCAGATTTGTGCTGAGGAGGAATAAGATATGGGAAGCTATGTTCCCTCAACGGATTCCGAACGCAGGGAAATGCTCTCATACCTCGGCTTTGACAGCTTTGATGATCTTTATGCAGATGTTCCCGAGCAGGTCAGGCTTAAAAAGCTTGACCTGCCCGATGGTTTATCGGAGCTTGAAGTAAGGAACAAAATCACAAAGCTTGCCTCAAAGAACAAGGTTTTCGGCAGCATTTTCAGGGGCGCGGGTGCCTATGACCACTATATCCCCGCAATAGTTAAAACAGTTACCTCAAAAGAGGAGTTTGTTACCGCCTACACTCCCTATCAGGCGGAAATAAGCCAGGGAATACTCCAGTCCATTTTCGAGTATCAGACCATGATGTGCGAATTAACGGGAATGGATGTTTCCAACGCTTCGGTTTATGACGGCGCAACGGCGGCGGCAGAGGCTGTTGCAATGTGCCGCGATAGAAAGCGCGGCAAGGCCGTTATCTCCGGCGCACTTAACCCGGATGTTATCCGCACGGTCAAAACCTACTGCCACGGCTCGGGTGCGGATGTTGTTGTTGCCCCCGTTAAGGACGGCAAAACCGACATCGAAGCCCTTTCCTCTCTGCTTGACGGTGAAACCTGCTGCGTTATTCTTCAGCAGCCCAACTTCTTCGGTCAGCTTGAGGATGCCGCAAAAATCGGCGAGCTTGCCCACGCGGCAGGCGCAAAGTTTGTTATTTCCGCCAACCCGATTTCACTCGGTGTGCTTAAAACTCCGGCAGAGTACGGCGCGGATATCGCAGTCGGCGATGCTCAGCCTCTCGGTATGGCGCTTTCCTTCGGCGGCCCGTACTTAGGCTATATGACTGCCACCACCGCAATGATGCGCAAGCTCCCCGGCAGAATCGTTGGTGAAACCGTTGATGATGACGGCAATCGTGCCTATGTTCTTACCCTTCAGGCCCGTGAGCAGCACATCCGCCGTGAAAAGGCATCAAGCAACATCTGCTCAAATCAGGCGCTCTGCGCTCTCACCGCCGCCGTTTATCTTTCCGCCATGGGAAGCGACGGCCTTAAAAAAGCGGCTGAGCTTTCAATGAGCAAGGCGGCCTACCTTGCAGACGGGCTTTCAAAGCTCGGCTTCACCGTAAAATTCGGCGGCGAATTCTTCAATGAATTCGTAACCGACTGCCCGGTGGATTATGACAAGCTTGAAAATGCCCTTGAGGCAAACGGAATCCTCGGCGGCCTTAAGATTGAAGATGGTATCCTCTGGTGTGCCACCGAAAAGAATACAAAAGAAGACATTGACCTGCTTCTTAAAATCGCGGGGGAGGTGTGCGGCAAATGAAACTGATATTTGAAAAGAGCGTGCCCGGCAGAGGCTGTGACCTGCTCCCCGAATGCGATGTTCCCGTTAAGGAAGCCGCGGCTTCATTCAAAAGGGAAACAGCTCCCAAGCTCCCCGAAATTGCCGAGGTCGATATCGGCAGGCATTACACCGAGCTTATAAAGCGCACCCACGGTATGAACAACGGCTTTTATCCTCTCGGCTCCTGCACCATGAAGTACAACCCGAGAATAAATGAGGAAATGGCGGCCCTTGCGGGCTTCACCGGTATTCATCCTCTTCAGCCGGAATCAACCGTTCAGGGCTGCCTTGAAGCAATGAACCTGCTTCAGAAGTACCTTTGCGAAATTACCGGAATGAACGCCATCACCCTTCAGCCCGCGGCCGGCGCTCACGGCGAATTTACCGGCCTTCTTCTTATAAAGGCCTATCACGAATCAAGAAACGATACGGCAAGAACAAAAATCATCGTTCCCGATTCCGCCCACGGCACCAACCCCGCAAGCGCGGTTATGGCAGGCTTCTCGGTTGTTAACATCAAATCAGATGAAAACGGCCTTGTTGACTTAAATGAGCTCAAAGCCGCTGTCGGTGACGACACCGCCGGCCTTATGCTCACCAACCCCAACACCGTCGGTATTTTTGATAACAACATTCTTGAAATCACAAAGATAGTCCACGAGGCGGGCGGCCTTGTATACTATGACGGCGCAAACCTTAACGCCATTATGGGCACCGCAAGACCCGGCGATATGGGCTTTGATGTTGTTCACCTTAATCTTCACAAAACCTTCTCAACGCCTCACGGCGGCGGCGGCCCCGGCAGCGGCCCCGTAGGCTGCAAGGATTTCCTTGCAAAATTCCTGCCCGGCCTTAACGCGGCTCAGGGAGAGAACGGCTTTGAACTCAAAAGAGCGGAAAGCTCAATCGGCAATGTTAAGGCGTTTTACGGCAACTTCCTTGTTACCGTCAAGGCTCTTACATACATTCTCACCCTCGGCGCAAAGGGAATTAAAGAGGCTTCGCAGAACGCTGTTCTCAACGCGAATTACCTTATGAAGAAGGTTTCCTGCTGCTATGATATGGCCTATAACAGAACCTGTATGCACGAGTTTGTTATGACCCTTGAAAATATGAAGAGGGATTGCGGCGTTTCCGCTATGGATATAGCAAAAATGCTTCAGGATTACGGCCTTCATCCGCCTACAATGTATTTCCCGCTTATCGTTCACGAGGCTCTTATGGTTGAGCCCACCGAAACCGAAAGCAAGGATACACTTGACAAAGCGGCAGAGGCGTTTATCAGCATTTATGAAAAGGCGAAGGCCGACCCCGAGTGGGCACATTCCGCCCCCCATTTCTCGGCTATCAAGCGCCCCGATGAAGTTACCGCTGCAAGAACTCCCGTTCTGCGTTACAGCTTTTGATGAGGTGCGCTATGCTTGATTTGGTTATTATCGGAGCGGGCCCCGCGGGCCTTTCCGCCGCGGTTTATGCGGCAAGGGCCGGGCTTTCCGTTATGATGCTTGAATCATCAATGTACGGCGGGCAGATAACCTCCACACCCGAGGTTGAAAATTATCCGTCGGTTAAAAAGATTTCCGGTTGGGAGCTTGCTCAGAGCTTTTATGAGCAGGCCTCCGACCTCGGGGCAAAGCTTGAATTTGAAACCGTTGAGGCAATAGAGGATTGCGGTGATTACAAGAGGATTAAAACCTCCGGCGCCGAATATGAGGCAAAGGCCGTTATCATTGCAAACGGTGCAAAAAGAAGAAAGCTTGACTGCCCCGGTGAAGAGGAGCTTTCGGGGTGCGGTGTTTCCTACTGCGCCTCCTGCGATGGCTCATTCTTCAAGGGCAAAACCGCGGCTGTTGTCGGCGGCGGCAACACCGCGCTTGAAGATGCTCTTTATCTTTCCAACATCTGCGAAAAGGTTTATCTTATTCACAGAAGGGATGAATTCAGAGCGGAAAATCACCTTATCCGCGCCGTTTCCGAAAAGGGGAACATTATCCCCGTGCTTTCAAAAATCCCCGAAAAGGTGATTGGCGAAAATTCCGTTACGGCCATTGAGGTTAAGGATGTTCTCAGCGGCGAAAGCGAAACAATAAGCACAGACTGCGTTTTTGTGTGCATCGGATTAAAGCCGGATAATTCGGCATTCGGCGAGATAATCGAGCTTGACCCCGCCGGATATATCAGGGCGAATGAGGATTGCAAAACCTCCTGCCCGGGAATATTCGCCGCGGGCGACACCAGAACAAAAGCGCTGCGGCAGATTGTTACCGCCGCGGCAGACGGCGCAGTTGCCGCAACGGCGGCGGCAGCCTATGTAAACTCTAAATAATAAAAAGGGAGTTGAATTGATAATGAAAGACAGCAGCAAAAAGTATGCGTCCGAGGCGTTTGAAATCGTTTCCCACGCAGCGAAAAAAATCGGCTCAAGGCTTCCCGGCTCCGACGGTGAAAGAAAATTCGCCGATTATATGGGCGACAAGCTCCGCGAGATAGGCATTGAGCCCAAAAAGGAAGAGTTTGCGGTTTCTCCCCGCGCTTCCATCGGCGGCATTCCCTATGCCGGCTGGGCGGGCGTAATTCTCAGCGTGCTGAGCTATTTTGCGTTCCATATGTATTCACTTTGGTTTGCAATGGCGGCTTTCTCCGTTGTTGTTATTGCCTGGCTTATTCTCAGCGTTTTCCTTTACAAAACATGGTTTGATATGTTCTTTAAGCAGAGGATTTCTCAGAATGTTTACGGCGAGCTTACTCCGGAGGACGGCAACTATGATTACACAATCATCCTTTCCGGCCACACCGACACAAGCTGGAACTGGAAGCACTCCGAGCACACCTACAAGTATCGCAACAAGCCCGCTCTCGGTATGATTGCCACCTACGGCAAGGTCGGCTTCGGCGCAATCTGCTTCTTCTTTATGGCATTCTTCTCAATCTTTATGGCAATCTTCACCGTCGGCCAGCTTACCGAGGCCGAATGGGCAATGAAGCTTGTTTATTATTCACCGGCGTTTAATAATTTCCTCTTTGCAATGCGCTTTGTTCCCATTGTTACCGCTATCGGCAGCTTCTTTGTTATTATGTGGGCCGATCCCGACCCCGCAAATGCCTCCCGCGGTGCCATGGATAACGCCACCGGCTGTGCGCTCAGCTATGAGGTTATCAAATATTTCAAAGAGAATCCCGAACTTATGCCCAAAAACTGCCGCATTATCGACTTCAACTGCGGCTCCGAAGAGGCAGGCCTCAGGGGTTCAATAGCTTTCACAAGGGAGCATAAGGGCGAGCCCATCCTTGAAAACGTATGGAATATCAACATTGATTCCGTTGCCGATAAGGATTATTTTGAGGTTGTTATTAAGGATGACTGGCAGTTCACCCGCTTTGATACCGATATGGAAAAGATGTTTAAGGACACTTTTGCAGAGCTCGGAATTGAAAGCAAAACCAACGGCTGCATTCACAACCCCGTCGGCGGCTGTGACTCCACACCCATGACAAAGGCGGGCATCAAGTCCGTTACCTTTGCGGCTCAGAATCCCGTTCTCACTTACTATTATCACACCTGGCGCGATATGCCCGAGCGTTTTGATGAAGAAACAGTCGGCAACGGTTTTGATGTTCTTCTCGGCGTTATTGAAAAAATAGCCGCTTTCCAGGAGCAGAACGGCTACAACGGCCCTCAGAAGAAATAAGGGGTAAAGAATGTTTATCTACGAATTGTCGGCGAAATTCTTTTCGCTGTTTATGTCCCTTGTGCTGTTTTTTAACGGCCCGGCGTTTGAACTGCCCGGCTTCAGCGGCACGGCGGATATTGACTATGCCTTTTCAAACTCCGATTTGCTTTCCGCCGCGGGAACGGTAACCGTTACCGCACAGAATGACGGCGAGTATGAAATCTACTGGGGCGATGAAAACGGCAAAAGGTTAAGCATTGAGGTTGAGGGATACAC
>JAZUJM010000292.1:0-2923 GCA_045642785.1 Acutalibacteraceae bacterium | reverse complement strand
TATACCGACGGTGTTACCGAGGCGACAAACTCCGAAAATGAGCTTTACGGCGAAGAAAGACTGCTTCAAAAAATAAATTCGGCTGAATTTGAAAATATGCAGCAGCTTTGCGGAATTATCAGGCGGGATGTTGACGATTTTGTGGGCGATGCGCCTCAGTTTGACGATATAACAATGCTCGCTTTCAGATACAACGGCACGCCGACAATAACATTTGAAGAGGCCGCAGTCAGCGATATTCCCGCTGTTACGGAATTCGTTGAAAACGAGCTTTCAAAAATCGATTGCCCGATGAAGAGTATCATTCAGATAAATGTTGCGATTGATGAAATATACAGCAACATTGTTAAGTACGGCTACCCCGACAGTCGCGGCCCCGTAACGGTTAAGGTTTTGTTTAAAGAGGATTTCAAAACAGTATTTATCAGATTCTCAGATGAGGGTGTTCCCTATAATCCGCTTAATACCGAAGAGCCCGATACAACACTTTCCGCCGATGACAGAGCAATTGGCGGCCTTGGCATATTTATGGTTAAAAAGACCATGGATGATGTTAAGTATAAATATGAAAACGGTCAGAATGTGCTGACGATAGTTAAAAATATCTGAACGCGGAGGAAGCATTTAAATGAATCTTATTGATGAAGCTGCTGTTTTTGCCGTTAATGCCCACAGCGGGCAAACAAGGAAAATGGCAGGTACGCCGTATATTCTTCACCCCATGGAGGTTGCCTCCGTTGCAGGAACAATGACGAATGAGCCGGAGATTATTGCTGCTGCTCTTCTGCATGATACGGTTGAGGATTGCGGAGTGGACCCAAAGGAGATAAAAAGGCTTTTCGGTGCGCGTGTTTCTGCATTGGTTCAAAGTGAAACGGAGGATAAGCTTTCTGACCGCCCGCCGCAGGAAACATGGACTCAGCGAAAGGAAGAATCGCTTATAATTCTTGAACACACAAATGATATCGGCGTTAAAATCCTCTGGCTTTCGGATAAGCTTTCAAATATCCGTTCTTTTTACCGTGAGCATCAAAAGCGCGGCGACGAAATGTTTTTAAGCTTTAATCAGAAAGACCCGAAAAAGCAGGAATGGTATTACAGAAGAATCGCCGCCTGCCTTACGGAGCTTTCGGATTTTGAGGCATATAAAGAGTTCCTTTTTCTTATAGACGGAGTATTCGGTGCAGAAAATTGAATTGCTTTTTTTTAACGCGTAAATAACAAAAAACGCTCATCGGAGTAATTTCCGGTGGGCGTTTTTCGTGATTTATATTGAGCCTAAAAGAATCTGATCGTATTTGAAAAGAGTTTCGTTAACGGTGAAAATATCATAAATTCCGTTTTCGATATAGAATTTTACGATTATATCGAATTTATCGCTCGGGTTAAAGGCAAATCCGGCTTTCATCAGCATTTCGTCCGCTTCTTCAACGCTGAGCTTTAAAGCGATTGCAAAAGCGAGCACAGTGGATTTTTTCGGGCGGTAATTCGGGTTGCATCTAATCTTTGAAAAAAGCTTTTTGTCTATATTTGCCTTTCGGTAACATTCAGAATCCTTAAGTCCTCTTTCGTCAATCAGCCTTATCAGCATTTCGGAAAAGCTTTCATCCCGTGCATTCAGCGCATTTTCAAGCTCATCCGGCAAAGCGCCGACAGCTTCATTGCTTAAAACCGAGTGGGATAAGGGCATGGCATCAGCAGGGTAGAAATGAATTACAGGTGCTGCGCAGGGAGAAGCCGAAACGGTTTCACATTCGGCGCAGCATTCTTTTGCTAAAGGGGATTTCTTTTGCTTTATTCGTTTATCAAACGGGGTTTGTGAGGGCTTGCCGGAGTAAATGATATAAATTGTTAAATCATTTTCGGCGCAGTACAGGGCGGCTTCATTTTTAATTTCGTTAAAAGCTTCTTCACCGTTAATATTAATTAAAGCGTACTTGGCACCGCCGTTTTCGGCATTTTTAAGTCTTTGGCTTAAATTGCTTTTCTTTTTGCCGAATATCCTTTGGGATAATGGCTGCTTTTCGGGATAGGATATTGAAATAAATTCAGCTCCCGGCTGCAGTACAGGTGCGCAAGAAGATAAAAAAAGGGGCATTGATTTCACCTCTTGTTTTTCATATATCAAAATAATAACATCACTTTGATGAATAATCAAGCGCGTAAAATAACGAAAAAAGTTTAAATAATGTGTTCACATTCGGAAAAAAGTGGTATAATGTTTAAAAATGACCGGAGGCGTAAAATGGAACAAAAAATTTATAACGCTTTTATTGATATATTGAATGAAGAGCTTGTTCCCGCAATGGGGTGCACGGAGCCGATAGCTGTTGCCTATGCAGGTGCGCTTGCGTCAAAATATCTTGGGGCTAAACCTCAAAAGGTTGAACTTTCGGTCAGCGGCAACATAATAAAGAATGTTAAAAGCGTCATTGTTCCACACACCGGCGGTCGCAAGGGGCTTAAAACCGCTGTTGCGGCGGGGATCTGCTTCGGCAATGCGGAAAACGAGCTTCAAGTGCTTTCAGATGTTGATTTTGATGTATCAAAAACGCTTGAGGATTTTTTTGAAGAAACCGAAATATTTATTAAAAAATCGGAATCCGACCTTGCGTTTGATATCGGCGTTGCTGTTGAAGCGGATGATAACAAAGCTTTTGTCAGAATTGCGGGGCGTCACACAAATGTTGTTAAAATTCAAAAGAATGATGAAATCATTCTTGAAAAGCCCGTTTCTGACGGAGAAAACTTTTCTTACGATATCAGGGATGAGCTGACCGTTGAAAAAATAGTTGAATTTGCAAATACCGTTAAAATTGAAGATGTTAAGCCTGTACTTGACAGGCAGATTAAATATAACACCGCAATTTCGGAGGCAGGTTTAAAGGGCAATTACGGGGCAAACATCGGCAGCGTGCTGCTT
>JAZUJM010000291.1:0-3165 GCA_045642785.1 Acutalibacteraceae bacterium | reverse complement strand
TTTCCTGCCCTTCAATCAGGGCGCGAACCTCTTCACGCCTTTTTTCAAGGCTGCGAAGATATTCGAGCTTTTCCGATATTTCTCTTATTATCTGGTCGTCAAGTGTACCGTGGGCTTCTTTTCTGTATCGCGCAATAAAAGGCACGGTGTTGCCGTCGTCAAGCAGCTTAACGGTGTTTTCGACCTGCCAGCGCTGAAGGTGAAACATCTCGGTTAATTTTTGAATTATATCCATTTATTTTTTCTCCGAATCAGAATTTTCTTTTTAATTGCCTTATGTCTTTTCCGAGGAAAAGCAGGGCGGTGTAACCGCCGAGAATCCGTGAGGCGGTGCGCTCATTGTATTTTTCTTCAAGTGCCTTTGCATCAAGGTTTGTGCTAATGATAACCGGCTTTTCGCGGTTAAGCCTTGTGTTGATTATATTATAAAGCGCGGAAACGGAAAACTGGGTAACGAACTCGGAGCCGAGGTCGTCAATTATCAAAAGGTCGCAGGCAAGCATTTCATCCTCTGCTCCGTTTTCTGCCGAATCCTTTGAAAAATGCTCCTTTTCAAGCCTTTTAAGCAGGTTTGAAGCGGAATCATAAATAACGCTGCCGCCGTTTTTTGTTACCTCTTTTGCTATTGCAAGGGTTAAATGGGTTTTGCCCAGACCCGTTGCACCGTAAAGATAAAGCGAATCGGAGGATGAATCAAAATCCTCGGCATAGCTTTTGCAGTAATCAAACACCCGCTGCATATGTTTTCGCGGTGAAACATTGAAGCGCTCGTCGGGCTCTTCGGGGTAAAAATCAAGCCTGAAATTATCAAAGCCGCATTTCTCCGCCTGAGAGGTGCCGCAGAGCTTCTGCATGGCGAGCTTTTTAACAAGGTCAACTCTGCATTGGCAGGGGATGCCGTTGATGAAGCCGGTATCCTCACAGTTTTTGCAGGTGTATTCGGTTTCAAGATAATTTTCATCAAAGCCGTTATCCTTTAACAGCTTTTTTATTTTTGCCTGCAGGGCGAGATTTGTTTCGGCAAGGGCACGCACATATTTTTCGGCATTTTCGCCCATACCTATTGCTTTAACAACGGATATGCCGGTTATTGCAAGCTCACGCTCGGCTTCGGCTATCTGAGGTATCTTTTTAACGGCTTCGCTGCGCCTTTTCATTCGCTCGGATTCAGCGCTTGTTCTACGGCGTGAAAGCTCGGCATCGGCGGCGATAAGTACATCGGGGGAGTAACTCATTTGGCTTTATTCTTCCTTTCATACCGTAGATTTTCGCTTAGTGCTTCTTTATCAAAAAGACTTATATCGTAAGAGGGTGAGCCCTCTCTTTCCGCTGCTTTTTGCGGCTTCTTTGTGCTTTTAACGGCGGTGGAGTTTGCCTTGGCGGCCTTTAATTCATCAAGCGATTTAATTGAGTCATTGTGCCAGGTGGTGAGCACCTTGTCAATGTATGGAAAGCTTAATTTTCCTGTGTGGTTTGCCATTTCGTCATAGGCGGCAATAATCATATCCATCGGGAACTTGTATTCGTTAATCCATTTGGAAAGATATGCTGCCTGTGCCTGCGTGGGCTTCGGAACAGTTATGCCGACCGACTGTGAAAACTCTTTCCATGCGTTGTCGGCGGTTCTCATGGCGAATATTCTTTCGGCTGCCTTTTCAATGGTGTCAATTTCTTTTTCGCCCCATGTACGGCCAACCGAGGCTATGTAGTTGTTGTGCGTTTTGCCGATTGAAGCACAGTATTCAAGCAGCATAAAAATGACCTCAATCGGGAGTCCCTGATAATCGTGCATCATAAGCAGGGTGCATTGCAGGTCGTAGCCTATCATTTTGCCCAGCTTGTTTTGCGCCTCACGGAAAAGGCAGCTTATCTCATCCGACTCATTTATTCTTTCCGCTATTTCGGCGGGTGAGGGCTTGGAAAAAATCTGAGCTGTTATTTCCGGCGACGGGGCGGGTGTGCTGAGTTTTTCCGGCTCTGAAACTTGTGCGGTGACCGGAGCAGCGGCGGGTTTTACCGTTTCTCCGCTTTCAAGCAGAACACCTGCGTTAACCCAATAGGCAAGGTAATCCTCGGCGTCCTCGCGCGCCATACGAAGCTTTTTGCAAAGCTCGGTTATATCGGGCGAATCGGGCGAGGTTCTGAGAATGAATAAAAGAACCTTCAGCTGATTGTCGGTTGCTATTCTTATGTGCTTGTCAACAATGCTTGACGGTACTCTGAATGATGTGTCAAGCTCCGACTGGTTTATTTTATATTCCATAATCAACACTCCGGGGTTAATAATAAGGGCGGGAATATATATTATACAGAAAACCGGACGAAAAAGAAATATAAAATTTGAAATTCCGCTAATTTCGGCACGCCTGTTTAAACCGCACCTGAAAACAACAATTTATTGTATAATAAAAAAGCCGAACCACAAGCGATTCGGCAAAATGACAAAATATGCTTATTTACGCCGACACAAACAGAAAGGGACTGCCAAAGCAGTCCCTAACCGGTTCTTAATTAATGCAATCAGATAGCGCGTGTGACCTTGCCGGAGCGAAGGCAGCGAGTGCAGGCATAAACCCTTTTGGGAGAGCCGTCAACAATAGCCTTAACTCTTTTTACATTGGGCTTCCAGGTTCTGTTTGAACGCCTGTGTGAATGGGAAACTTTAATGCCGAAGGACACATCTTTACCGCAAAAATCGCATTTTGCCATGTGCCACACCTCCTTTTTGAACTCATTAACGAATGACATATTAGCAGATATCCCGGAAAAATGCAAGCTTTTTTTAAAAAATTTTTGATAAACTTTGAAAAAATTGTTTGTTTTGCGTCCGGTTCCTTTTTTTGCCGGCTTTTCCGGTGAAAAAAAGCGAGGAAGCGGCAAAAGGAATTGAAAACAACGGGATGTTATGATATGATGCAATCACTGACAGGAAGAACCTGCAATTCAGATTCAGGAGGAAGAAGAATGCCTTTTTTTACCGATAAAGTGGCGGCCGTTGTGCGCAAGGTCAGCGCGGGAGCGCCTGACCCGGCCGCGGCAGCGAGCCGGGCGGTCAATTCCGTGAAGCTCAATGTTCCCGTGGAGGGAAAGTATGATAACGGCGCGGCGCTCACGCCGCCGATGGGATGGTCCAGCTGGAACACCTTCCGCAACAAAATCAACGAG
>JAZUJM010000290.1:0-9573 GCA_045642785.1 Acutalibacteraceae bacterium | reverse complement strand
CCTTCGGCGAAAGCATTGCCAAGCATGCTGACCCCGTCAAGGAAGGCAACAAGTTCACCGGCTGGGCTCCCGCAGTTCCCGCCACCATGCCTGATGAAGATCTCGTAGTAACTGCTCAGTTCGCTCCCGAGACCTACACCCTTACCTGGGTTGTTAACGGCGTGGAAACACCTGTTGATTACGTCTACGGCGCAGAGGTTGCCGCATTCGCAGGCTCAACCGATAAGGAAGGCTACACCTTCACCGGTTGGGATGTCGAAAAGCCCGCCACCATGCCCGCAAATGATGTTACAATCACCGCTCAGTACAGCGTAAACAGCTACAAAGCAACATTCGTTGTTGACGGCGAAACCGTTCAGGAAGGCCTCGTTGCTTTCGGAACAGTTCCCACCAAGCCCGCAACACCCAACAAGGCCGGCTACACCTTCACCGGTTGGGATCCCGCCGTTGAAGCTATGCCCGCACACGATGTAACCTACACCGCACAGTTCGATGAGGCTGACGGCGTTAAGTACACCGTAAACACCTACACCATGAACTTTGACGGAACCTACGGCGATGCTGATGTTGCCGAGAAGTATGCCAAGACCAACGCTTCCGTTAATGCGGCAGCTGAGGAGCTTGAAGCAGGCCTCTACTACGACACCGCAGCCGAAGGCTACAAGGCAACAGGCACTGTTGCTGCTGACGGTTCACTTGTTCTCAATGTTTTCATCGGCAGAACAGCTTATGACCTTACCTTCTCTATAGACGGCAAGGATACCACCGAAAAGGTTCGCTACGGTGCTCCCATTACCGCTCCTGAGGCTCTTAAGGAAGGTTACTCATTCACTTCATGGAATACCACCGTTCCTGCTACCATGCCCGCAGGCGACAGAACCTATGTGGCACAGTTCAGCATCAACACCTACACCATCAAGTGGAATTACAACAACACCTCCAAGACTAATTCTTATGTCTTCGGTACTGCTGTTACAGCTCCCGATCCCACAATGACAGGTTACACCTTCACCGGTTGGGATAAGGAAGTTCCCGCTACCATGACTGCCGGCAATCTTGAGATTACCGCTCAGTACACAATCAACAAGTACACAATCAAGTACCTTGTTGATGGCGAAGAGTACACAAGCCAGACCTATGATTACAATGCCGATGTTACCGCACCTGATGCCCCCGAGGTTGAAGGTAGGGACTTCAGCGGCTGGAATCCCGCTCTTCCCGACAAGATGCCCGCCAAGAACCTTGAGGTTAATGCTCAGTTCGGCATCAACAGCTACACCTTCACTTATGTAGTTGACGGCAAGACCACCAGCAAGACCTACGCATACGGCGCAAGCATTCCTGCCATTGCTACTCCCACCAAGGCCGGTCACACATTCAACGGCTGGGATGGCGGCGAATGGCCGGCCACAATGCCTGCAGGCGACCTTACCCTCACAGCAAAGTGGGTTGTTAACCAGTACACCCTTACTTATGTTGTTGACGGCAAGAACACTGAAGTAAAGTACGATTACAATGAGGCTATCACTGTAATCGCCGATCCCGCCAAGGAAGGCTACACCTTCACCGGCTGGAATCCCTCAGTTCCCACCACAATGCCCGCAAACGATTACACCGTAACCGCAACCTGGAGCGTAAAATCTTACAATGCTGCCTTCATTATTGACGGCGTAACTAAGAACGTTTCCGCTAACTACGGTGTTGCTCCCGTTGCTCCCGCCGCCGAGAAGGAAGGCTACAAGTTCCTCGGCTGGTATGTAACCGGTGACGAAACTCAGACTGTTCTTGAAGCTCTTCCCGCAATGGGCGCTGCTGATGCTTCCTATACTGCAAAGTTCGAAATCAATTCCTACAATGCAATATTCGACTGCAACGGCGGTAACATTGACGGCCAGGCAACTGTAACGGTTCCCACAGTTTACGGCGAAGAAATCGTAGTTCCCGCCGATCCCGAAAGAACCGGCTTCATCTTCCAGGGCTGGTCACCTGTTCCCGGCACTATGGGCGCTTCTGACACCACCTTCACAGCACAGTGGGCAAACGACCTCAGCATCTGCTCCATCCAGAGCGTTGAGCGTTCCACCACTCCGTACTATGAGAACGGCTACGCAACCTATGTTGTAACCGTTAAGGATTCACCCATCAAGATTAACTTTGCTTCCACCTCAAGCCAGGCAAGCTGGACTTATGACAGAAACCTTGACAAGGTTGCTGCTGATGCTGAAATCGGCGGAGTAGTTTCCATCACCGATAACGGCGAAACCGGCGACGCTCTTGTTGAAACCTGGACCATAAGGATTATGCTTCCCGAAGGCACCTACAAGGTTCGCGCAAAGCTTAACTACACCGAGTCCTCCTGGGAGGATAAGGACACCGCTTACGAGTTCGTTAACACTTATGACGAGAAGCCTGAGGTTACACCCGAAACCGACAAGATCAAGTCCGTAAGCGTTGACAAGAACACCGTAGTTCGCGGCGATTACGCGGTATGGACCGTTGTTGCCGACAAGTCAGTTGCTTACCTTATGTTCGCTGATCCCAACGGCGAAAACACCGTAAGCTTCTCCAAGTCACTCAGCTCCGTTTCCATCACTGAAAACGAAGACGGCGACAATGTATGGACCATCACCACCAGAATGACCTATGTTGATGCTGCTCAGCTTTCACAGGATCAGGAGTTCACCTTCAAGTATCGCGGAGCAAGCGAGCTTGAATGGACCGAATCCGCTCACGATTCAGTAACCGTAACCGTTACAAAGTATGATGACAGCGCTGCTGTAAAGAGCGAGGAATATGATTCCTACTCAGTAGTTGAAGCAACCGCAATCGCGGGCAAGAAGCTTGCATTCACACCCATCACCATCAAGACCACCAAGGATGTTACCAAGCTCCGCTTCACAATCGGCTCCAAGACTGCCACCTACACCGAGTCCTCTGCAAACACTACTGTTGCTGCAGATCCCGACGATGAAAACCTCATCATCTGGACCATCGGCTACAGATTCCTTACCGCAGGCGACTACACGGTACAGATTGAATCCAGAGGCAATGCCTGGACCGGCGAATACACCAACGTTAACGTTAAGATTTTCGCAACACAGGCTGAAGCTGATGAGTACAACATTGCAAACGCACCGTTCGTTGACTGATTGACCCCGCGCCTGCCCGAAAGGGCAGGCTGAACGGAGCCGCGGAGAAATCCGCGGCTCTTTGTTTTTGCCCGTTTGAGCCGCGAAAAGGACGATTGGCAAAGAAAGCGTAAACAGACACAATATAATGGGTAAAAATGCCTCTGAGAGGCCATATAAGGCGTTTTTCGGCTGCCGGTGAGTAAACTTACAACCCGGCGGCCGAAAATCGTTGTAAGTATTTAATTGAGAAAACGCCGGAATGTGCGTGAAGTTCGCATTTTAAGGCATATAGGGTTCGAGTATTTCGTGGCAAACCGGGTGATGATAAATCCGAACCCGTCTTGAAACCGGTTTTTTTTGCCTGACTAAGTCATCGTCATTGCAAGGCTTTAGGGGCAGGCAGCGGAAACGGTGCAGGGGAGAAAAGAAAGGATAAAAAAGCCAATAAATGGCAGAAATCAGAAGCAAAATGTGCAAAAAAAGTATAAAATAACCTGGTTTTTCAATCTTGCACGCGGTCTTTTTATTCGCGAAAATCACACAAAATAACCTGTTTTCCGCAACCGTAGGGCAGGGGCTTGCTCCTGCCGTGAAATTCCGGAAAAACAACGGCTGCAATAATGCAGGGCGGGATGACCACATCCCGCCGAAATCACGCTGAAATGTAAACGGCGGGGTGTGGTCACCCCGCCCTACGCAATAATAAAATCTCCGCAAAAACAACGGCCACAATAAAAGGCGCCCCATTGGGGAGCTGCCACCGCAGGTGACTGAGGGGGTAACGCACGCGAAATAACGGAAAATTCAGATTAAAACCGGCGGGCGATTAATAATCGCCCCTACGAAATCTGCTATTTTAAACATCAGATTAAAGCCGAAAAATCACCGCAAAACCAGCGGCTGTTATGTAAACTGCCTCCCTTGGGGGGCGAAGCGCCGAAGCGCAGCCCGTGGGGGATGGAGCGAGGGGGTGAGGTGGGCAAACACAGAGCGATGCCGACGCTGCAAGGAAGGCAACGCGACAATGTTTGCGAGGGGATTATGACTACAAGTGACGGTGGGGGTTGTTTTTTACCCCCTCAGTCTGCTTCGCAGACAGCTCCCCAAAGGGGCGCCTTTTTCATCATTTTTGCCTTGTTAAAACATCACTCCGCGCTTCAATCTTCGTTTCTTCCTTCTCCTTGAGGAGAAGGTGCCGAGCTTGCGAGGCGGATGAGGTGGCCGGCGATGTTCCGCCACTTTCGGCGGATGAAGGAACATCGGGAGCAGGAAGAAACACAGAGCGATTCCGACAACCCAAGGAAGACAGCGTGACAATGTTTCTGACCGTATTAAACGGCGCTCATATCAAATTCCCCTCATCCACCACCTTCGGCGGTCCCCCTTCCCCCGAGGGGGAAGGAAGCAATTTTCTTAAATTCACCGTCTGCAATAAAAGGCTCCCCGTTGGGGCGCCTTTATTTGCGCAAATTCTTATTTGTCTTTCTGCCCCACCGTAGGGCAGGGGCTTGCTCCTGCCGTGAAATTCCGGAAAAACAACGGCTGTTCCGACTGTAAAAAGCACGCAAAAAACTGATAAAAACAGGCAAAAAAACAGGTGAAAAGCAGGTGGAAATCAGCTTAAAAATCACAAGATTCTTGTCGGTTTTCGGCGGTAAAAGCATCAAAAAAGCAGGGGGTGTAATGCTGTTGAAAAAAGCAAATAGGAAACAAAAAGGCGAAAAAGTGTAAAGCAAAATACATTAACAGCACCTTGTCTACCGTCAAAACAAACAAATAGCAACAACGAAATTTGTTTAATCTGCGGCGATAACAAAAATGCATCATAAATTTTATATATTATTTTATATATATAAATAAAAAAATATTTGACAGCATTGTATTGCGGTGATATACTGAGAATGTGTAATAGTGCCCAACTATCTTCACAGAAATTAAAAATGGAGGGATCTATTTTGAGCAAAACGAAGAAGATCATCAGCATGATCCTCGTCGCGGTTCTGGTCATGAGCTCATGCCCGCTCGGCTTGGGCGCATTATCGACCGTTGCCTCAGCCGCCGACTACACAAATGTCGGTTGGAGTGCCACCGCACCCCAGGGCGTTCAGGCATCCGTAACCGGGACCGAGGTCATCCGCGTTGCTTACGACAGGTATTCCTACTTAAACGGAACACATATCGTTGCAGCTAATGACGCGGGTGTTCCCGAAGGTAACACTTCGGGTGAGTATCTCAGCTCCTATGCCTTTAACGGCGATTCGGCGGATGCTCCCACAGTTACCCTTACCTTAGGTGAGGAACCCGACTCAACCCCCACCGTAACTGTTTCCGGCCCCGCCGGAACCAATGTTACGCTTACCAGCCCTGAGAAGCTCGGTAACGCCTACACCTGGACTTATGACATTACCAAGACCACCAATCCTCTCACGGCTCCCGAGGGCGCAACGCTTATTTACACCTTCAATTACACCATTGACGGCGTAAACTACACAAGCTACGGCTCGGCAAACGTTCAGGAAATTGCTTCACCCGTCGGCTCGGCAATGCTGAGATTCAGAAATGCATCGAGTAATAAAGCAAGATTCTCGGTTCTTACAATGTTAAGAGCAAAAGGTCTTTACGGCCGTATCGGTTATGAAGCCGGCAGCAACGGCTGGGGAACTGTGCACACCAGTGACAGCTATGCTCAGGTTAACATGAATGTTGACAAGAACACATTCTCAAGAACCCCTGCAGCCAACACCGCCACCGTTCTTATGCAGAGCCAGGCCAATGCCAATCATCTTTCAGTCTGGGCTACCGGCAGCCTTGCAAACGAAACCGATGAATGGGATTACAACGGTTATGGTGATGACTACAACCGTTCCCGTGCGGATATTTTCGTTGACCGTTCTGTTGATAAGAGCGCTGCCGATATTAACTTTACGGGTTCAATGTTGGCTATCGGTGATCCGGCAAACGAAAACAACGCCGACACTTATAATGACGCTACATTTGACAGATATGCTATTTATCTGAACGAATCTCAGGCGCCGCAGTCCATCGGTTCAAACGTCAACGGTGCTTCCTCCCATTTTGACTTTAACCTTGTTAACGGAAACGGCGTTAACAATAATAAAGTGAAAGGCGCATACAATTACTGGCCCCTTTCCGGTGATATCTTCACCGGCAGCAACGCCTACATTGCCAAGAATGATACAGTCACCGCAAAAGGTACACCCCAATACCTTTCCATTTCCTACGGTATATCCTGTACCAGTGGCGATGCTGTAGCAAGACAGCTCTGTTCAATGGGCCTGTACTTCTATGTTACCGATAAAGCCGACCTTCGCGGAGTTGTCGAAACTATTTCCGGTGCAAGAAGCTCCTACACCCTTACTGACTATGCAGGCACAAACGCTTCAAGGATAGGCACTTTTACGGCTTCCAAGGGCGTAAACCCGCAGAGCGGTAACTTCAGCTCCGGCTACTCAGCCTTTGCTTCGGCATATCAGGCTGCATGCGCCGAGCTTGCCAACGGCAAATCAACCAACCAGAAGTACATTGATCAGTGCACCAATAACCTTATTGATGCCTACAATGCACTTGTTGCCGCAAATGCTACCGTTGAGGCCGAGCTCCTTATCCTCGGCACAACAACTCCCGTTCCCGGCACAAGCGGCCTTGCCAGAACCTATACCACCGTTGCAGGTTCCGATGTTGTCTGCACCGCACCCGACATCACGGGCTACACTCTTAAGAGCCCCAGAACCACAAGCCTTGTGGCCGACAACGGCAAAAAGATTCAGATTTATTACGAAAAGCAGAAGGTTGCTTTCACCTTTGACCCCGTAGTTGTTGACGCCGGCGACCCCAAGCCCGGTATCAGACAGCCCGAGTACGGTGAATCCATCACCCCCGAAAGCATCGCTCCCGCTTTCACATACACCGGCTACCGTATAACCGGCTGGTACTGGGATCAGGCTCTCACCAACAGGGCCACAACCCTTAATGTAGGCAGCACTCCCGGCACAACCCTTTATGCGAAGTGGGATATAGCTCCCGTGGTTTTGAAGTATAACCTCGGCACCACCGGCGTTACCATGGCTGATGTTGAATATTACCCCGGTGACCGCCTTGTTAAGCCCGCCGATCCCGATATCACCGGCTACGGCTTCCTCGGCTGGTACAAAGAAGCAAGCTTCATCAACAGCTTTGATTGGAATGCAATCGTTCCCGGTTTGGGTGAAGCAGGCTACACAAGCACCATCACCGCTTACGCCAAGTTTGAGAGCTTTGACGGCTTCGTAAAGTTCCAGAGTAACGGCGCAAACGGCGGCGACGCCTGCACATCCATTGACCTTTCAACCTATTCAGCAGGTCAGACGGTTACTCTTCCCCAGCCCGAAAAACAGGGCTATACTTTCGGCGGCTGGTATGTCCACTCCGATTTCTCCGATGCCACTCATTACACCACCGGCCTTGCTCTTACCGAAAGCCTTAAGACCAGCGGCGTTATGCTTTATGCAAAGTGGATTCCCAATGAGTTAACCATCAACTTTGATATTAAGTACAACCAGTACAGCGCTTCTCCCATTGACACTCAGACCAACCCCGCAAGCATCGAAGGCCTTGTCGGCGACAGCATTGCCGATACCATCGCTGCAAGCGCAGGTCAGATGAAATTCCCCGCTCACCCCGTAAAGTACGGCTATGAGTTCAAGGGCTGGACTAACTCCAGCAGGCAGATTTTCGATACCGAATCCGCCTACAGAACTGCTGTTAACAACGGTTATCGTTATGATATCGAAGAAGAGGGCGCAATATTCCAGCCCGCACTTGACAACAGCATTACCCTTTACCCGATGTGGGTTAAGACCAACACCTCCGCTTACATTGATGTTGATGCATACGAAATGAGCTACGGTGAAGCTGTTCCCGTTGATGAATCCAACATCGACACCGGCGATATCATCACCGTTCGTATGACTCCTCACACCAATTTCTACACCGGCTCCTCTCTTTTCGTATATATGTACGACAAGAACTTCTTTGAGCTTGTAGGCAGCGGCGATGATGCTTTCAGCCTTAACACCGAATCCTCCTACATCACCACAATCGGTGCTTCCGAATTCTCCGGCTACACCGCTTCCGACGCTTCACTTGTTCCCGACGGTGTAACTTATCCCGCAGGAACAGCTGCTTCGGATTACAGCTGGATTCAGATAGCCATTGACCCCGATGTTGAGGGCGGCAAATATTATCCCGGCGCCACAGACGATACCTGGGTTGTTGAGTTCAAGCTTCGCGTAAAGGCTACAACTCCCGGCGCAACAGGTACCGTATTTATGGATGATGCATGGACCAGAACAACCGAAAACAATGCAGGTACAATGTTCTTCGGCTGGTGCTCAAATGCAAACACTCCCGTTTGGCAGTCACATAACAACTATGTTGACCCCGATTTAACCTTTGCAACCGCAACCGTTACTCTTGACGCCGTTGATGAACCGGTTGTTAAGATTACCGCAGATCCCAACGGCGGCACATGGCCTTCTGATTCTTCTACGGGCACTAAGGATTATCAGGGCGATGCCGGCGAAGAGATAAGCGATTATGCAGAACCCACAAGAACAGGTTATACTCTTGAAGGCTGGGCAACCGAAGACGGCACCGACACATGGATTTCCGGCTTCTACGGTGCTCCCGAGCAGAACGGCAAAACCTATCTTGCTCAGTGGCAGGGCCTTCCCGTTACCAATACATTTAATTATAATGACGGCACAGGCACAACAAAGACCGTTGATTCGGTTTACGGCTCCGACATCAGCAAGCCTGCAGATCCGACCAGACAGGGCTATTCCTTCTCCGGTTGGGCATTAACCGCAGATGCCACAGAGCCGCTTGCAACTCTCGGCACTCAGAATACCGAAGAGGGCACAACCTTCTACGGCGTTTGGGGCCCCGCAACCGATACTCCCTATAAAGTAGTTGTTAACTACTACAACAACGCCGGCAATCTTACCACAAGAGAATTTGCGGTTCAGGCAACCGGAGGAAAGGAATACACCGGCACAACCGGCGCTACCGTTCATCTGCTTGCAGACACCACCGGCTACACCGATTCGGCAACGGATGTTTACCTTTCATATGCCGACCTTCCCACATCAATTGCCAACTATGTTTTCGATCCCACTTCGGAACACAATGTTACCGAGTGCACCATCGAGGCAGACGGCAGCGGCAAGATTTATGTCTTCTATGTGGGCAAGTATGTTGAAACCACATTCAGCGCAAACAACGGTACATTCACCGTTCCCACTCCTGCCGACACCATGGATTACAGCTCTGAGGCTATCTACGGCACCGGCAAGGGCATGGGCGGAAAGTATGTTTCCGACACAAGCTACATTTTCGGCGCTGCGTTCGGCGGAACAGTAACAGCCCCCTCCGATCCTTCAAG
>JAZUJM010000289.1:0-10274 GCA_045642785.1 Acutalibacteraceae bacterium | reverse complement strand
GGCCGTTAAGTTTTCCACGGCTTATTTGTCGGGTTACCTTGCCGACCGCTATTCCGTTCCCGCGGAAGAAAGCGTTGAAAGAGCAAAGGAACGAATGAACGCGAGCATTATTTCGGCATATACCGAAACCGTAACCGGATTTACGAATGTTCAGCTCGGCAATAACTCAACCGAGATTAATTCAATCAAATCAAAATACGCGCTTTATCCCGTGTGGCTGTTAACAACCGCTTTTAACGGCAAGCAATATCTTTTTGCCGTTAACGGGCAAACCGGCAAAATCGTGGGAGATTTGCCCATTGATGAAGCATATGCCAAAAAACTTAAGCTCATCTATGCCCTTGCAGCCGGAGCCGCGGCCTATGCCGTGGGAATCCTTATTCTTTTGGCGGGAGGGATGTTATGATGAAAAAGAAAATCAGCTTTATTCCTGCCGTTTTTGCATTGCTGCTTTTATTCACCGTTAACAGCTTCGCCGCAACAAAATTCATAACGGCAGCAGAGGATTACATTGATTCGGAATCCTGCTCAATGCTTGAATATGATGCTTCCAAGATTTACAGCGAAACCGGAATCGGCGTTTATGCCGTTATTACGGAAGATGAAACATACGAAAATGCTTATGATTTAAGTGAAGCATTTATGGCGGGGCTGACAAACGAAAACTGCGTAGTGCTTGTTCACAGCGTTAAAAGTCAGAGCTACGCCGTTAACTGCACCCCCGGACTTTTTACCGATGATGAGCTTGCCTCCTTCGGTGATGCTTATAATTCGGATTCCGCTTCAACCTATTATTTCGGCGTTGAAGCCTATATGGAAACGGTAAAAAAAGCAATTAATGCAAACGGGCTGAACTCCTCATCAAATCTCGGCGAGCTTTTCACCGAGCAGACTGATGAAGATGAGCTTATTTTATGGAACAATCCGGTAGAGGAAACCAAACCCGCATATGACCCGGCGATTACAAATGTTTTTGAAATCACCGAGCCTGCCCAGACCGGAGCAAGCTCCATTGCTTCCGAAAGGCTGCTGCCAAGGCTTGTTGATGCCGCCGGAATCATTGACGACGCCAAAGAAGAAACGCTGCTTAATAAGCTCGATTCAATTAGCGAAAGCAAAAAAATTGATGTTGCCATTGTAACCACAGCTCAGTTAAACGGCAAAGAGCCGATGGAATTTGCCGATGATTATTTTGATTATAACGGCTTCGGTTACGGAAGCAAGCGCAGCGGCATACTTCTTCTTATCTCGGTTAATCCCAAATATATTTATATTTCCACCTGCGGCAAAGGTGAAAAAATAATCACAAACGGCGAAGTGGATTCGGTAATTGACACATTTTACGATGATATCAAAGACGGCAGCTACCTTACCGGATGCACTAAATTTGCCGATGAAGCCGAAAGACAGATTAAATCATTAAACCGCTATCCGCTTATTCTTGTTTTCATTGCAATAATTATCGGTTTTCTTTTCTCATCAATAAAAGTTTCATCACTTAAAGCAAGACACAAAACAGTACAGAAAAAGCAGCAGGCCGTTGATTACATCCTGCCCGGTTCGCTTGTTCTGCTTGCCAGCCAGGATAACTTTATTGATAAGCATGTTGATGTTTCGGCAATAGTTGCTTCTACCGGTTCGCGCGGCTCCGGCAGCTCCGGAGGCGGTCACATATCCTCCTCCGGTTCACATCACGGAGGCGGCGGAAGAGGCTTTTGATTAACAGGAGGATGTATGAGTTTACTTGACAGTTTAAAAAGAAAAGCTGCATCTGCCGCTCAGAATGCGGTAAGCAATGCAGTTACATCTGCCGCCAACTCGGTATCACAGAAAAAGGAAAGCTTTAAATTCACCGCCCTGCCCAAAACGGTTGAAGAGCTTTCTTCATTGGCAGAGGCTTCACTTGATTCACCTTTTAAAGCGGCGGCACTTACGGTTTGTGCCCTTTGCACATACACTGAAAACCCCGAAGAGGGCATAAAAATGCTTAACTTTCTAAAAGGTCCTCAGCCGCTCTCGACATATGAGCTGCAATTTTTACGCGACAGATTCAGCGATAAGAAATATGTTCCGTTTTCTTATTTTGAAGGCTCCTCCCCCGAAAACGATTATACCCCCTCAACACCTTATTCCGTAACGGTTTTCTCGAACCCTTATTCTTTTAATGAGGAAAATTATGCCGTTCTTCATATTTCTTCCTCCGGCGCCGACTCGCCGCGTCAGGTTAAGCTTCGCCGTAAGGGCGACGGAAAATGGTTCCTTTGGGAGCAATTTTTGCTGTCAGATATCAGAGCCCCGAAGTCATCCGACCCGTGGGCATAAAAAGGAGTGTAAATAATGTCAGTAATTGGTGAATACAAATACCCATCAAAAACCGGGATTGCGGAAATTTACGCAAAAAGCTGGATTCCCGATGACCGCACAAAAGTTAAAGTCGTTTTTCAGATTGCACACGGCATGGCTGAATATATCGAAAGATACAACGGCTTTGCAAATTATCTTACCGAAAACGGCTTTGCAGTTTTTGCAAATGAGCACATAGGCCACGGCAGAAGCGTTAAAAGTGATGAAGACCTCGGTTACTTCGGTGAAAGCGGCGGCTGGGATGCCTTTGTTGAAGACGCCAGAGCACTTACCGAGATTGCAAAAAAAGAATTTCCCGGTGTTCCGATAATCATTTTCGGCCACAGCATGGGTTCATTTGTTATGCGTGAATATGCCCGCCGTTACGGCAGCGATGAAGCAATCAAGGGCTTTATCTTCTGCGGCACAAGCGGCAAGAACCCAGGCGCCCCGGCGGGAATACTTATGGCTTCCGCAATAGCAAAAATCAAAGGCAGCCGTTACCGCAGTAAATTAATTGATTCAATAGCATTCGGCAGCTACAACAAAAAGTACGACAGCGTTCGCACAACATTTGACTGGCTTACAAGGGAAGAGGATATTGTTGACGCTTACATTGCCAGCAAATACTGCGGCTTCCTTTTCACCGCCGCCGGCTACAAGGATATGTTTACAATTCTGAAAACAGTATCAGGCCCGGATTGGTTTGCTTCACTTAACAAGGATAAGCCCGTTCTGATTATTTCCGGTGCGGAAGACCCGGTCGGCAGCTACGGCAAAGGAATTCAGCAGGTTTATGACGATATTAAATCAGCGGGAGTTAAAGACGCTTCAATGAAGCTTTATGAAAACTGCCGCCACGAGATTTTAAATGAACTTAACCGTGAGGATATTTATAAAGATATAATCAACTGGGTCAACTCAAAAATCTGAATTAATATTGATAACAGATAACGGGGTTCCGCTTTTGCGGAACCCCGTTAAACGTTTAATTTATAAATTTTTCAACAAATTCATCAATTTTGGCGCTGCAGGCATCACCGTCAACCTTGTAAGCCTGTGCGTGTTCTGCACCCTCTACAATCAAAAGGTCTTTGAAATCAGCCGTGCAGGCCTCATAAAGCTCATAGCCCATTCGTGTGGGAACAAAGTCATCCTTGTTGCCGTGGATAAACAGAATGGGAACTCGGGTGTTTTTAACAGCGGTCAAAGCGTCGGCCTCTTTAAAATCGTAGCCGTTAATAACCTTGTTAAACATATTGGCGCCGAAAAGAATGGGATATTTGAGCTTGCCCAGAGATTTAAGATTGTGCTCAAACTCACAATAAGCCGAGGTATAACCGCAATCAGCAACGGTGAATTTTACATTAGACGGTAAATCCGGCGAGCCGCTCATCATCATAACCGTTGCGCTGCCCATTGATACGCCGTGAAGAATGATTTTTGCATTTTTATTGAAATTATCAATAATGTAATAAAGCCACTTAATGCAGTCTTTATATTCGTGATAGCCGAAGCCAATGTAATTGCCCTCGCTGTCACCTGCGGCCTGATGGTCAACAATAAATACATTAAAGCCGAGCTCATGATAATGCTGAGCATAATATCTGCATTCCCGCCTGCCGTTGCAGCGGTAACCGTGAGAACAGAAAACATAAACATCGCTGGGCTCATCCGCTTCAAGCAAAAAGCCCTTAAGTTTTTTGCCGGTATCGCTTTCAAGGTAATATTCGCCGAGCTGCTGTGACTTAAACCATTTTACTCTTTCATCCTCATTATCGTTTCTTGAAGGGTCTGAGGATTCGGATTTCTTATTGGATAATTCGGTAATGAGAGGAGGAAGCTTTGCATTTCTGCCCATTACTTCGTAAAACACAAGGCCGCTGAGAGCCGTGTATGCCCCCGCAACTGCGGCAGAGGCTTTAAATAAAGCTGATTTACTCATAATACAAACCTCTTTTCAAGCAAAATTATTCTTTGATAAGCGATACAATGGATTTGAAAATTACCGCAAGGTCATTTGAAGGCCTTCCGGGCAGAGGATCGGTAACGGCAACAAGCTTTGAGGGGTCATCATTTACGGTTAAGAACTGCGGATAATCGGGATTATCGAAAACCGTGGGCTGGCCGTCAAATGTGAGCGCCCAATCAAGGAAATGCAGAGTACCTTCAAAAAGCTCGCTGTGAGTTTGTGAGCGGATAAACCAGGTGTAATCAGGGAATGCGCAGGTGGAAGCGTCAATAACATTGTCGCCGGAAATATGGTTGTGACCGTCATTTACCTTTTGCACATAGCTGTCGCCAAGAATACCTCCGACGGAAGAGCAAGTGGCACCGATGCTTGTATATTTGGTATCAATAAGATAATCGGAATGATTAACGGGTGTCGGGCTGATAGGAAGGGTGGAAACGCCGTAACCGGAAACAATAATAATTCCGGCGCCGTTATCGGAGGCCTCCTGCAGCAGGTTTTCAAGCTTAGTTTCAACGTTTTCGTGGTATTCCGTTACTTTGGAAATAAGCCCGGAATACTCCTGCTCTTTGCCTTTAAAGGCATATTCAAAAGCTTTATCGTAGTATTCATCGGGAACAAAGCTCCACATTCCGGGCATTGTGATGAAAACATTAAACAGAATTTCATCATACACACGGTTAAACTGTGAATCGAGCGCGCCGTTAAGAATATCGAAAATTTTAGCGGTTAGGCCGACCTTCTGAAGAACGGAAACAAGTGATGAAACAAGGTTGCCGGTTGAATTGTAGCCGAGCATGGTTTGAAGGAAGGTTACAAGTTCATCGCTCTTATCACCAAGGTGAGATTCCTTGCAGAAAAGTGAACCGATTACCGAAATTCCCTTATAAGCCGGGGCAAGGAAAACAAGCTTATCAATATTCTCGCTGCCGTATTTGTACAGGTAAGATGCAATTATCGTGCTGCCCTCGCTGTGGCATACAAAAGAAATTTCATCGTGGCCGGTAAGCTCTTTAACGCAGTCAACATACTCTTTTAAAAGCTCGGCATTGTAAATGGGGTCAAGCCGCCAGTCATAAGTAAAGCTGAACTCACCGTATTCGATATCATCTGCGCCGTTGCCGAAAAATTCATAATTAGCGAACTTATGGGTATCTTCCTCGGGCATATCAAACGGCTCAATGCCTACATTGTAAAGTGAATTGCCGTCTTTATCGCAGGCCCATGTTCCCAAAAGCTTTTCGCCGGCCTTTATGGCATAGGAGCCGAAAACCGGATATGATTTAATAAGAAGCGCTGCAACGCCGATTATGATTTCGGGCAAAGCTTTTACTATTGTTTTGTTTTCGGGAGAAAAAACACGAAAGCTGTCATCCGTTCCCGGGTTTTCAAAAAGTGCCTCACCCATTCCGCAAACATAAACAACGGGGGTAATCCCGCAATCACACTTTTCAGTTTGTTCACCCTCGGCAAATGCGGGTGCGGCGCAGCATAAAGTAAGGGTCAGAACAAGAAGAACACTGATTATTTTTTTCATTTTTTCACTTTCCTTCTGTTATTTTTTGATAATCTTTGCAAATGCATCACGAACAGCATAATATGACGGTTTGGGATTTAAATCACAGTCAACGATTCCCCACTTTGTTTCAGTCGGGCAATCGGGCTGACCGCAGACATAACAATGGTCGGTATCGGCAAAACAGTAGATTAATTCGCCTGCCGTGAATTTAAGGTTATATATTCTCGGCAAAATCTTTTCATAAAACTTTGCCTGGCCCTCCGGAGTGTGAGGCATACCGGGAATCTTTGTTATTCTCGGCAGCTCGCAGAAAACATGGTTGGTAAGCTCACTTTTGAAAATAATATTAAAGTATCTGCCCGTATCACCCCGTGAAAGGAATTTGATATGGTCGCCGAGCTGCTTGGGCATTTTTTCAACAAAGGCTTCAATGTTATTCTTTGCATCCTTAACAGATGAAGCACCATATTTTTTGATTAATTCAAGCTTCTGAGCCTTTGTTTTCGGTGCGCCGCCGCTTATGTAGCCGAATTCCTGCAAAATTACCGGTTTGCCGGTGAATGCCCAAAGATAGCGGAGCATTGCATCATAGAACCAAAGCGGACCGCCGTAATAATCAAAGCAGCCGATATAAATATCCATTCCTACATAGTCGCAGTAACGATGGCTGGGTTTTAACATATAGTGAAGGTCAGCCTGCGGACCGGCTGAATTATAGCCGATAAGAATATCGCCCCGCACGGGATACATCGCTTCAAGCTGAACTGCAATAAAACGCGCCGCCTGCTTCATGGTAAACGGAATTGTAAAGCGGGGAATGCCCATTTCATTTGTTACCTGAATCGCTCCGATAACGCCTTTAAGCTCATTGATTATGTAAACGGCGATTTCTCTGATTCTTTTTTCACCCGCGGGGGTATCAAGGTCAATGCCGTTTTTTGTATAATCCTGAGGATAAGGCGAAATAGCCATCACCTTTATGCCTTCTTTCGCATAAGAAGCACATTTTTCTTTAAACGCGGCAAAGGATTCCGAAACAGAGCCGTCTTTTTGGAAAGGGAAAGGAATATCCATACGAACCCATTTGATATTCGCATCCTTTAAAAGCTGCACATCGCCATACGGATGACATATTCCGCAGATAAAGTCCTTTTCTCTGAGCTTTTCGGTTTCGGCGGAAGACTGAGGTATAAAATAGGACTTGATAAGATTTACGGGAACATATTTAAGCCCGTATTTTATTTGATCTTTTATAAACTGTTCCAAAAATAATCACTTCCCTCAATTCATTTTATAAAGATGAGATTTATCATTTAAAGAAAGCAGCAGCGGCAGTCTGCCGGCTCTTATCTGAATTGATGTAACAGAGCAGTTTTCAATTTTGAAATTGAATGTTTCCGGCAGCTTATAGCCAAGCGCCGGTCTGATAAGATAGCCGAAAAAACAGGCATGTGAGCAGATTATTATTCTGTCGCCGTTTTCTGCGATTGATTTAAAATAATCAATGCACCGTTTTCCTCTTGCTTCAAGGTCAGCAGTTGTTTCATTATCGAGCAGCCGCTTTCCCCCGGCGGGCGAAGGTTCTTTTTCGCAAAACAGGGAATCAGGGGCAAGAGCAGCAGCAATTTCAAGCGGGGTGCCGGGAATGGTTGTTTCAACCTCCATAAGGTCGGGCAGCATCTGAGCCTTTAATCCGAGCTTTTCGGCAGTCGGCTGAACTGTCTGCGCCGTTCTGATAAGGGTTGAGCAAAAAATTTTTGAAACATCCCCTGCTTCAAACCTTTCGGAAAGCGCCTGTGCCTGCTTTAAGCCGAGCGCGGTTAACGGAGGGTCGTCCTCATGAAAGCCCTCCGGCCACGGTTCGTTAACATTACCGTAAGACTGAGCGTGGCGAACAAAAATCAATTCAAAGCTTTTATCAAATTTCATTTTTTCAAACCGGCTCGGTAAATAATCTTGTAAGGTGTTGCATCCTCATTGAGCATCTGAACTGAATCAATGCCATATTCTTCAAGAACCGCAGCCCATCTTTCTTCCATACCGGTGTCGTATTCCACCGGCAGATAACCGCCGTTCAAATAACTTTTAACAGCGCCCTTGCGCCACTCATCAGTTGTTAAAACGGTGTATTTAACATTTGCTGCATCCATTTTTTTGTTTGTGATATAATTAAGATATTTTGCAAGCCCCCTGCCGCGATAATCGGTGCGAATACCAACCATATGCATATCGCCGACATTACGCTCTTTGATAACATAAGCGGTAACCGTGCCGATGTGTTCACTCTTATAATCAATAAAGAAAACATCTTCAAAAACATTGATGTTTTCATCTTTGCCTATTCTGTCATAAAAGGTGTTTTCATCTGCATCATCGGCAACAAGACCGTTTTTGCAGCATTCGCACCATGCAAGCTTGTCAGCCTCAGTTTTATAATTGCTGATTGAATATCCCTCCGGCAAAGGTTCTTCGGTAAAAGGTGTGCCGGGCAGTCGATACATTTTAAGCTGAGCCATAATAAATCCCCCAAAATAAAGATAAATTATTTTATCAAATAATAAAGTCGATTTCAAGTAAATATAAAAATTTAATTGTAATTAATACATAAAAAAATGAAAATAACCTTTTATTTTTTATTTTCTTTGATAAATGTTGACAAGCGATTACGGCTAAAGTAATATTATTTGTAAGTAAAACTTTTGGAGGTTATCATGGCGTTTATAAGAGATAAAAGCGAAGAAAGAACCGGCTATCAATCCGGCTCTCCGTTTGAAACAAAAACCGATTTTCAATGTGACTATATTCTTGTTTACAGATTTGACGAATCAACACCCGAAAGAATCCGCATTTATAAGGAAAAGGGCTATGTTGTTCATTTTATGACCGGAATATCCTGGGGACATTATCTTGATTATCTTGAAGGTAACTGGGACGGCAGAGAGCATTGGGATGAAAGCCAGACCGACCGCTACGGTAATGAAATAATACATTCACCAAAGGTTCCGTATATGGTGCCTACAATCAGCTTTGCCGATTACATGACGGAGCGGCTTAAAGAGGTTGTTGACGCCGGAGTTGAGGCAATCCATGTTGAGGAACCCGAGTTCTGGGACAGAGCCGGATACTCCCCCGCTTTTAAAAGAGAATATGAACTTTATTACCGTGAAAAATGGCAGGCACCGCACGAAAGTGTTGATGCAAGATACAAGTGTGCAAAGCTGAAAGCATATCTTTACACGCGTACCATCGACAGAGTATCTTCGTCGCTTAAAGAATATTCAAAAGCCAAATATAACCGCGACCTCCGCTTTTATGTACCCACCCACAGTCTGTTAAACTACACCCAATGGAAAATTATTTCTCCCGAGGGCAAATTGGCCGATATTCCGGGCGTTGACGGCTGCATAGCACAAGTTTGGACCGGGACATCAAGAGAAAAGAACTGGTATAACGGTGAATTTAAAGAAAGAACTTTTGAAACCGCATTTCTTGAATACGGTGTTATGCAGGAGCTTGTAAAAGGAACCGGCAGGCATATGTGGTTTTTACACGACCCGATTGAAGATATGCCCTGCTTCGACTGGGATGATTACAGAAAGAATTATCTTTGCACGGTTGCAGCCTCTCTGCTTCACCCAAAAGTGAATACTTATGAAATATGCCCCTGGCCCGGCAGAGTATTTAACGGCAAATATCCCAAGAATGAACCGGATGCAATTCCGATTCCGCAGGAATATGCTACCATGTTGAATAACAATTTCAACACCCTCGGCACGCTTGAGGGCGGCAAAGAAAGCGGCATAAAAGTCGGAATTCTTATGGGTGACTGCCAGCTTTATCAGCGTGAATACCCCGATTCGGAGTTTTCCGAAAGTGCCGGGGAAGAGGTCGGGACCGTGCTCAGAGATTCCGAAGAGCTCATAAACAGCTTTAAAAACAATCTTTTCAAAAGCGGAAAAGACGAACGCAAATTAATGCTTAAATTTATGAGCGGCAATGCTTTTCCCGCATTTTACGGGCTTGCTCTTCCGCTTCTTAAAAATGGAATACCCGTTCGCCCCGTGCTGCTTGACAATGTGAGAAGATACAACGGCTACCTTGATGATTATGATATAATCATTATGAGCTATGAGTTTATGAAGCCGGACTATCCCGATGTTAACAACAGCATTTCACAATGGGTAAAAAGCGGCGGCACACTTATTTATGTCGGCGATGGATTTGACCCGTATCACAATATAAATAGCTGGTGGAGCGGTAAGTATCCGACCCCGGCTGAACATCTTTTCGATATGCTCGGCATCAGCGCCGAGGGTGAAAAAAGCATTGAAAAGTGCGGCAAGGGCATTGCGGCAGTATGGAAAAAAGCACCCGCAGCCTTTTGCTTTAACAAAGAAAATTCCGAAAGCTTCCGTGCCTTTTTTGATGAAGCTGCAAAGC
>JAZUJM010000288.1:0-4887 GCA_045642785.1 Acutalibacteraceae bacterium | reverse complement strand
CCTCTGTGGGTTCTTCGGTTACCTCTATGGGCTCTTCGGCTTCCTCTGTGGGCTCCTCGGTTACCTCTGTGGGCTCTTCGGCTGCCTCTGTGGGCTCTTCGGTTACCTCTGCGGGCTCCTCGGCTGCCTCTGCGGATTTCTCAATTACCTCTTCGGGTTCATCCTCCTGCACAGCCTCCTCAAGTATTTCGGGCTTCTGTTCAAAGTTGCCGTGCTCATCAACGGAAACGGGTTCAACAGCGGAGTTCAGATAATCGCCCAGGTCATAAGAGAGCATATTGAAAAGCCTCGGCCCGTCAAGCGGAAGGAAAATTATGCTTCTGCTGCCCGCATCAACTCCGAAGCCGCTGAGCAGACCGTTCGGTGTGCAAAATACGGCTGCGCCCTCGGGGAAGGATGAAACAAGCTCATACTCCTCCTTTGATTTCGGAAAATAGGAGGCGGGAAGAGCGGCCTTCACCGCATCGGAGCCCGTCTGCTTTAAACCGAGAGCCTTGCAGAGAGTGTATTTGGCGGGGTAAAACGACTGCCTGTCCGCAATGATGACAACGCAATCGCTCACCTTAAGAATCTTTGTCAGATCGCCCAAAAGCGGTTTTATTGACGGATAGGTTGCCGCCCCCGCCACATTAAACCACTTTTCAAACTCGCGGCGGATGGATTCAATGGCTTTAAGAGAATCCGCATCTGCCGCTTTATTTATAAAAATCAAGCCGGCTTTCTTTTTCATAATCCTTCCGTGGGGCTCCCGCCTAACGCCGCACAGGGCGCCCCTTTTCCTTTCATTTATTTAGGCAAACCACTTATCCGCACCGTAGTACGGGTTGGATTTATTATTTGCGTCATACCACGCCTGCGGATATCTCGGGTTCGGATTCTTTTCGGCAAGGGAGGTATCCACCTCGGCACTCTCACCGTCACGCAGAAGCCTTCCGATAACAACAAGCTTGGCGCTGTCAAAATCATAGCAGCAGGTGGAAAGGGTAAGAATCTGGTCGGTTTCACAAATATCAACACCGGTTGTGTAAAGGGCTCTTTCGTCAACTTCCTTTATATAATCCGCAAATTTTTCATTTGAAAGCTTTGTGAAGGTGTAGTTGAAAACATAGCCGTTGTCATCCTTCGCCTCGCTGTTTGTCAGGAACACGGCGTAAACCTTCCATGTGTAATCCTCATAAATGGTGTTGCATTGAATAACGGGTGCGCGTTTGAAGCCGTCTATGGTCTTATAATCCTCCAGCATACCGAATATCTTGTCGGAATACCTCATATTGTGGCCGAAAACTATTGTGTTGCGGTCAAGGAAATAAAGGTTGTTTCTGTAATCAAAGAACGGCACGCCGTAGGTTGTGTACTGCTTGTAAATGCTGCGCTTAAGGTAATAATCGTTATCGTCACCCTGGGCAAGCGGCATATTGATTCCGAACGGCTCAATGCTTATCCAGCCCGCAAGGTCGGTGTTCTGAGCATAGAGCTTTGCGTATTTAATCTGCATATCGGCGGCAAATTCAACATCGGGGTATTCCGCCTTAAGCTGCTTCCACATTTTTGACTCGGTTGTGCCGGAGGGAAGCTCCTGTTCCCCGATAAGGTCGCCCTCCGCTTTCTGTTCGGCAGAGGAGGAAAGATACGGGTCAAGGAAATAGAGCTTTCCGAGCACACCGAGGCTGACAACTATCGTGATTATGGAAAGGATAAAGACGGTTTTTCTGATTGTTTCCGCCTTGTTTTTCTCTTTTTTCGGCTCCTGATTTTCCTCCGCCTCGCGAAGCTTCTTTCTTGCCTCGGCAACAGAGCTGTCAATGGCGGGTGAAGCACCGGTGGAAACGGAGAAAATATCATCCGCGCCCGAATCATCGCCGCCGAGCACATAGGAGGGCAAATCCTCAATGTCAAAGCCCGTTCCGGCCTCCGGCGCAAAGGAAACCGACGGTGTTTTGCCCGATGAGGGCGTAAGCGGCTGCGGTGCTTCGTTGTTGAGCAGGCTGCTCAGATTGCTTTTTTTGCTTTCCTTTTCAGGTTCATCAAGGCTTGCAAGCATGGCGTCGATATCCTTTTTTGCATCCTCAATGAACGAAAGATTAAAAGCAGGCACCGCGGGTGCTTCGGCGGGCTCGGGAGCCTTCGGCGCGGCAGGTGCCGCGGGGGCTTTTTCTGCCGCGGGAGCTGCGGGAGCAGCCGGCTTTGCGGGAGCGGCGGGCTCTTCGTTCTCCAGATCATCAAACGAGCCGAAGAAGCTTTCAAAGTCAAGCTCTTCAAGGCCGTCGCTGAAAATATCTTTGTTTTTATCGTCCATCATATACCTCCTTCGGTATCTGCCGTAAACTCAACAAGAAGCTTTATCGCCGTTTCGGCGGTGAAATCGCGGTTAAACTCACGGTCTGCGCTGTGGGTTTCAATTTTTCTGCAAACGGCATTGCCGCCGTCAGACACGGCAACAAAGCTTAAGCCCGGCTCATTGCACACCCCGTCGCCCCACGGGCCGGAAATGCCGGTGGATGAAACGCCGAAATCGGCACCCGCCGCTTTTCTTATTCCCTCCGCCATTTCGAGTGCGGTCTGCTCGCTTACGGCGCCGTATTTTTCAAGGGTTTCGCGCCTTACGCCGAGCACCTTTGCCTTAACATCATTTGAATAGGTTACCGCGCCCATATGGAAAACATCCGAAGAGCCCGGAACATCCGTTATAAGCTTTGCTATCAGCCCGCCTGTGCAGGATTCCGCCGTGGCAGCGGTTTTGCCCGCCGCAGCAAGCTGTTCAACAAGTTTTTTTGCATTTTCGTTCATTTGCAGAGCCTTCTTTTACTGTTCATCACTCGGATAACCGAAAATAACCTTCATCTTTGTTTCGGCAACCGCCTGCTCAACAAGCTTGTCAATATCAAGCGCCTTTTCGGCGTTTTCAAGCATTTCAAGTGTGGGCCTTGTTCTCGGGTGCCTTGGTGTGAACACCGTGCAGCAATCCTCATAAGGCAGAATGGAAATATCGAAGGTTTCGATTTTGCGTGAGATAATTACAACCTCATCCTTATCCATACCGATAAGCGGGCGAAAAACGGGAATATCGCAGACCGCCTCGGTGCAGGCGATGGCGGGCATGGTCTGGCTTGCCACCTGACCCACGCTTTCGCCGGTTATGAGTGCGCCGCAGTTCTGCTTTGCCGCGATTATCTGCGAAACGCGCATCATCATTCTTCTCATTATCAGGGTGAAAAGCTCCTCGGGGCAGTTGTCCTTTATCTGCTCCTGAATCTCGGTAAACGGAACAACGAAAAGGGTTATTCTGCCCGAATAGCGGGCAACCTTGCCGAGCAGGCTGTGAACCTTCTGCTCCGCCCTTGCGCTGGTGTAGGGGGGTGAAGCAAAGTGGATACCCACAAGCTCCAGCCCGCGCTTTGCCATCATATAGCCGGCAACCGGGGAATCTATTCCGCCGGAGATAAGCAGGGCCGCCCTGCCCGAGCTGCCCACCGGCATACCGCCCGCGCCCTTTTCCTGATTGCCGTGAATATAGGCGGCGTGGTCGCGGATTTCAACATTCACTATTATATCGGGGTTGTGAACATCAACCTTAAGGTGCCTGAACTTGCTTAAAAGATAGCCGCCCACCTCATTGCAGATTTCGGGCGAACCGAGCGGAAAGCGCTTGTCGCTTCTTTTGGCGTTGACCTTAAAGGTGCGCGCGGCAAGCAGGCTGTCGTTTAAATACTCCGCCGCGGTTTTGCGGATAACATCCATATCCTTTTCAACGCCTGCCGCCCTTGAAAGGCCCGCGATGCCGAAAACTCTGCCGAGGCGGTCAAAAGCCTCGTTCATGTCAACATCTTCGCTTTCGGGCGTGATTACTATTGTGGACTGCTCAACCGAAAATTTAAAGCTGCCCACGCCTTCAAGGCGGCGGCGCATATTTTTGACGAGCATATCTTCAAAGGTCCGGCGGTTGAGACCCTTAAGAGCCAGCTCGCCGTTTTTAACAAGGATTATTTCTTTCATACTTCTTTTCCTTTTTGAGCGTGAATTTATCTTGAACGGATGGCTCTTCTTGCCTCATCAATGCAGGTGACGAGATAATCAATTTCTTCCCTTGTTGTGAAGCGTGAAAAGCTGATTCTAAGCGGACTTTCAAGCCTTGCACGGTCAAGCCCCATGGCGGCAAGCACCCTGCTGCTTTTGCCCTTTGAGCACGCCGAGCCTGCCGAAACATAAACTCCCTTTGATGAAAGGAAATTAAGCATAGGCTCGCTTCTGCGCCCCGTAACCGAGATATTTGTGATAAACGGCAGGGCATTTGCGGGTGAATTTATAACCACATCGGGTATTTCTTCAAGGCATTTAACCATATAGTCGCGAAGCTCCGTAACCTTTTCAAGCTCTGCCTTAAGCTCGGGCAAAGCCGCCGCAGCCGCGCCGAAGCCGGCAATGGCGGGAACGGCCTCGGTTCCCGGGCGAAGCTTATTTTCCTGCAGGCCGCCGAAGGTTCTCGGCGAAAGCTTTGTGCCGGAGCGGACATAGAGCGCACCCACACCCTTGGGGCCGTGAATCTTGTGGGAACTTATGCTCATAAGGTCAACCCCCATGGCGGAGGGCTTAAGGGAAAGCTTGCCGAAGCCCTGAACCGCGTCGCAATGAACAAGAGCGGGAGCCCTTGCGGCAAGCACGGCCTTTTTTGCAGCCTCAACCGGCTGAATGGTGCCGACCTCGTTGTTGACCGCCATAATGCTCACAAGCACGGTGTTCTGATTGACGGCGTGAAAAAGCTCGTTTTCGTTTATTCTTCCGTTTTTATCAATGCCGAGCCTGATAACCTCAAAGCCCTCTGCCTCGAGCTTTGAAAGCGTTTCATAAACGCTCGGATGCTCGGCCACGGTTGATACTATTCTTTTACCG
>JAZUJM010000287.1:0-9204 GCA_045642785.1 Acutalibacteraceae bacterium | reverse complement strand
AATGGTGATAATAACAGTAAATGTCCATTTGCGTGCCCCGGTATTGATTTAATTGAAAAAAGTGATATAATGGGGCTCAATTATATTAAAGCAAATTATTATCGACCGAAAGGCGGAGGATAGCTTTGAATATTATTGTTGTCGGTGTCGGCAAGGTGGGCTACGCGGTTGCCGAACAGCTTTCGCTTGAAGAAAATGATGTTACGGTAATTGATATTAATGAAGGCAGCCTTGATGAAGCGGAACGCAGGCTTGATGTTATTTGCATTAACGGCAACGGTGCCGAAATAGCCGTGCTTAAAGAGGCCGGCATAAATGACTGTGATTTGCTTATCGCGCTCACCGGCAGCGACGAGGTCAACCTTCTTTGCTGCCTTGTCGCAAAGAAGCTCGGCGCGGCTGAAACAATAGCAAGAATAAGAAAGCCCGAATACAGAGATGAGGTTTCACTTATTAAGGACACCCTCGGCCTTACCATGGCTATAAACCCCGAAAGGGAGGCCGCAAAGGAGATAGTGCGCGTGCTCAACTATCCCGCGGCAAAGAATATTGATTATTTTGCAAAGGGAAAGGTTGACCTTGTAAGCTTTCCCGTCGGCTCAAACTGCAGCCTTTGCGGCAAAACGATTAAGGAGTCCTTTGCGAAAATCGGCTCAAAGGCTCTTGCCTGCGCCGTTGAAAGGGGCGACACCGCGTTTATCCCCTTCGGTGATTCCGTAATCAACGAAAACGATGTGCTTGCGGTGCTTGCCGCGCCGGATGATATCCACGGCTTCTTTAAAGAGATAGGGATGCCCACCACCACGGTTAAGGATGTTATGATAATCGGCGGCGGCAGAATAACTCAGTACCTCACCGGCACCCTTTGCCGCCACGGTATGAATGTTACCATAATTGAGCGGGACCGCGAGGTTGCCGAGAACTTAAGCTTCCTTTTCCCGAAGGCAAACATAATCCACGGCGACGGAACCAACAAGGATCTGCTTATTGAAGAAGGGCTTGAAAGAATGGATGCCCTCTGCTGCCTTACCGGGCTTGATGAAGAAAACATACTCCTTTCAATCTATGCCAAAACCGTTGCCCCGTCAATCAAAACAATAACAAAGGTTAACCGCACCAGCTTCCCCGAGGTGCTCCGCGACCTTAAGGTTGGCACGGTTATTTACCCCAAAAATGCCACGGCAACCCTTATTCTGCGCCATGTAAGGGCAAGGCAGAACAGCATCGGCAGCAATGTTGAAGCACTTTATAAAATAATCGACAATAAGGTTGAAGCCCTTCAGTTCCATGTGGGCGAAGAAAGCGAGCTGCTCGGCACAACACTTGAAGAGCTTAAGCTTCGCAGCAATGTTATTATCGGCTGCATTAACCGCGGCGGCAAGCTCTTTATCCCCCACGGCAAGGATTATTTTAAGGTCGGCGATTCGGTAGTGGTGGTTACAACTCACCGCGGGCTTTCCGACCTTGATGATATTAAAGGTTAACGGCTATGAATAAAAGAATGATTTTTTCATCCCTCGGCAAGCTTATGCTTGTTGAGGCCGGGCTTATGGTTTTCCCGGTTATCGTGGCGCTTGTTTACGGCGAAAAGTCACTTCTGCCCTCATTCATCATACCGATTGCGGTTATGGCGGCTGCGGGTGTCGGCCTTTCGCTTGTTAAAATAAGGGATAAGCGCTTCCTTTCGCGTGACGGCTATGTTATCGTCGCCCTCGGGTGGATGGTTATGAGCTTTTTCGGAGCTCTTCCGTTTTTTATCAGCAGGCAGATTCCGAACTTTGTTGATGCGGTTTTTGAATCCGTTTCCGGCTTCACAACCACGGGCGCAAGTATCCTCTCCGATGTTGAGGCACTCGGTAAATCAATGCTTTTCTGGCGCAGCCTTACCCATTGGATTGGCGGCATGGGCGTTCTGGTGTTTATGATGGCGGTGCTTCCCCTCGGCCAGGGCAACGATAATCTTCGCCTTATGAGGGCGGAGAGCACGGGCCCCGATGTGGGCAAGCTTGTGCCCAAATCAAAAAACACGGCGCAGATTCTTTATTCGCTTTATATCGGCCTGACTTTGCTTGAAATGATTTTCCTGCTTCTCGGCGGAATGACCCTGTTTGAAAGTCTCACCCTTTCATTCGGCACGGCGGGCACCGGCGGATTCGGAATCGTCAATTCCTCCTGCGGCAGTTATTCACCCTATGTTCAATGGGTCATAACCGTGTTTATGACTCTTTTCGGCATAAACTTTGCAATTTATTTTATGATTCTGTGCGGCAAATTCAAATCCGCACTCAAAAATGAGGAGCTTCGCTCCTACCTCGGCATAATTGTCATTTCCGCCGTGATTATCATTATCAATATACGCAGCTTGTTTGATTCGCTCGGCGAAACAATAAGGGCGGCATTTTTCCAGGTCAGCTCGGTTATGACAACCACGGGCTTTTCCACCGCCGATTTTGACAAGTGGCCTGAGCTCAGCCGCGTTATTCTTATTTTCATTATGTGCGTCGGCGGCTGCGCGGGCAGCACGGGCGGCGGCTTTAAGGTGGCAAGGGTACTTATTCTTCTTAAAAGCGCAAGGAAAGAAATGCGCAACCTTATCCGCTCCCGCTCGGTGAGCGTTGTTACCTTTGAGGGCAAAAAGCTCAGCCGTGATGTTATCAGAAGCACCCATGTTTACTTTGTGCTTTATGTTCTTATTTTTATGTTCTCTTTCCTGCTCATTTCGGCAACCGGCGGCAGAATTGATACCGTCAGCGACTTAACGGCGGTTATTTCGGCACTCAACAATATCGGCCCCGGCCTCGGAGTGGTCGGCCCCACGGGCAACTTCGGCAGCTATTCGATTATTGCCAAGCTGATTTTCATTGTTGATATGCTCTTCGGCAGGCTTGAAATAATCCCCCTGCTTGTGCTCTTTGCCCCGCCGAAATTCGCCAAGCGCACCGACCAGAAGGAATTTGACCTTGAAGAGGATTAATTGAATTGATTTTCACCCTGCGTAAGTTTTTCGCAGGGTGATTTTTATACTGTTCACTTGACAAAAGCGCAAGAAAAAGTATAATAAGTTATACAAATCATACTTTTGTTCAGGGAGGCGATTGCCATGGAATACAAAAAAATACCCGGCGGAAAATACGCATGGACTGTTACCGTGGGTGAAAAGGGGCAGATAGTAATTCCGAAGCAGGCAAGGGAGCTTTTTTCAATCAAGCCGGGCGATACTCTGATTCTGCTCGGTGATGAACAGCTCGGGATTGCGATTCCCCCGAAATCGGAGCTTGCCCTTTTGGGAGAAAGAGTGTTCGGAGGCGGTGAAAAATGAGCGTTTGTGAGATTAAAGGGCTTTGCATGGAATATCCAGGCTTTGCGCTTAAGGATGTTTCATTTTCACTTGAAGGCGGTAAAATCACCGGCTTTATCGGCCGCAACGGAGCGGGCAAAACCACAACAATTAAATCAATGCTTAACTTCATTCATCCCTCGGCAGGTGAAATAAACTTTTTCGGCATGCCGCTTGCAGGCAATGAGGATGAGGTGAAGCAGAGAATCGGCTATTCCTCGGGTGCGGTGAATTATTATCCGCGAAAAAAGCTTAAGGATATTGCGGCGGTGACAAAGCGGTTTTACAAAAGCTGGGATGACGCGGCCTATGAAGAATATCTGCGCCTGTTTTCACTTGATGAAAACAAGGCACCGTTTGCGCTTTCGGAGGGGATGAAGGTGAAGTGCAATCTGCTTCTTGCCCTTTCGCACAAGGCAGAGCTGCTTATTCTTGATGAGCCCACAAGCGGGCTGGACCCGTTTTCACGCGATGAAATAACCGAGCTTTTGACCGAGCTTAAAAATCGCGGGGTTGCGGTTTTCTTTTCCACCCATATAATATCCGATATTGAAAAATGCGCCGATGATATAATCTACATCCGCGGCGGCGAAATTATTTTTAACGGTTCACTCGGCGATTTTGGCAGCAGGTTCGGCTCGGGCAATGAAACGCCGGAGCAGATAATGCTTAGGCTTGAAAGGGAGGCACGCAATGAAAAATCTGATTTATAAGGAATTTACCCTTGCCGCCTCTCCGCTTTCGTTTTGCTTTATTGCAGGGGCGCTGCTGACCTTTGTGCCGGGCTATCCGATTCTTCTGGGGGCATTTTTTACCACCCTCGGTATCTTTTATTCCTTTCAGTCGATGAGGGAGAACAACGATATTGTCTATTCGCTTCTTTTGCCGGTTTCAAAGGCAAAGGCCGTAAAGGGCAAATTCATTTTTTCGGTTATTATCGAGCTTTGCTCATTCTGTATTATGGCGGCGATAACCCTTGTAAGGATGACGGCGCTTAAATCCGCTAAAGCCTACACGGCAAATGCGCTGATGTGTGCAAATCTTGTTTTTCTGGGCTTTGCGCTGTTTATTTTCGGTGTGTTCAACTTCGCTTTCATAAGGGGATTTTTCAAAACCGCCTATTACTTCGGCAAGCCGTTTATCAAATACTGTGTGTTGGCAATGCTGATTATCTGCGGTGCCGAAACACTTCATCACCTGCCGGGGCTCGGTGCGCTTAACAGCTTCGGTTTTGAAAATATGGGTGTTCAGCTTATCGTTTTTACCGCGGGTGCCGCCTTGTTTGCTCTGCTCACCGTGTTCGGATTAAAATGCTCACAGAAAAGCTTTGAAAAAACGAATATATAGTATAAATGAAAAAAGCACGCGAAAGCGTGCTTTTTTCATGGAGGGGATAGGCGGCTCACAGTAACCGCCCTTGTATTGTCCTTTTCACTGAAAAACAAATCAGGCAAGCTTCATAATAAGCTTGATAAGCCAGGTGATGTTGAGAATTGCAAGGGGAGCCTTGAAAACTCCGTCATCAACATCAACCGTTATGAACGAAACGGTAATACCGAGCTCTTTGGTGAGGGTGTCAAAAATGTCAACATCCTGCAGAACGCCCTTGTCATCGGGAACGGAAACGGTTGCTTCAACAAGGGTTTCGGCCTTTTCATCCTCATAGGTGAAGCTGGCTTTTGAGCTGAGAAGAGTTTTAACCTCTTCGCTGCCCTCGGCAAAATATTCGCAGAAAGCCTTGATATCTTCGGCATCCTTTTCATTGAGGGCATCGGGGTTTTCTTCAACAATCAGCTCTGCTATCGCCTCATAATCGGGGCCGAAAACCTCAACAAATTTGCCGCCAACGGTTTTTGTTTCAATAACATCAAGATAATCGAATATTTCGCTTGTGTCAAACTCCGAGAAAGCGGCGGTTACTTCATTGACTATTCCGGTAATTTCATCAATGGTGTAGGGGGGAAGAACCTCATTCAGGTCAGCGCGGAAAATTGAAAGATAGGCGGTAAACTTGCCGTCATTGAGCACGGCCTTTGCGTTAAGGGGCCCGAGGCTGACATTGGCGGCGGCCTTATCCTTTTTGATATACAGCAGACCGTCGATTACACTTAAATTCGCTTTAACTCCGAAGCCGTTCTGCAATTCCTGAACAAAAGCTTCGGTTTTGCTTGTTTGCTCCTCCTGCGCAAAAGCTAAAGAAGAAAAGGAGAAAACAAAAAGCAGGCTCATTAATACGCACAGCAGCTTTTTGACTTTCATATAAAACATCCTTTCGTAAAAAATATGGGTGATGCTCTTCACATCACCCATATTCTAACATATTAACTAAAAATTTTCAACACACTTAAGGAATTTTTAATAATTTTCACTAATTTCCGAAGAAAATTATTGATTTGGAAATTAGTGTTCAAAAAACAGATTGAAAGAATCCGCGGGCAGATACTCCTTTTCGCCGCTGTCATTAATATGAGTGAAATCCTCGGCGGTAAGGTCAAATGAGATTTCGGCGCACCCGCCTTTTTCAATAAATACCTTTTCAAAACGGGTGAGCGTTTTTATCGGCTGATTGTCTGCATTTATTTCACTTCTGAAAAGCTTCACCACTTCGGCCGCGTCAAAGCTGCCCGTGTTTTTCACCGTTACGCCGATTTTAAGCCCGCCGCCGGGGAGCGGCTCTTTGCTTATTTCGCCGTATTCAAACTTTGTGTAAGTCAGTCCGAAGCCGAAAGGAAATTCCGCCTCGCCGTTAAAATAGCGATAGGTTCGGTTTTTCATTGAATAATCATCAAATGCGGGCAAGTCGGCGGTTGATTTGTAAAATGTAACGGGCAGCCTGCCGCTCGGTGAATATTCGCCGAAAATAAGCTGGGCTATTGCCTTACCGCCCGCTTCACCGGGATACCAGCAATGGAAAACGGCATCCGAAAGCTCAAGTGCCTCGCCGAAGGCAACCGCGCCGCCGCAGAACATAAGCAGAATAACCTTTTTGCAAACCTTTCTTACCTCACGAAGAAGCTCAAGCTGGCAGTCAATAACTTCAATGCTTTTTCTGTCCCCGGCGCAGTAGGGGTTGTTTGCGTCGCCCTCTTCGCCCTCGAAGGAGGCATCAAGGCCGAGGCACACAACAGCCAAATCGCTTTTTTGCGCAAGCTTAACCGCCTTTTCAAGTTCCTCCGGATTGCGCTCGAAGAAATCAACGCCCTTTTCGTATTCAACGGCTGCTCCTTCGCCGAGGGCGTCGCTTATGCCTTTGAAAACGGTATTGTATTCCACGGGGAAACCGTTGTAATTGCCAAGCAGCACAGCCTTGCTGTCACCGTTCATACCCAAAACCGCAGCGGATTTCACATCGCTTTTCTTAAGCGGCAGCAGGCCGTTGTTTTTCAGCAGAACCGCGCTTTCACGGCCTGCCTGAATGGCAAGCTCACGGTGCTTTTCACACGCAACGGCGGAATATTCAATATCATCATATTCGGTTTTTTCAAACATTCCGAGCTTTGCCCTTGTCATAAGAGTTCTGAAAAGTGCCCTGTCAAGGTCTTCCTCGGTTATCAGGTCACGCTCATATGCTTCAACAAGTTGGGCGTAAACGCTGCCGCAGTTTAAATCACAGCCGTTTTTGAGTGCTTCCGCGGCGGCCGAGGGAGCGTCGGGGGCGAAATTGTGCCTGTCGTAAATATCTCTTATTGCGCCGCAGTCGGAAACAACATGGCCCTCAAAGCCCCATTCTTTGCGAAGAGTGCTGTCCAACAGCTCATTATTGCAGCAGCACGGAACGCCGTTTATTGCGTTGTAGGCGCCCATTACCGCTTCAACCTTTCCGTCTTTTACGCATTTTTCAAAGGCGGGCAGATAGGTTTCGCGCAGGTCTTTTTTGCCGATATTGACATTGAAGCCGTGGCGGCCCTCCTCCGGGCCGGAGTGAACCGCAAAATGCTTCGCACACGCCGCGGCTCTTAAGTGGGTTGAATCGTTATTCTGCAATCCTTTAATAAAAGAAAGGGCAAGCGTTGAGGTCAGGCAGGGGTCCTCACCGTAGGTTTCCTGCCCTCTGCCCCAGCGGGGGTCGCGGAATATGTTGATATTGGGGCTCCAGAAGGTGAGCCCGTAATAGCGCTCATAGTTGTTTTCTTTCTGAGCCTTGTTGTATTTTGCCCTTGCCTCAACCGAAACAGCCTCGGCGATTTGCCGCATAAGCTTTTCGTTCCACATTGCCGCAAGGCCGATTGCCTGCGGAAAAACGGTTGCCGTGCCCGCCCTTGCAACGCCGTGCAGAGCCTCGTTCCACCAGTCATATTTATTAAGGTTAAGCCGGTCTATCCCGGCGGCGGAGTTTGTAAGCTGAGAAACCTTTTCGCTTATGCTCATTTCGGCAATGAGGGCGCGAACGGCTTTTTCATATCTTTCAATATCGGATTTTTCCATGCTTATACCTCTTTTCAGATGTTCGGTATTTCCAGGTTAACTCCGTTCTGCTCTGCCGATTGGCTTGCGATGATTCCCGGCAGGGACATTTTGATTGCAAAATCAACATCGAGAACGGGCTTCTTATTTTCAAGTACGCAGTCAACAAAATCCGCAAACATTTTTGAATCCGCGCCGCCGTGGCCGGAGTTGCTGCCGTTGCCGTATTCGTCAAGATACTGTGTTGTTACGGGGATTTCTATTTTTTGTGAAAAAGTTCCCGGCACGCCTGCAAGGTTGGCAAAGCTGTGCGCCTCATCAACTATTGTGCGCCTGTCGGTTTCTATGGAACCCCGTGTGCCGCACAGGCGATAATTGTGGTCGTAGCTTGTGTAGGCACCGAAGCTGACAAGCAGCTTAATGACCGCGCCCTTTTCCGTTTTGAAAATTGCAATGGCGGTTGAATTCTTCTTCGGGAAATACGGATTATACACTATATCCGCCGTCATACACGAAACACTGACACAGCGGTCATCCATAATGTAAAGCAGCGGACCCATTTCGTGGGTGCAGTATTTAATTGCGGAAATGAATGTGCGCCAGTGCCCCTCAGGGTAATTATCCGGCGCAAACTCCTCGGGATTTATGGCGTGAAGGTACTCAGCCTCGGCAAAAACCACATCACCGAATTCGCCCTTTTCGCGCATCTTTTTCCAGGTTTCGATAAATGCCCAGTAACAGCAGTTTTCCGCCGCCATATATATTAAATCCGGATGTTCGGAAACGATTTTTCTGAGCTCATGCGCCTCTTCAACATTTGTTATTGACGGAATTTCGCACAGTACGTGTTTACCCGCCTCAAATGCTTTTTTAACTATCGGCACATGATATATCGCCTCGGTTGCGACTATCACGGCATCAATATCCATTTTCAACAGCTCGTCATAATCGGAAAGATATTCAACATCGGTTATATCAAATGATTCAAAATACTCTTTGCAATGTGCAAGTATTTTTTCATTGTGGTCGCAGGCGGCGACTATTTTGCATTTGGGGTTGCCGAAACCGCAGGCCGCAACGGCGGCACCGCGCCCGCAGCCGACAACGCCGCAGCGCAATACTTTGTTTTCCATAAATATTCTCCTTTTATTTTTTGACGGGTATTTGATTCGGTCGGCTTTTACCCTGAAAGTACCGTTAAACATTTCTCCGCGTCTGATTTGTATGTTTCTTCCTTCCCGATAAACCGGGATTTGAAGCCGGATTGACTGATATCGGATTTTTTACCGCTCTGCGCGGGCAGTCAGCTCACAGATAAACAGGGATTTGGCGTGCTCGGCACGAATGAATAATGGACTCGTAGGGGCGAACTGTGTTCGCTCGTTTAATATATTGATATTTTGAAAAAGTCATTTTTGGGCGAACACAGTTCGCCCCTACGGATTATCGGATTCAGCTTCCGT
>JAZUJM010000286.1:0-14588 GCA_045642785.1 Acutalibacteraceae bacterium | reverse complement strand
GACCGCTTGGCCTCCGACTTAAGCTTGCTAACAAACGCCTTGCTTAATATTTCATCGGTTGGTGGAAAAGTCCCTACTTTTGATTATAAAATTTTCGCAAGCGAAACAACTGGATTTAAAAACAAAAACGATTACATATTTGAAGGCAAGCTTGTAAACAGCCAGAAGGAAGACCGACTGCTTGATATTACAATAGAAATTTACGACCAGGGCGAGATTCAGAAAGAAAGTGAATCCGAGGATTACACGGCAAAGCCCTTCGCCTCCTTCAGCGGCAACAAGCTTTTATAAATATATTTTTTAAAACAATATATTACATTGTATATAATCTGATTTCCGGGTGAGTTTTATGAAGAAATTTTTAAATCAAAAACTTGATAACAGAGGTTCGGGTATTGTAACCGTTTTGGTTGCGATAGTCTTCCTTACGGTTTTGGGCAGCATGCTTCTTATGCTCTCCTTCACCGGCTTTGAGATGAAGATATCCGAGCGAAAGGGAAATCAGAACAGCTATGACGCTGAGGTGGCAATGGCCGAAATCCGCACCGGATTACAGGAAGCTTGCTCCGACGCCATAGCAGACTCAATGTATGATTATCTTGTAAATTCAGCCGATAACCTTGAAAACGCAACAAACGAATTCCGCGCAAGCTACATGGACTGCATCGGCAAATGGGTTGTTAAAGACTTTGACGGTGAAAAGATTCAGCAAGACGGCTACGATTTAAAGCTTATGTCGGGCTATGATAAATCCCGCACCACCTGCGAATATAACCCCAAAGCTCTTGCCGCAATGGTAAAGAACTGCCGCCGCGGCACAATAACCATCAACTGCCACTCCGATAAAGATGAAGATGAAATAATAGAGATATCGGATACCGTTAAGATTCTTAAAAGCAAAAAATTTGCCGAAAGTACCGTTAAGTTTGATAAAGACGATAACAACGGCAAAATAACCTTCAGCAACATATCGGTTACCTACACAAACGATAACCGTTCAACCACAGTCACCACCGATATTTCGATTCAGGTGCCCGACCTTGCTCAGATTGCTTCCAGCATCAACAACACCGACATTGAAAGCTTCGCCCTTGTGTGCTCCGGCAATATCAATCAGAACAGCAGCGGCGGCGCCGGCTCGGTAATAATCGGCTCCTCGTTTATGAATGAGCTCAACACCACCGGTGAAGAAACCCTCAGCTTTAATGACGGAACCGTTATTATCAAAGGTGCAATCAACACAAGCGATTCCTCCGGCAATTTCGGCAGCAGATTAACATTTGGTGAAAACACAAATCTTTACGCCAATGATATTATTGTGCGCCAGTCAAGCATTGCCCTGCTCGGCAACTCCTTTATCGCAAACGACCTTAAATTAAACGGAAACTCAAACGCAACAATCGGCGGCAGATATTACGGCTTCGGCAGCAGCCTTAAAAATGCCGATGAATCATCCTCAATCATAGCAAACGGCTCAAATTCATCTGTTGACCTTTCACTTTGTTCCGAACTTTCACTTGCCGGCTTCGTCTTTATTTCTGATAACGATGAAGATACAAGCAACGATATGATGACAGGTGAATCAATCTCGGTAAAGCCCAACCAGATGGCTTACCTTGCCGATGCAAAATATCTTTATTTTGCCGATGATGAGGCCACCACATTAAAACATAATCCCATTGCATACAACTTCTCCGAATATGCCGACGAAAATTATCCCGAAGTTAAGTTAGACACCGAAACAGCACTTTTCAAGGGCGACTTTAACCATGACGGCGAGGAAGAAAGCCGAACATTTGCGGATTATAACGCCTCTTTACGCCGCGTAATAGTCAATTATGAATCTCAGGCTCTTGTTTATTACTTTGTAACATTTAAGAATGCCGACGGCAGCCCGGATTACACCAATGCAAGCAATTTCTTCAGAGATTATTACAAAGCAAACTCCTCTGAAATAAACTCATTTATCAAAAATTATATGAAAATCAGCGATACGGTCGGCAAAATTTCAGTCCTCGGCACCGGCTACACCTACAACGGAGCAAACACAACAGAGGTTCCCCGCCTTTGGGATATTCTTGCCAACACTTCTTCAAGAGAAAGCCTTGTTGATATGTCGGTTACATACTCCGCATTTTATGAGAATTATAAAAAATATCTTTCTGCCAATAAGCCTGTTAATGCACTTGACCCCGAAAGCGAATATTGCATTAATAATGATATGGTAGATAAAAATGTTATCGTAAAAAAGACAACAGAAACCGGCGAAGATTATTATGATACCGTTGATGTTATTAAGCCCGAATACGATAACCCCTTCTACCACAAAATCGACAAGGTTATGATTGATGCCGTAAGCGGCAAAAAAGCTTTCCAGAACAACGGCAAAACGGTTGCCGTTGTCTGCAGCGGCAATTTCACCTACCCCGCCGATTTCACATCCGGCTATTCAAACCTCAGCTCTTCAGTTGACCCCGCCGAAATTAGCCTCATTATCTGCAAGGGCAGCATAACTATCAGCAGCGGTTCAAGCTTTAACGGCCTTATAATGTGCGCAGGCGATGTCAACATAAACGGCACGGTAAACCTTGTAAGCAGCGAAGACCTTTTCAACAACGCCATTACCTCAACCGACCCCAACGGCGAAAAGCTGCTTAAATATTTCCGCGATTATGTTGAAATGGATTTTGAAACAACAAGCGCAGGCAATTCCGCAGGCACTTCATCAATGGTATTCACCCTTGTTAATTACGAAAACTGGAAAAAGAACTGATTAAAACGCAAATCGCATCTTATCAGAAGGTGATAATTAATGATTAAAAAATTAAATATTAATAAAAAGGCAATCGGTAAAAGCAAACAGGGCTTTACCCTTGTTGAGCTTATCATAAGCTTTGCTCTTCTTGCAACGGTTGCGCTTTGCGTGGGCATGATGATGAGCACGGGCACAAATCTTTACCTGCGGGTAAATAAGCGGATTTCCCTTTCCTATGCTCAGCAGGCTATGGTTCAGATTGAGCAATATTTCGACGACTGCAACGGAATCTGTCAGGAAAACGGTGTAACCTATTTCACAAAACCCGTTGAGGCAGGCGGCACGCCGATGCTCTACTCTTTCCGCTTCAGCGAAGATGAAAGCACCCTTTACCTTGATGAATATGAGGTAATTGAAGGTGTGATATCTGCAGAACCCGAATCACAGCCGCTTTCAACCAAAATCAGCGCATTCAACATCAGCTATGCCAAAACATCCGGCAACAGATTGACCGGAATCACAATAGATTTGACCGCAACAGTTGAAGGCAGCTCCTATTCCAAAAAGAAGCTTGTTACTTTCCGGGCAGACCCGATTTGTATTGAAGAGGCCGAGGACGGCACTTTCAAAGACAGCCTGGTAAGTCAGGTATGGAGGGAAGAATAAACGATGAAAAACAATAAAATCAAATCCGCCGCAGCGGGCATGAGCAAAAAGAAAAAAGCCGCCATTTCCGGCGTTTCGGTTGCTCTTGTGCTCTCCACGGTAATTGCTGCCGTAACCCTCGGTGCTTCGGGTTTAACCTACCATTCATTTGAATATATTGAAAAGCTGAAGGCACAGTATGCAGGCGGCACCATGCAGATAATGGAGCTTGCCCCCTATGAAGATCAGGGCGTTTTCGGCTATCTTGTTGACGGCTCCGAGCCAGTCAGGGATTGGAAAACAGTTGCCTCGCTGTTTGATAACCGCTCTGCCAGAGTTAATTATGCCTCCGGTATTTTCAACTCTCTTGAATCCGCCGGACTTATGTCTGCAACAAAAGATGCTGCTCCCCTGCTTAAGCTTTCAAGCTATGAGGAGTGCTATCCCTGGCAGGCATCAAGCCACAGCGATTTAACCGAAACCTTAACCCTCCAATACCCTGAAACCACCCGTGTAAACGGCACAATGGAAAGGGTTGAAGACGGCACCGGAGCATATGATGCCGATTTCTCCTACTCCCTTATGAGCGACAGCTTTAAGAATGTTTTTGATTATAACAAATTCAAGGATGTTGTTATAAATCGCTGCGGTCTTAAGGTTCTTGATCCCTCGAAGGGAGTAAAGAACAATGTTTCCAAGGTTATGGCACTTGATATGTCTAACCGCGCGATTGTTGTTTTCGGCTCAACGGAAGCAAACTGGGCAGAAAATAATACCTACAACTACTATTATGACCTTGCCTCCGCTTACAAGAGCAATAATTATTACACCGTTGAAGACCTTGAGCCCGGCAAAACCTACTGCTTAAGCTTTGAATCAGCCGTTACAAACGGCAAGGGTCAGTTAACCCTTATTCCCCTTGACGAAAACGGCAAAACCATTAACTACAACCCCAATTATTCAAAGCAGTACTGGTACTGGTCAGAGTATTTCACCGGCACCTCCGACGGTTCACCCGCAACCTATCAGTTCACCGTTTCACCCCATTCAAAAATCAAATCAATGCAGATCAGATTTGATGTAAGCGCACCCGAAACCTCATTAAAGGTTCGAAACATCAGCGTTTACGAATACAACGAAAACGGCAGCCTTTTCAACATTAACGACTATAAAGGAACAAATGCTTCTGTTGACAGAATCAAGGATACCATTTCGGTTGCAGCCGATGCAACAGAGGAAAAAGCAGTTGCCTACACCTCCGGTGCAAGAAGTGCAGACAACTACTATATGGATTGTGAAGCCGGTCAGCTTTACACCTTAACCTACCATGTTGAAAACAGCGGCGCCGGCTACTCCTATGCTCAGATTTACGGCTTTGATTCAAACTATAATCTTGTTAAAACCTTCCTTGCCGATGAAGCTGAAATTTACAAATCGGCCTCCGGCACTTACAGCGTTGAAATTCAGACCGACAGCAATGTTGTTCACCTCGGCGTTGCCTTCGGTGCAAAGAATATGACCGACAACAAAAAGCTCAACGCCGTTTTTTCAAATGTATCACTTGTAAAATACAGAGATTATGTTTCACTCGGCGAAGCTACCCATGTTCAGGTTTATGACCATTTTGAAACCGGCCACCCGGAAGCAACACTTGACACGGCAAATATCTTTGATTACAACACCTGGTATGTTTCCGGCAGCAACTCCGTTAAGGTCAGCGATAAGCCCGGTACCGTAAAAGCACTTGAAAACGGAATTATAACCCTTAAATCCGGCACCTATGCCAAACAGTCAACAAATTATTCCGATTCAGGCTTTATTGCCTCCGAAAGGCTCTATTATATTCCCGTTAATGCAAACACAAATTATCAGATAAGCTTCCGCCCCACATCTGATAAAAACACCAAGTTCACCATCACATATTATAACGCCGAAAAAGCTTACATTACAGGTCAGGACCACACCGTTACCGTAAGCAAGGATAAATATGAGGGCACGGAACCCCCGATAAATAACAACAAGCTTGACAGCAACGGCTTCTTCAACGGCACGTTTACCGTACCGGACGGTGCCGAATATATGCAGTTAAGCTTCGGCACCACGGTTATTAATCAAAGCGCATATTTTGACAATATCTCAATTTATGAATGGCGCACAACAAAGAGCTATTTTTATAACCTCAAATTCACACCTGTTAACCCCATCAACTTTGATGAGGAAGAAGATTACGGCACTCCCCTTTACACGGTTACAGATTTCATCCCCGCTGCCATAGTCGGTCAGGATCCTCTTGAAGAAGGTAAAGAGTACTATCAGATAGACCAGTACTCCGGCCAGTATGTTAAGGTAACTTCTCTTCCCGCTGAGGGAACCCAGCTCTATCTTCCCGGCCCGTATTACATCTGGGAAGGTAACTACGGCACAGAGGGCTATTATTATGACAGAGATAAGGCTGCCAAGAATGACTATTATGTTGCCGAAATAAACAGCGACGGTTACATAAAGGCAACGGCAGATAATGCCCCCGACAAAACCGTTCTTTACACCTACACAGACGGAACCTACACCCTTGCCGGTCTTAAGTCAGCCACAACCGACCTTTCCACCGGTAACTACTACATTCACATCAACCCCGTTACCGACAGCTTCGATTCACTTCACCCCTACTATGTTTCCTCGGAAATTTTCCGCGAAGCATCTGAAGGCGAAACCCCGTTCTTCGTTGCCGAACTGAACAAATATGTTTATGTCGGCGAAGGCGGCAGCTACAATTATCACGAGGGCGGCAAAGAGCTGCTTATTGAAACCTCAACCATCTTCTACAAGGGCGGCTTCAAGAACAACAACTGGTTCAAGCGCTTTGTTCTTGACTGTGAGCGTGATAACGAAGAGGATACCGAGGTTGAAATGGCAAAATTCGATGTTAAGGTTATCACCTACACACCGAACTACCTTAACCTGCTCGACTATAACGAAAATTCAAATGTTACCGAGCTTGAAACAGCCCTTTCCAACTTTGAGCTTTGCGTAATAAGCAGAGGCATTAACCTTTCATCCAATCCCCCCACCCAGGGCACTTACACAACCGATATCAACAACAATGTTTTAACGGTAATGAACCAAAGAATCATTGCCGAAAACGATGCCGACACCGAGTTTATGCCGGTTGTGATTGACCTTTCACTTAAGGACAACAGTAAAATCACCAATTTAAAGCAGTTAAGCACGCTTATAAGAACAGAAGAAAAGCTTAACGAAAACGGTGAAACGGTTATTGCGGCGAATGATGAAAGCGGCGTTACCGATTATGTTTACCGCTTCAACGGCAGCGATTTACCCTCAGCGGTTAAATATGTTGCAAACAAATTCTTTAAGGGCGATATTGACCCCGAAAATCAGGCCTACAAGCTTGACGAAGCAAAATTCAACGAGGTCTGGGATGCCATTGAGTATGAAAACTCGCTGCGTACCACAAGGTCAAAGTATTATCCCCTTGAGGAATATGTAAGCGAAGCAAACATTATCAGGCACATCCTCAACTACCGCGGCCTTCGCTCGGTAAATAACAAGGCCGTTATCAAAATTCTTGAAATTCAGCCTCAGTCAAGTGAATCCGTTCTTTACGCCAAAAACGCCGACAAATCGGCAAAGAAAACAATTGATGTAAGGCGCTGGTTCACAAACAATGTTGAGCAGTTTGATGCCGCAACATCTGATGAAGATAAAAACATCCACTACACCGAAAAGGATAAAAACGGTAACTCCGAGGTTAAAACAACCCAGTTTGAGATTACCACCATGGCTCCTCACGAGCTTTCGGGTAAAATTGAGGATATCGCCGAAACCTATGACCTTGTTTATGTAGGCACATCACTTGAAGGCTTCACCGCCAACACAACCATAACCACCGGCCCGGATGCAGGCGATGTTGTTCCCGATTATAAAGATTCCTCGCTTGACGGTCTGTTCTATGCCTCCGGAGGAGATCTGTTTGAATCAGACGGTGAAGGCTTGCTTGACCGTTCAAGCATTGCCGGTATGTACTATGATGACTACCAGCATGTCGGCAACCTTTGGTATGTTGACAGCTCGGCAGCAGAGTTCCGTGATGCCGGCAATGATATCACCGACACCAAGATGCAGGAGCTGCAGGCATTTGCCGACCAGGGACTGCCCGTAATCGTCTCGGATGATGTTGCCCTTCAGGATTTTGAAGGCAAGCTGAAAACAAAGGTAATGGGCAAAACCTACTATCAAAGAAAGGGCAGAAAGGTTTATCTGCCCGGCTTTGAGGGCAATGAGCAATACAGCTACGAGGCCACAGATAACGAGGTTCATGTTTGCTTAACCGCTCAGGTTGTGGGTGAAATACCTAAAAACACCATAACTTCATTCAAATGGTATTACATTGATGCAAGCGGCACCCAGCGTGAGATAAAAACAGAAAACACCAAAAAGCTTTCTTTCGGCTGGTTCCGTGAGCTGTTTAATATGCCGACCGAGTCAACATCACCGAATGATGATTACCGCAGCATTGATACCAACGGCGACGGCGTAAAGGATTATTTCTTTATTGATATTAACCCCAAGAGCTATACCGGCGGCGAAAACGCAGACTATTTCTGCACAGTTGATTTTGATTTCAGCCAATGTAAAAACAGCCTCGGCGCTTCGCTTCGCTACAACGGCCTTTACGGCAACACCGCAAAGCAGACAGTAACCAGCAACAAGATTCATGTAAACAAAGAAATCAGAGTTTACACAATGCAGTACATTGATAACACTCAAAACGGTACTATCAGAGGTTACCTGCAGGATGTTCTTAACACCGTTCATTACAGCGCAACCAAAACCTACAACACAAACTCAGCATATTGTATGTTCAGCGCAGTAACACCCATTCCATCAGATGCAAATGACTATGTAAACTACCGTGCTGCAGTCAGAAATACCAATACAACCGGTGCTTCTTTATATGAATGGAGCGAAGACGAAATCACAACAGACTGGGAACGCACCGGAGCATCTGCAGAATGGATTCCCGGAGAAAAAGCGCCTTTACATTACAGAGCCAATCCCGGTGACCGCAGGCAAATTGATGTTTACATGAAAGTAATTCACACCGTCGGAAAAGACGGCAAACCTTATGAAGTTTGCTGCTATATTGATTCACAGGAAAACGGCGGTGAATTAATGTTAAACAAAGGTTTCATTCATTATTTCAACATTCCGAGTGATGACACCATTGATGACAATTATAAAATTTCAGCAGGCGGTCAGGGAAGATTCACAAATAAATACACAGACAGAGATACAAGAACAACAGATACTGATCCCGACAGCAAAAGAACCATATCGGGCTACAAGCTTTATCTTAAAGATGCAAATGACCTTAAGGTAAACAATGCCGAGGGTTATAAAGACACAGAAGGCGGTTACACCCTCACCGGCAGAGATGCCGACGGCAATGATATCACAGGTCTTCCCACCGTTATCAACACCCGTGCGGCAATCCGTTCCAACCGAATTGATAACTGCTCCAATATGTATGACTTCCTTTCAACCTCAATCAGCTCACTGAGGAATGTTATGACTCAGAACCAGGTTGAAAGAAGCGACGGAATGTACCGCGAGCTTCTTACCCAGTATGTTAACCTTTCAGAGCCCGTTATTGAAATGGTAGAGAATGAAGAACCGCTTGAATACCCCGATATTCTTGTTTCCGGCACCTTGCAGTTCTCATTCCGCGTTACCAACAAAACCGAACTTGATACCCTCAACTCCCGCTACACCTGCAGCCTTTATGTTGATGATAACGGCGACGGTCAGTATGCAAATGATGAAATTGTCGATGCCACCATCACCGGCGGCGGCGACAACGGCGCAGGAGGTCTCAGAACATCCTCGGCGGCAAACGGAGATTTTGTATACACCCTGACCTACAAGTTCCCGAGGGGTGAAACGGGCATTAAACCGTGGCGAATGAAGGTTTCAAAAATAGGCGAAGAATCGGCTCACACCTCCTACACCGCCTATTCATTCATCAGAACAGCCACAAGCAAGCCCGCCGAATTAAAGGCCCTCCAGATTCTTGCAGGTGACTGGGATCCCGATTACCTTGATGTTCACAATTATCCTGAGGGTTACAGTAAGCTTCCCGGTGAAAAAGACGACCCCTACCACAGCAACGCTTTTAAGGGTTCTGTTTTCCTCAGCGATATTTATGTTGACCCCGAGCTTACCACAATCAACAAAGACCACAACGCCTATATGACAAGAACCATTTACTACAAAGAAAACGGTGTTGTTACCCCAAGCACGGCAAATGAAAAATACTCCTACAAAAAGGGCAGAACCGTTGACCACGTAAGGTTTGAAGTCGGCCAGGATTATGTGCTTGATATCTACTTCACCAATGTTAACTATGTTAACAACAACTACGAGTCCGGTGAAAACAATATTCTTGACGGCTACGATATGATGATTCTCGGCTATGGCGACCTTTACGGCAAAATGGGCCTCGGCTACACAAAGAGCTCAGTTGACATTGCCGAAACCCTCGGCTTTAACCAGGGCGCCGCAATGAAGCTTGAAAGCATTATCAACAGCGGCGAACAGCCTGTGCTTTTCTGCCATGATACCTTAACAGCCAATGTTAACTTCGTTAACTACTGGGCAAACGATGTTCTTTCATTCGGCAACAAAGCGGTTAACGAAATTGCCAACTTCGGCAACAAGGTCGGTTCCTACATTGAAGCTACCTGGGATTTCCTGTTCGGCTCAGAGCACGAATTTAAGGTTGATGATTCCGATTGGAATGAATACAACTCGGATATCCACACCTCCCGAATCAAGCAGGGCTATTATGCAAACCTTATTCTTCGTGACCCGCTCGGTCAGGACCGTTTCGGCATCAGCGCAAAAATCAAGCAGCGCACCAACTACACCTATAATGATGATAATCTGAAAGCCGGCCACAGCTACAACAACATCTATGATGACACCAAGACCGGCGACAAATCAGAAGGTCAGCTTACAATCGGCGACTATTGGTACTATAACGGAACCCGAGTTGTTCAGGCACACAATTACATTGAATGGAAGAAGATTTACCGTGCGCTTAAAACCGATGAAGACAGAACCAAGTTTGCAGACCTTCAAAAGCAAAAGGGCGGCATGGCACTCACAGCCTACAATGTACTTATGATGGAGGAAAAGGGCTACACAATCTCGTGGATTCCCGGCAGCGACACATGGGATTCCGCCGCATCCGCAGCTGATGCCCAGACCCAGTACACAAGCACAAGAAAGGTTGACCTTTTCAGCCACGGCTACACCAAGTACACGGTACACCGCTTTGCCAAGGGCGACCTCGGTGCAACCTACACCAACCGCGTTTCGCAGGTTAACAAGGGTCAGATTACCACCTACCCCTATGACATTAATGTTAAAGACCTTTATTCAAGAGTTGAAACCGGCAAGCAGCAAATCAAAGAAACTCATGAGCAGTATTTCCAGGTTAACATTAATGAAAACGACAACGGCGAAATTGCAACCGTTTGGTATTGCCTTGCACCCGGAACAGTTGAAAACAGCAAGAATTACACCAACAGCTTCAACGATATCCGCAACAACTGCGAGGATGCCTACTATGTTTACACCAAGGGCAATGTTACCTACACCGGCGCCGGCCACACCAACGGCTTCACGGCATTTGAAGCAAAGCTCTTCTTCAACGCCATTGTTGCCAGCGGCAGAAGCGAAGGCAAGGTGCCCACGGTTTCATTCTACGGCAGCAGCTCAGACTTTGAGCCGATGAATTACCTTGCGCTCATAACCACCAAGGATGAGGCGATAACCAGCTCCGATAACGAATGCTACTATGATGAAACAAGCAAAAATGTTATTTGGAGAAATCCCGTTTACTTCCGAATCAGCAACTCTGCACAGAGCCTTGAATCTGCCGAAAAGAGAGAGGTTAAATTCTTCACGGATAACCTTGCCTCCGGCAAAGAGGGCGAAAGAATTGATATCACCGATAAGATAACCATTAAAGACGGTACCGGCAAAACAATAGCAAAGAATCAGATTGTGCCCGGCACATATTACGAAATCAATGTTCCAGACCTTGTTTATCAGCAAATGCTGAACAACAAAAAGGTTGAAACAAAGATTTATGTTGAGGTTGTTCTTTCGGCAGATGAAACAGCTCTTGTTCAGGAGCAGGCAGGCTCAGAGCTTGAAACCTATGAGGAAACCGGCGTTTATTCAATGAAAGAAAATGCCGAGCTCAATATCTGCCTGAACGGATTGTTTAACCTTACCTGATTTTTAATCGAATATTCCCACCCGCGTTACCCCCGCGGGTGGGAATAGAAGGTAGCCCGTTAGTGAACTGTCGCCGCAGGCGACTGAGGGGGTAACACTTATAAACTTTTTTGACTTGATAACAAGGCAAATTCAGATTTACCCTGTTATGAAATCAAAAAACAAAGGTGAAATATTATGAATAACAAAACAAAATACAAGCGCAAAAACGCAGGTTTTACGCTTGTTGAGCTGATAACCGTAATTTCTATTGTTTCAATAATCGTCGTAATTGCCTCCGGGCCGTTGTCCAGCATTTTCCGGGCACGAAAAAAGGCGGTTACAACCGAAATAAGCGCAATGATATCCCAATGCAAAATCAATGCTTTAAGCGGAATGGCAAACGAATTTCAGCTGACCTACAGTGCGGAAGATGATGCCTACATTTGCAGCCTTGTTTACACAAACGGAGAAAATGAAGGCAAAGCCTACAAAACGCAAAAAATCGGCAGCGGAAAAAACAACATCACGGTTAATGATTCAATTTCCCTGTTAAGCGACACGCTGACAATCGCATTCTCCGGCAAAACGGGCGCGGTAACAAAATTCCAATGCAGCTCAAACGATTTATCCGACAACAAAACGAACAAAATCACGGTTGATTCAAGCGCAACACACTCAATAACGCTTTATATGCTCACAGGCAAGCAGGAATCCACCGGCGGAATCCAATCCGAATAGAACATTACTTGATTTTTCTTCTACTTTCTTGAAAAGGATGGTTTTAACTATGACAACTGCAAAAAAACATTTTAATGTTAAAAGGGTTCTTTGCCTTGCTTTCGCCGTTATTATGACGGCGGGTGTATTCACAGCTGTATTCCTTGAAACGGGAATAACCGCCAAGGCCGCAATCGCCGTTGGCGATTACAGCATGGTGTTCTTCAACGTTCCCGAAACAATTTACCTTACCCCCGGTGCCACCACATTCCAGTATGTCAGTGATCAGACAATGGATGATAACGGCGGTATTACGGTAAACCAAGGGTACAAGGCGATAAGCAACGGTGCAAATGTTAACTTCTACTGCCCCACCGCAACCAATATCACCGTTTCCGCAAGCCCCTCAATATCCTTAAGCACTAAAAGCAATGCAAACGGCAGATACAATGCAACCTTTTCCTCCGGCTCAGCAGCAGCCGGTACAGTTATCACCTGGACTGCAAAATACACTGATTCCACCGACGGCAAACAAAAAACTGCCTATGCCTACTCCTATGTTTACGGATTTTCAGCCACAGAGGGCACAGCCGCGGCACAGTGCTTTGAGCTCAAAGAGGCAGGCAGCAAACAGAATCGAGAAATTCTTAACTGGGCAATCTGGCTCAGCGGCGTTTACGGCATTGAAGACCTCGGCAGCGGATATACAACAGCCGATGTTTATTCCAACGCTTCATATGCCTATCCCGGCTGGGTATCTTCGGTTAATCTTAAATCCGGCAGCAGCACAGACCCGCAAAACAGCGATACCCTTGACGGCTGCTATGTTGCCGGCACCGGCAATAAAGGCTACCACGGCTATTGGTGGAAATCAGACAGCAGCAGCAGGGACTTCATTGCCCGCTGGATTCCCGTTATTTATGCCGATTTAAGCCGCTATCAGAACACCAAGGATATGCCCAATTTAAAGGTTGGCCTTGATATTTTTGAAAACTGGGGCGGTGAAGACGACGGAACAACCGGTTGGGGTCTCGGCTACTATGTAAACGGTCAGACGGCAAACACCACAAACATTCTTGCCCAAACCTCTTCAAGCGGAAGCAATTCAAGCCGTCCCAACGGAAGGCGTCTTAACACAAGCCTTAATCTTTTGCTTGAAGACGGAACAAAAACCTATGTTCTTTCAAGTATCGGCACAGCAAGAAATAACGGTAAAGAGGTAAAAACAACAACATATATGTTTTTCAAAACAGTTACCGTTAACAAATCCTCACTTCGTTCAACGGTTAACTACGCTCAAAATGCAGGCTTTGATTATAACACCGATTATACTAAAGCATTGAAAGATGCCTACACCGTTCTCGGCAAGCCCAACGCAACCTCAACCGAATTAACAAGTGCAGACTCCGCGCTTCAGGCCGAGGTTAATAAATTTGAATCTGCTGATTCAAGTGTTTATTTCAATGTTCCCGAAACTATTTATCTTACCCCCGGCGACAAAAGCTTTCAGTATGTTCTTGACCAGACAATGGCTGCAGACGGCTCAATAACCGTTAATCAAGGATATAAAGATATTTCAAAGGGCGGAAATATCAACTTCTACTGCCCCGGCGCAACAGATATTGCCATTACCTCTACAAACGGCCATAATTTGAAAGCAAGTGATACAAGCGCCGACAGATATGATACCACAATTACAAGCGGCTCATGGACTTCAACCACATCCGATTATATTAAATGGACCGCCACCTATAAAAAGAACGGCGACACATATACAAAAACAGCATATACATATGTTTATGCGCCGATAACTCAGGTTACGGGTGCTGCGGGCAGAGTAAAGGATGCCAATCTTTCAAATAATAAAGCCTGCTTTGTACAGTCCATTGTTTGGTGGCAGGGAATAAACAGTATTGGTTCTGTTCCTGCTATAAATAATAACGGCGACGGCAATGGTATAACCACCTCCGACTATGTTCCCGGCACTAACTTTAACCCTATGGTTACAACCCCTACAACTAACGGAACAACAGCAATCAACAATTATCTTGCCGGTGCAGCGAGCGGTCAAAGCAATTCAATCAGATACGGTAATGCCGGTGATTTCAAAACAACAGCCTGGGTTGGACCTTATATAACAGGATATACTGCTAATGTTATG
>JAZUJM010000285.1:0-6407 GCA_045642785.1 Acutalibacteraceae bacterium | reverse complement strand
AAGAATATCGTGGAACTGGTTAAAGCTCACCTTGCGCCATGCCTCGGCGAATTTTTCGGTAAGTGAGGGAAGCCCGGCGGTGAGAGCGGCAACAGTGTTCCACTTTTCACCCGACTGAAGCCAGTTTTCCGCCTTGCGGTTAAGCTGCTTAACAAGGGAGGTTGCCGAATAACAGCCGCTTGCGTGGTGCTGCATATCATCGCTCCAAACGGGCAAATCAACCTTATTCGCGCAAATGCTTTCAAAAAATTCATCGGGTGATGAAAACTCATAACCGATTTCGTTATCATTTTCCGCAAGCTCGGAAAGGTACTCTATATCACCCTTTGTTGGTCCGCCGCCGTGGTTGCCCACACCGTAAAACAGCATTTGAGAAGCTCCGGTTTTTTCCGCCTGTGCCTTAAGTGTTTCAACCGCTCCGTCAATAGCGTTTTTGCCGTTTTCGGCATAGCCGGTTGGTATACGGTAAGTGAGAAGCCTTGAGCCGTCACGGCTTGCCCACCAATAAAGTGAACCGGGAATATCGGGGTTTTCAACTGAATTCGGCCTCATCATAACATAAAAATCCATACCGCCCTTTAAAATAAGCTGGGGAAGCATTGCGCTGTGACCGAAGGAGTCTACATTGTAGGCGGTGCGGCAGATTTTTCCGAATTTTTCATAGTAATATAACTGGCTGTAAAGAGCCTGCCTTGCAAAGCTTTCGGCGCTGGGCATATTGCAGTCCGGCTGAACCCACCAGCCGTTAACGGGAACCCATCTGCCGCGGCGAACCATCTTTTTGATTTCGGCAAACATATCGGGGTCAATATCCTCAACCCACTTGTAATATGCGGCGGAGGAACAGGTAAATACGAAATCATCATATTCATTCAGCCTGTCAAGCGCGGAGCGGAAGGTTTGAAGCACTTCGCCGCAGCCCTCCTGCCAGCGCCAAAGCCAAATGGGGTCAAGATGAGCATTACCAATAAGATGAAGCTTTTTTTCCATTATTCTTCCTCCTTAATGAAGCCGTAATATCTTCCCATCCAGTACGGATATGTGTAATAATAGCAGTTTTCAACATATGCCGCTCCGCCGCTGTCCTCATCCTTGTATTCAAGCGGGTCGCGGTCAAGCTTTGAAACAAATCTTTCATCCGGCGGAAGAACAAAGCCACACTGCTTATAGCCCGCTTTACGGGTGATAACCGGCACATCGTGCCTGCCGACTGTTGAAACGCGGCTTGCAATTCTGCTCGGGTTTATACGGTCAAACCATACGGTGATTCTGTCCATATCAAGCTCCTCCTCCGGGCAGGCGGCAAGGAACGGAAAATCATAGCCGGGGTTGAATTCGTGAGCAATGGAGCTGCGCCAGCTCTTGAAACCGTTCTTATATTTTGCAAGAAGCTTTTCATCTTTTTCGAGGGTGCAGAGCCCGTAAAAAGCGGCGGTGGCAAGGAAGTGGTCGCCGTACATAATTTCCTCATAGTAATCGCTGCACATTGAGCGGGCACCCTGAACCATTCTTTCATAGTGAAGCTCGGTTAAATCGGCATAACCCTTTTCAACAAGTGAATCATAAGCCTCTTTCCATCTGCCCTCTTCGCCGGTTATCTCCATGGTAACCTTAAGGTACATAAGCACCTCGGCGGCGTTTAAGCAGGCATCAACCCAGCCTTCATCGGAATTGAAATATCTTTCGCTCCATTTGGCCCATGTTGTGGGCTCACCGGTGCAGTCGTGAAGCTCAAACCCGTTATCAATTATGTGTGCCATTGTTGCCGCGGCACATTCCTTAATCATTGCATCAAGCTCGGAGTCATCATCGCCGAGGAGCTGATGTGCAAGCAGCAATTCAAAATAGTGAGAGGTTATTTCATCACTGCTGGTATCGGCCTTGTAAACAATACCCTCACCGTCACAGCCCCACTCCTCATAAAGCTTTGCAAGCCTTGCGGGAACGGGTGCAGAAGCGTCAATAACAAGCCCTGCGATGCCTTTCCTTTTGGAAAAGCTGGTTTCAATCGCTGTTGCCTTGTCGTTACTTATGCGGAAGAAAAGGCCGTCATCCGGCACAGGCTCCTCAGGGCAAAGATAGGTTCTTGCCACAAAGCCGTTGCCTCTGCGGTGAATGTACATAAGCAGAAGGCAGGCTTCAACCGCACGGGTTGCGACCTTTTTTGCTTCAAGCGTTTCAGGTGCCGAAGCGCCCTTTTCGCGTTTAAGAACGGCGTAGCGGAAAAGCTCACCGGCAGCAAACCCGGCGGTGAAGGTGCCGTCATTATCTGATTCACCGTGCTTTATTGCGGAAGCAACATTTCCTCTTTCGGCAAGATATTTCTGGCTCATCATTCCGCGGCGTGAAACATATTTAAGCGATTCATCAAGCAGAATAGCGGCTTTCTGTTCGCCGTTGAGCACTTTCATTTCAATTTTAGCGGCGCCCTTATCGGTCAATGCCCACACTCCGTTATCAGTTGCAAGCAGGCGTTCAACCGAGTTTGAAGGCAAATCCCTTTCAAAGCTGAAAAACATTACTCTGTCAATCTTCTTTTCGGCTTTCGGGTCATACCTTGTAAGGCCCGTGGAAGCACCGAACCATTGTGCTCCGTCGCCCGAAACGGCAGAGCAGCAATAATCATCCTTTTTTGAAGGAAGCGGAAGCGGAAAATCCGAAAGGTCGGGCTTTTCGGCGGGTGCGCTGAGAAGAGCGGCCGGAATCTCGGCTGAACCGAGCGGATACTGCTTTGAAAATCTGCTAAGGTGCGGTTTTAAAACAACGGGAAGCTTCATTTTTTATTTCTCCTGTCTGTTTTGAATTACATTTATAATATCAGAACGATTCCGACTAATCAATAACCGGGCGGCAATTTATTTCATCTTATTTACAAGTTCATCCGCAAGGGTCAAATCCACCGTTTTGGAGATTACATAGGTTTTATGTGAACCGTCGGCGTTAAGCTTGCCGAAAGCACCGTAAGTGGATGTTACAACCGTGGTGTCGTTAATCACCACATTGCCGCAGTAGCCGACATCTGCATTTGCAGTTTTACACGGTGAGGTCTGACCGGGCAGATAGGTGTGTGCAAGCTTTATTCTGTATTGTCCCTCGGCGCCGGATTTCAAATCATCAAATGTGCCTATCCATGCAATCCAGCCCTCGCTGTACCAGCCCCTGCCCTGCTTTTCGCTGTAAACGGCGTTCTTTGCCGGGTCACGCTCAATGGAGCGGAATGTGATAAACAGCCTGCCGTCGGCAAGGTAATCGGCCTTGTGGCGCTCTCCGTTTAATGCAGCGGGCGCAAAAACGGGTTCTGACCAGGTTTCACCCTCATCCGTTGAAAAAGAGATAAGCGAATTTACCTTTTTGGAGTTGCTTCTTGAAATAAGGCAAAGCTCGTCGCCCTTGCCTTTATCTGAGCGTATAACCTCAACCTCGCACATATTGCTTTCCTTTTCAATTTCACGGAAGGCGGAAAAATAAGGAACGGGTGTGCTCCAATGAGGTTTTCCGTTTTCAAACGAAAGAATCGTTTTATAGTTCACAAACTCCGGAGTGTGAAAAAAAGCCATCCATTTATCGACAAATCGTCCGTTTTCCTTAAGCCTTGTGAGCGAAGCCATGGCCACTATGGTCAGAAGCTTTTCGCCGTTAAGCTCCGGGTAACACAATTCAAATTCGCTCCAGCTTTTTCCCTCATCCTCCGAAATTGAAAAATTAAAGCCGCCGGTTGTGGGTTCATCGCCCCATTGGGGATTGCCGGAAATAAGAACAAGCTTATCCGCCGTGCCTTCATCGTTAAAGGTCAGGCGGTAAACGGTGGGTGTTTCTCTTGAATTTTTCCACGATTCAGGCTGAATTTCATCGGCATTGCGGTAGCTTTTGCCGTTGTCGGAGCTGATTCTGCTGCGAAGGGCGCCTTTGCCGTGAGCGGAGGGCAGAACAGTCAGAATATCGCCGTTTTTTAACAGCACGGAATCCGGATGGCCGAGATAATCGAGCGAATCGTCAACAATACTCTGCTCATAAAGTGAAGAATATCTTTTATCGCCGTTTTCGGGTTCAGCGCTCAGGTCAAGCTGAGGAATCGTATAATTTTTACCTTCTGCAAACAAGCTCATATTTTATCCTCCGTTATGCGGGTTTTAAAGTTTTCAAAATGTATCTGCACCCCTCCGGGTCGGCATCCTGAGGCAGAGAAGCGGCGTCGATAACCTCCGTATTGAAAGCGGAAAGCCGCTTTTGCTGATAAAACGGCAGTTCCGCACCGAGCATAAGCACCTGAGAAAGTGCGGAGTTAATCAGCTCAGAGCGTTCGGACAAATCCGCCGCTGATGCTGCTGCCGCAAGCAGCGAATCAAGGTTTTCATCCGAAACACGGGAATAATTAAATTCTCCGCCGCTTGAATAATGACTGCTTTTATCGCTTGATGAATCCTCATAAATTCTGCCGAAAAAAGCATCGGCGGTGCCGCCTTCAAGCGCCTTTTGATATTCTTCCGCGCTGACAACGGAGCCGTTCACATCAATACCCGCCGCTTTGAAGGTTGCGCAGCAGTTTTGAAAGGCGGTGTTAAACGCCTCGCTTTTATCCTCCGCACAAATAATATTGACTGTGAGCGTTTCACCCTGTTCATTTTTCATCTGAGAACTTTTGCCCACCGAATCGGAGGGAATGAAGCCCGCATTTCTGAAATAATCCGAAGCGGTAAGTGCTTCAAACGGAAAATCGGTTGAAGCAGAGGGATATTCCGCAAACCGTACACTCATCGGTCTGAACAGCGCTGTGTAATGCGTACCGAAATAATTGCCGAGGCCGAGCGTTCTGTCGGCAAGTCGCATAAGGCCGAGCCTTACATTCAAATCAAGAGTTTCGCAGTTAAAAATCATTGAAACATAGTTGTCGCAATCCGAAAGGAAGGAAGAATACTCCTGTGAAGAAACCGAATCAATATCGCTTTGCAGAGCGGGAATTTCAATAACATCAACCTTTTTGTCTTTAATCGCATTGGCAGCATTACCGTCACCGAGCGAAACAAACCGCAGCTCCGAAAATCCCGGCGTTTCTCCGTAATAATATTCATTTGCCTTCAGCACGGCGGTTTTTCCGCTTTTATCGGCGGATTCCAGACGAAACGGCCCCGTTCCGACAGGTGAAGAATTATTCTGCTCAATAACATCCGCCTTGCCTTTAACATACCCTGCGCCGTAAACCGCCTTTGACAAAATAAGCGGTTCAAGGGCACTCATCAGCTCAACATTAAAAGAGCTGCAAAGAACCGTGCAGGTGCTGTCGTTAACCTTGCTTATTCCTGATATGGTTTTAACATTAACTCCGTTTGAATAATTCTTTTCAATATATTCTTTTTCGGCCTGCTCTGCGGAAAGCTCCGAGCCCTCAACGGCGGCAGCAAGATTTTTCTCCCACGCCGGGTCATCGTAATAATATTCCCTAAGCCCGACAATATCGTTTTTGTACCAGTCACTTTCGGGACCGTTGTAGCTTGCATCGCCGAGAACATGATAGTAAAAAATGATATCGTCAATCGTTGCGGGAGTTCCGTCGCAGAATTTAACGGAATCGTCAATGCTGACGGTGAATTTAACCTTGCCGTCTTCAAGTGTTTCATATGTTATGCTGCCGCAGAGTTTTTCCGGCTTTTTACCGCTGCCCGGGCGGCGAAGAGATTCAAAAAGCTGCTGCATGATTATTCCGTCTTTTGCCTTATCAAAATAAAACGGATTAAAGCCTTGCGGAATACCTTCAACCCCCACTTTAAGTACCGAATCGGCAAAAGAGCCCGGTATTGAGCAGGAGGAAAGCAGAATCAGCAAAGCCATAACAGCGGAAAGAAGAGATACGGTGCGCTTTATCATAAAATATCTCCTTTAGATATCATAAAACAATGTTTAATATATCATAGTCCTTTCATTTTTACAACCCGATTATGCCGCCGCGGTGCGGTAAAAAATCAAAGTGTGATAATTTTTTATCTTATTGCAAAATTTTTTCAAAAAAGGCTTGCATTTTTACCGTTTATCTGTTAATATACTATCCGTTAATGAGTTCAAAAAGGAGGTGTGACACATGGCAAAATGCGATTTTTGCGGCAAAGATGTGTCCTTCGGCATTAAGGTATCCCACTCCCACAGACGTTCTAACAGAACCTGGAAAGCTAATGTTCGTCGTGTAAAAGCTCTTGTTGATGGTAAACCTTGCCATGTATATGCCTGCACTCGTTGCCTGCGCTCTGGCAAGCTGTGCGATTGCTCTGCCCTCTGCTACAGAAGCTGCAACTATGGCAGACTACCAAAACCTGCGCGGTGCTTCTGTGCTGTCCAAAATGGATTTAGTTGACCAAGCTGAAATCCGTCGTACTGCTCCTGAACTGAAGGAAGTTGGTGACTGGTTTCGTCGCGGT
>JAZUJM010000284.1:0-1882 GCA_045642785.1 Acutalibacteraceae bacterium | reverse complement strand
ACTTAAAAAGCTGGAGCCCGCAAGCGGCAAGGTGCACATGGTGCTTGACACCGACACAAAAAATGAGATTGATGACCAGTTTGCCCTGACCTACTCCGTTATGCTGAGCAGAGCAGGCAAAATAAGCCTTGACGCGGTTTATGCCGCCCCGTTCACTCACAGCCCGGCACCGGAAGCGGGTGAGGGAATGGAGCAAAGCTATGAAGAAATTCTGCGCGTGCTTTCTCTGCTTGGTGAAGAAGAAACCGACGGCTTTGTTTTCCGCGGCTCAACCCGGTTTATGGGCAGCGAACCCGTGGATTCGCCTGCCGCCCGTGACCTGATTGAAAGGGCAATGGCCGCTTCCCCCGACAATCCGCTTTATGTTGTTGCCATAGGGGCGATAACCAATGTTGCCTCTGCCATAGCCATGTGCCCGGAGATTATTGAGCGCATGGTGGTTGTGTGGCTCGGCGGCACGGCGGTAAATCAGGATTGCGCCGAGGAATATAATCTTTATCAGGACCCTGCCGCCTCAAGGCTGGTGCTTGACTGCGGGGTGCCGCTTGTTCAGCTGCCCTGCATGGGTGTGGTGGATAAATTTTCAACCACCGTGTCGGAGCTTGAACGGTTTATTGACGGCAAAACCCCGGTGGGCACATATCTTACCTCGCTGCTGAGGGACTGCGACTCGGGCAGGGCGAGCTCCCGCATAATATGGGATGTTACCGCGGTTGCCTATGTTGTTCACCCCGAATGGTACACAACAGAGCTGCTCCACACCCCCAGGCTTACCGAAGAGCCGGAGGTGCCGCAGAGCCTGAGAGGGCTTGACTGCTACAAAAATCAGCACGGGCGCCTTTACTGGAGCCACGATTCGGGTCGCCACTTTATGAGGGCGGTTAAGAATTTTAACAGGGACAGAATTCTGTTTGACCTTTTTGAAGCAATAAACGGCAAAGCCGAATAACAAAAGAGAATATAAAGCAAAACCTCCGGCTGTCATAACCGGAGGTTTTGCTTTCGGGGTGGGGATTATATTAATTCAGGTTGCAGGCTTATTCGATAACATCAACAAGAAGAACATCGGTAGCGTCGGTGGAAAGGCTTTCCGCCTCGGTGTAGTTCTGACCCATTTCACGAAGGTCGTTGACATGCTCGGAAATCATATTAACCATTCTCAGAATATCATCTTCAAGGCCGTTGAACTTTGAGATGAAAGCCTGAGCAGCTTCACCCTCCCAGATTCCGGAAAGGCCGTTTACAAGGTTAAGCATTCCGCAGGTAAGGTTTGCCACGTTTCTTCCGTTTGATTCAAAGCTGTCCGCTGTCATAAAGAGTTCCTGAGCGTTAACATTCATGGTGATTGCATCTGTTGCCATTTTAATTATCTCCTTTTATTCTTGATTTCGGTTGTTGTTGAATTTGTGTGTGATTTTTGTTTTGTTTGCTTATCTGTAGGAACGGGTTACTGCAAGCTGCTCGTTTGCGGCTTCATATGCTCTGTAAACCGCGATGATGAGTCTGAGCTGAATGATGTAGGAGCGGATTGCGTTGTAGAAGTTTATCATCTGCTCCATATCGGACTGGAAAGCGGCTCTGAAAGCATCCTTTGCAGCGCCTTCCCACATGGCGGCAAGGGCTTCTTCGGTCTGCTGAAGGGTGTTGAGTTCGGTAAGGAGCTGCTCGTTGTAAGCTTCAAGCTCGTCAACTCTCTGGATTGCTACGCTGATTTCGATTCTTAACTGTGTCATTGTTTTTTTCCTCCGTTTTGTTTGTGTTGTTTTTTATTTTTTGTTTTTCCGGATTTGTGTTCCGTTGTTGTCTGTATTCTACCGCACTTTTTCACATTTTTTCGTTTTTCGGATAAACGGCACATTTTCCGGGATGAAATGCACATTTA
>JAZUJM010000283.1:0-1526 GCA_045642785.1 Acutalibacteraceae bacterium | reverse complement strand
TTGCAAACGGTGAAAATTCAGCCGCCGGCAACGGCATAACCCCGGAATCCGCCGAATCCCTTTTTAACAGCGGCGTTGATTTTATCACCACGGGCAACCATGTTTTCCGCAGGCGTGAGGTTTATGATTTGCTTGATTCCTCGCCGTTTATCACGCGCCCGGCAAACTATTACTCCGGCACCCCCGGCAGCGGCACGGCGATTGTTGACAAGGGCAGGTACAAAATCGGCATTATCAACCTTGCAGGCAATGCCTATATGGAAAATGCGGAAAATCCCTTTGTGTGCGCCGACAGGTGCTTAAAAGAGCTTGCGGAGTGCAGGATTATTCTTGTTGATTTTCATGCGGAGGCAACCGCCGAAAAAAGGGCGATGGGCTTTTACCTTGATTCAAGGGTAACCGCCGTTTTCGGCACCCACACCCATGTTCAGACCGCCGATGCCTGCGTGCTTGCGGGCGGAACGGGCTATATTACCGACCTCGGTATGACGGGGGCAAAGAACTCCGTGCTCGGCATTAAGCCGGAGATTTCGATGAACTGGTTAAAAACCGGTATGCCCGCAAGGTTTGAAGAAGCGGGCGCACCTTTTATGCTCAACGGCTGCATATTTGAGGTTGATGATAAAACAGGAAGGACGCTTTCGGCTGAAAGCGTGTGCATTGAATGATATGGCAACAGAAAGATTAAAAAGAATAAACGAGCTTGCGGCATTGTCCAAAATCCGTGAGCTTACCGCTGAGGAGAAGGAGGAGCAGGCAAGGCTCAGGAAAGAGTATCTTGCCGCTTTTAAAGCGAATCTCACCGCTCAGCTTGACAATACGTTTATCGTTGATAAAGACGGCAACAAGATACCCGTTAAAAACAGAAAAAAGAAGATGGATAACTGATGCAGAAATTACTCGGGCTTATGCGCTCCGCCGTGCAGGATTATGAAATGATAAAAAGCGGCGACAAAATCGCAGTCGGCCTTTCCGGCGGCAAGGATTCCGTGGCCCTGCTTTACTGTATGGCAAAGCTCAGGGAGTTTTATCCCGAAAAATTTGAGCTTGTCGCCATAACCCTTGATATGCGCTTCGGCGGGGAGGATACCGATTATTCCGCCCTTGAAAAGCTTTGCGAAAGCATAAATGTGCCCTATGTAATAAAGCGCACTCAGCTTGCCGAGGTGATTTTTGATATCAGAAAAGAGAGCAATCCCTGCAGCCTGTGCGCCAGAATGAGGCGCGGCGCCCTGCACGATGCGGCAAAGGAAAACGGCTGCAACAAAATTGCCCTCGGTCATCACCTTGATGATGTTTCCGAAACCTTTATTATGAACCTTTTCAACGGCGGCACGGTGGATTGCTTTTGCCCCGTAACCTACCTTTCGCGCAAGGATATTTATATGATTCGCCCCATGATTTACGCGCGTGAGAGCGACTGTGCAAGGGTGGTTCGCAGGCTGGAGCTGCCGGTGGTTAAAAGCAAATGCCCCGAAGACGGCGCCACCGAAAGGGAGGAAACAAAGCAGTTCCTCAATTCTCTT
>JAZUJM010000282.1:0-11858 GCA_045642785.1 Acutalibacteraceae bacterium | reverse complement strand
AGCAATTGATTCAGAACCTGACTTTGCCATAGGAAGAATAGATGTCTTGATATCTTCATATGTGTAGCCGAATGCCTTCTGAAGTCTTGCGAGTTCTTCGTCAGAGTAGCGTGTTACATTCTTGTTAGGAATGTGGAGATCCTTGAGGTTTACAAGGTTTGCATCAAGCCATTCGCCGTAAGGCTGACGTGAAGCATAGTATTCCTTAAGGTCGTCATCATCGATAACCTTTTTCTTTACAGTATCAACGAGGAGCATTTTGCCCGGACGAAGTCTGTCCTTCTTTACGATCTTTTCAGCAGGAATATCGAGTACACCTACTTCTGATGAAAGGATCATCTGGTTGTCTGTTGTAATATAGTATCTTGAAGGTCTGAGACCGTTTCTGTCAAGGATAGCACCCATAACGTCACCGTCAGAGAAGAGGATTGAAGCAGGACCGTCCAATCGAGGCTTGTGCCATTTATATAATCCTCAACAATATAGTAAACGCCCTTAACTTCAACAAAATCATATACAGTCGGCAAATACGAGTGGCGAAGATTCTTAAGAATATCAACCTCTCTTCTGAGCATGGAAAGGTTTTGAGAAGAATCAATCCGTTTAAGCACAACCTCTTTGCCGAGGTTTTTCTGATAGGCGTGATAAATGGTACCTATCCCGCCCTTGTTTATTTTTCTGATATCGCTGTAAACCTGGCGGAAAGCTTTTGAATCCATTCCCCTACTCCTTTCTTTTAATAAACGGCCGCCCTTCAGGCGGAATATCATAATACGGTTTTTGTATATGATACTCCGCCTTTTAACAGAGCAGCCGTTTTAATCTTTTCGGCAAAACTCTATGGTCTTTTCAACCGATGCGCGGCAAAAATACATTTTACCGCGCGCCGAAAGACCTTCGGGTTTTATACATTGGCAGCACTTGCCTGCTTTTCTTCGTCCTTATCCTTTTTGCGCTTAAAGAGGATAATGAAGAATATCGCGAGGGCTGCAACGCCTGCAGAAATAAGAATCTTTGCGAGGGTGTTACCCATAATCCACTTAAATACACTCTGGGTAACCTGAATGTTGGCAGAGGCGATAACTGATTCGTTGCCTGCCTTATCTATCGCCTTAACCTGAACAAGCTGCCATGAATCGCTCTCTTTAAGAGTGAGGGTGTGAATATCTTCAACACCTACATTCTCATCGGGCTCCATCTTTGTGCTCTGATTAAGAGGAACATCCTTTTCGCCCTTCTTGGCGTCGCAAACATAAACCGCGATGTTATCAAGAGCAACATCATCCGAGCCGGAGTAAGTGAAAGCCTGATTGCTTACAAAGTACTGGGCACCGTCTTCAAGGTCAAGAATGTTTGCAATGGGATTGGTCTTATCAAGAGTGAAGCTTACGGGAGCGCGGAGGGTATCCATAGAGGTTGAAAGGAAAACAGCCTGAAGAGGAATCATCTTTTCGGTCTTTTCGTTTGCGAACTTATCAAGTGTTCTGTTGGAAATATCACTTGTAAGAACGTTCTTGGATGAATCTTCACCGGAAACGGTTACATTGTAAGCACCTTCTTCAACGAAGTTGTCAGTGTAAACCGTGTATCTGTTTTCATACCACTTACTTAAGTTGCCGTTGTAATCATCGCTTGACTCAACGGTGTATTTGCCGGCAAAACCATCAGCGCTGTTTGCGGCAACTGCTTCAAGGTCGGTTACAATGCCGTTTCTTGAAATGGAAACCTTCTGTGTGTCGGGAAGAATGGGAGAAGCGTTAATCTGGATAATCTCAACATTCTCGGGAACATTGTTTACATACTCGGCGTCGCAAACTTTCTTTGTAGGTTCGTTAACCATATAGGTTGCACCGTATCTGTTAACCGAGAATACTGCACTTGCGTGACCTGTCTGGCCTGCAAGGTCAACAGCGGTAACATCAAGGGTGTAGATATCATCTATCTCCTGTGCGTTGGAGAAGTTGGGAAGAGTGAACCTTAAAGTTGTGCCCGAAGGTGTTGCAATAACAGAAACGGGAATAACATTGCCGCGGGAACCGGTAAGAGTTGCGGTGCAGATGCTTGAAACATTGGTATCATCAACAACAATAATGGGGGTGATGATATCATCTGCGGTAGCTGTACCTGCAAGAGGAACATTGTCCTTAAGGTAAAGAGTTACAACGGGAATGGTCTTATCAATTACGAATACCATGCCGGAATCATAGCTGCCGTCCCAAGTGCTTGTGGCGTTGCCCGCTTTATCGGTAACGGTAATTCCGATAATCTCGCTGCTGTACTCGCTGTCGAAGTAGTAGCTGTATTCCCAAACATCGCCGTTGTGAGTGATAACGGGTGAAGGAACCTCGCCGGTAACTATCGTCTGGGTCAGATAATTCTTTGTTTCAAAGGTGATATCATATCTGTCTTCAGCGTAGTTGTGCTCTTTGATGGTAACAGTAATGGTAGCGCCTGTGAAGAACTGCTCCTTCTCACCGTTGTTTGCGCTGCTGCCGTCTGCCTTTTCGCCGTCAAGGTCAATGGTGATAACGGGAGCGGTATGGTCAATAGTGAACTTCTTGGCAACTGTCTTTGCAGCTTCAGTACCATAGTTAACATTTTCGTCATTGGTCTGATTTGTTGCAAGGTCAGATGCTGAAATTGCGAAGGTATAATCTGCATCATCGGTGTAGCGATAGGTCATTGTGTAAATCTTTGAGCCGTTTTCATAAAGCTCACCGGTGGTTGCAAATGAGGAGGGAACGCCGAGAGCGGCGCCGTTCTTGGTGGAAACTATCTTAACAAGATTCTGATCAAAGTTGCGCTCCTTAACGGTAACGGTAAGAACGCGGTCATCCTTGAAGTAACCGGTATATTTGCCGTCATCGCCGGAATCATCGGGATTGTAGCTGACGGTAATAACGGGAGCATCCTTATCAATGCTGAGAATAAAGGGATCATCAGCGTTGGAGCTCTTGTTGCCGCTCATATCTTCCATTTCAACAGTAACCTTGATATCGTTGCTGTTATTGGAGATAACAATATCTCTTGTGGCAAGAGTGATAAGCTTGGAATCAACTTCATCACCGGTAAGAGTCCAGCCGTTTGCGCCGTTTTCAACCTTGAATTCACCGGTAAAGTTGTTGCCGGTATCATAGGTGGATTCAACCTTGAAGTTTATGCTTCTGATGCCTGCATAATCATCATCAACGGTGATTCTGACAGTTGCATCGTTGTTGTAAAGAGGATTCTTGTCGCCGTTTAAGTAGGTAATGGGCTGAGTAACAGCTTCAACCTTGATGTGCTTGCTGAAATTGTCATGCATGGTCTGAGTTTCAACAATAACACCGTCGGGGTGAACCATGTTGGATGTTACGGCGTCGGGGCCCTTAAGTGAAGAATTCTTAACATTATCAACGACATAAGCATAAACCTGACCCTTGAATCTTGCGGGAACGATGAAGGTGGGATCTTCGGTAACTGTGCTGTCAATATTGCAGCTGGAAACAATGACCTTTTCGGTTGTGATATCGGAATCATCAGCATTGGGGGCTGCAACGGCAAAGAAATAAACCGTGCCTACACCTGAGCTGGGAGCCGCATCGCTGACATGAACGGTAACTGTTGTGTCATCGCTGAAATAGAAGCCGTAATCGGTAACCTCAACAGTTTCGCATCTGTCGAAAGAGGTGGGATTGCCGCCGTTGGGGCCTGCGAAGCTGAAGCCTTCAACAACGGGCTTAACGGTGTCAACATAAAGCCTGATTTCATCCTCGGTAACATTGCCGGCATTATCAACTGCATAAACAGTAATGATGTTTTCGCCCTCTTTGCCGAACTGAGAAAGGTTAACGGTAAAGGAATCATCGGTATCCTTGGTATCAGCGCTGAGAGTGTTGCCGATGGTTGTGTTAAGAGCTTCCTTATCATTAATCTTAATGATAACGGTGTTGATGCCGGACATCTTTGCAAGGGTGTCGGTGATGTTGTAGGTAATATCAACATCAGTGGAATTGTACCAAAGCTTATTGCAGTCTTTGCAGGTGTAAACCGCTTCTTCGGGAACGGTCTCAATGGCAAGAGGAGCCTTTTCAAGCATAAGGTGATTTACCTTAATGTTTGTGGTAATGGTGCTGAGATCCTTTGAATTATCAAATGTGAAGGAGTTGCCGACATTATCGGTAACAATAATCTCAAATGTGCCCTCGGTCTGATCAATGTAATTAAGCGTTGATTTGCTTGATGCATTGGTTGAGGAATCAAGTGAGGAAAGAGTGGGGAAATTCTTGGTATTAACGGTTAAAGCTCTATCCCCTGCACCGTAAACATATTTTACTTCGATTGAAGCGATACCGGAGCTGTAAACTGCATCGGAGGCGCTGACTTCGGCGGTAACATCATCGTTGGAGAAGTTGCCGAAGTTGAGGATATTTCCGCTGCCCTCTTTTATTCCGAGGTTAAAGGAATCAACAACGGGATCGGTGTCATCCTTATAAACCTTAAATGTTACGGGAGCCATTTCATTGCCTGCATTATCCTGAGCGGTAACTGTAATAAGGTTTTCACCCTTGTCAAGGTCAGTATAAGCAAATGTTACAGTATCCTCAAAAGTAAAGGATGAAGAATTAATGGCAATGTAATTCTTTGAATCGAACTCGAAGCCGTCGGGGTTGGAGTTGTTCTTAAGAATAACCTTTGAGTTATTAAGACCGGAGGAATAATCAGTAGCCTTCTGAGCATTATCGTCGTAATCGCTGATTACAAATTCAAAGCTCTGACCCTTCTTTACCCAGCTTGCATTGGCATCAGTGTAGAATGTGTTGCTATCAGTTGTGTCGGGAAGCTTGACATCGGGTTCGTTAGTCTCATAAAGCACGAAATCATCAAGAACATCATCACCGAGATCAATATTATCAATCGTTACCTTATCGGAACGGTTGCCGACATTATCAATTGCGTCAACTGAAAGATAATCTTTCCACATTTCCACATCTTCTTTGGGAAGTGTTACAACATAAATATCGTCGGTTAATGCGAAGTTTTTGATAACGACATTGTTCTTTCCGTAAAGAGTAACTGTTTTTACACCGCTGTTGTCGCCATCGGGCTTATCAACGCAAACAACAGTAAGTTTAACCTTCTCATGGAAGAAGTTACCGAAGGAAAGCTTTCTTAAAAGTGTTTCAAGTGAACCGCTGTTTTCGGGGGTAAGAGTAACAGAAGTGATAACGGGAGCTGAAGTATCCTTGTAGATAACATACTCATTATTCTCCGTAAGCTCGTTGCCCGCATTATCGGTTGCATTGGCAATAACGGTGTTCTTGCCCTCAACAAAGCCGTCACCGTATTTAATTGTCATTGAATTGGTGAGAACATTGGATGTTTCGCCGAGAGAATCGGTTTTGCTGTAGGAGCCAACCTCAACTGTAGTATCCTTAAGGCCGGAATTAACAGCTGCAACATTATCATTGAAATCAATGGTAACGGACTTGTCCTTGAGCAGCCAGAGCTTGCCATCGCTGTCCTCAAAGAAGGTCTTGCCGTCATTCTCAAGAGCGGAAACAGGCTTGTCGGTTTCAATAAGAATTGATGAGCTCAATTCTCCATTGATTGAATGGAGATCTTTCATAAAGGTGTTGCCTACATTATCAACAACCTTAATTGAAATATCCTTGGAGTAGGGAAGATTATCCGAAGTGATATCAAAGGTGTAAACGCCGGAGCTGAGAGTGGCATCGCCAAGCTCGGTGCTGCCTGCGAAAACCTTAACCTTATCAATACCGGAGGAAGCATTATTATCTTCAACAGTGAACTTAAGGGTAATCTTGCTTTTATCAAAGTTACCGTAAGGACGGGTTGTTGAAGCCGTAACCTGAAGGCCTTTAACTTCGGGTTCAGTATTGTCAAGGAATATGGAGTAGGATTTTGAATCGGTATTGCCTGCCCTGTCGGCCATATCAATCTTAACAACATTTTCGCCGTTGCTGAAGTTGTTGTTTGCAATGGAGAAATTATCAGACTCCGTAATTGCATCCATGCTGTATGCTTCATTTACAACTTCGTTTGAACCGACAGCTGCTTTAACGCTGATAAGGCCGGAGTTAAGGCCTCTTTCGTTGATAACATCCGAAACTGTAAATGTAACATCCTTGCCCTTCATAAGCCAGATTGCGCCGCTGTCATCGGTGTAGAAAATGCCGGAAGCTTCTGTATCTTTTCCGTCAACCTTAACTTCGGGCTTAGCTGTTTCATAAAGGAATGCGTTTGTCTTAACGGCAAACTCGCTGAAATCGGAGTAGGTTTCTGTGTTGCCGACATTATCGGTGAGCTTAATCTTAAGAGAATCGGCCCATGCAGCGACATCATTAAGGGGAAGTGCTGCAAAGAAGACGCCGTCTTTCTCTGTAACTTCATATTCCCTATCGCTGCCGTCAATAATCATCAAAGCGGCAACGCCGGCACCGTTTTCACCGTCATTATACTTAATGGTAAGGTAAGCAATTTGATTAAATACCGAACCAATGGAAGTTATGCCGGGAATAGTCTCGGTTTTTGCGGTATCATACACAAGGCTGAGTGCGGAGATTACGGGAGCGGAATTATCGTTATTAACGGTAACGCTCTTTTCATCTGCTGCATTGCCTGCCTGGTCAACAGCATTAACCTTTACAACGGTTATTCCTTCGTCAGCGGGAACGGTAACAGTACCCTTCCACTGTGAAGCGGTCTTTTCCCACTCGGGAGTATAATCGGAATCGCCGACTTTAACCGTTACATTGGCGGCAGAGTTCTCTGTGCCGGTGAAGGGATCAAAGCTTGAATCGGTAACGGTAACATCAACGGTAATCTGAGAATCGTTGCCGTTATTATAATATACATTATCATTTGTATATTCCGCACCGACAACTTCAAGTACTATTTCGGGAGATAAGAGGTCAATCATAACGCTTGAAGAGAATTCGGTGCTCTGACCGGCGTTGTTAACGGCGGTAATTTCAAGCTTTTTAAGAGTTTCGGCCTTGTCGGTTCCTTCAAGATTAACCTTTCCGGTCCAACCGTCAACCTCGTAATCCCAGTCTAAATCCTCAGCATCTATTTTTTGATCATTAATCTTTACAATTACAGATGCCGAAGTCTTATCCTTATTCTCGGTGCCGGCATAGGGATCAAAGAAATCACCGGAAACAACTATTGTTGCCTCAATGTTTTCGTTGATGTAATCGGTTCCGTCTTCGGTAGCAGTTGTACCGTTGCTGTAATTAACGGTTATTTGGGGAACATTGTTTTCATCATTGACAAAAACATCCTTATCAACAACAACAGCTGCATTATTGCCGGCCTGATCCACGGCAATAACGGTAAGAGTAAGGGGCTTGCCGGTAAGGCCTTTATCTGCAAGATCATCAACACTTACATTGAATGTAATTTCGCATTTGGTGCCGAAAAGCTTAAACTTCTCTGCAGCGGCGCCGGTAATTACGAAAGGCTCGGTATCATCAGCTTCATCTGCGGGTCGGATATTAAGCTGGCAGCCTTCATAATCTTTGAAATCCTCATAATAACCGAGGAATTTATCTTCAACTGTAGCGGTAACAACAAAATCCTTATCGGTGTTGATATTGCCGCATTTATCAAGATATTCGCTGTCGATTTTAACATACGTGATTTCGGGAGCGGTTGAATCAAAGAGAGAATAAGCATCGTTGCCCGCCTTATCAAGTACGCGGAAAACAACATAATCATCTTTGGTTAAATCAGTGAAATATTTGCCGTCGGTGTCTGCATCAATCTTGGTCCAGTTTTCATCTTCAATGCCCCTGAGGGTTGTTTTAATGAATGCAATTGCTTTTTCAACCTTGGCGGAATCTTCGCCGGCCGCAAGAGTTTCGATTGCTTCTTTAAGTTCATCAGAGGGTTTAAGAACGACCTTGCCTACCGATTCAATTTCGGCTCCGCCTTCGGCAACCTCGGGAAGAACCTCAATCTTTTTATCAACTTTGGTTGAAACAGTGGGATTAAGTGAAGACTGATTAACGGTAAATTTAACATCATCGGCATTGCCGGGGAAATAAACAAAGGTATAATCGCCTGTTTTGGCGGTGTATGTAGCTTCAACAGTTACATCGGTGCTCTTTGATTCAGCGGGAACAAGGCTGATTGTTCCGGTAAACATCGGGTCGCCTTCGTCGCTTGTGCCTTCGGTAAGAGAAGCCTCGGTATCACCGAATTTTGCAGTTACCGCAACATCTTCAGCTGCAAAAATATCTATTGTAACAGCTGAACCGAACCAGACATCTTCAAAGGTGTTTACATCAAGAGTGTTATCAATCTTAAAGAAATAATCTGCCTTTGTAAGCTTACCTTCATCCTCAGAATAATCAAAACGCTGAGTGGTTGAATAACCGCGAACTGAAACGGGTTTAAAGGTGTAAACCGCATAAACCTCGGTGTCCTCGCTGTTTTCCCAGGGAACGAAGCTGTCGATAACGGCGGGGTTCTTTGCCTCGGGAACAGCGGAAGCCCAACCGATAAATGTGAAGCCTTCAACAGAGGAAACAGCCGGGTAATCGGTGCCGATTGCAATTTCCTTTTCGTCGGAGGAGTAAGTAAATGATGTTATTGTTTCTTCACCATTTTTAACCTCACCTATCGGGTCAACAAAGGTTACTTTATATTCGAGGGGTTCAACGGTGAAATCAAAGGATTCAACATCTGCAAGCTGTTCTGCTGTAAGGGTAAGAGTATACGCTCCGCTCTCTTCATCAAAAATAACTTCTTCTTTTTCGGTGTCTGTGCCCTCTTTAAAGTTGACCTTGCAGAAAAGTTTATAACCTGCATCTACCTTGCCGGTAAAGGATACATCATAATTTGAAGTTTCGGTGTTAAGATAAGCAACACCGATTTCAACATCGGCAGAAGCATCCTTTGAGGATTCTGCGGCCTCTTCTTCGCCTTCCTCGGCATTGCAGGCTTCTATTGCTGCGCTGCTGTCACCGAGCTTGACCTCTGCACCGCCGAAATGATACTTTGCAGTTTCGGCAAGGTTAACTTTGAAATCAAAAACTCTTTCTGCAAAAACAACCTCAACCTTTGTGTTCTTGCTGACGGTTGCGGTGTAAGTGGAATCATCGGTTAAGGTAATTTCGGAATCATCAACTTTAATAGAATCAATATAATATCCGGCATCCGGAGTTACGGTAAAGGTTACATCATCATCCATGGCCTGTGTTACCGAAAGATTATCGGAACCTTCGGGAACTTTGGGGTCGGATTCAACAGTACCGTTTTCGCCAAACGAATACTCAACTGTATAATTGTAAGCGACGGTAATTTCGGTTTTGCCGGTAACGGTGAAGGAATACTTACCGTCATCACCCTTGGTTAAAAAGTCTGATGCCGCATCGCTGTTATTAACCTTGGCGGATACGGATGAAATATTGTATCCTTCCTTTTCAAAATCAACACCGCTAATTTCGGTGCCGTATTTGTAGCTGTCGGTGTTATTATACTTTTCGCCGTTGATTGTTACCGCATACTCATTAAGTGCAAAATTAATGGTGGAAGAATTTGCATCGGGTGTAAAATTCTCGGCAACATAATCGGAATACTTATCTTTTTCTGCAGGGGTAACTTTGAGAGTGTAATTATCTTGATAGGAGTAACCTTCAAAATAGGTTACCTGAATTTCATTGTCCTTTTTTTCAGCTTTAAGTTCAGCCTTGTCATCGTTTCCGGTTTTGGTGAGTGAAACATCAAAAGAAATGTCCGAAAAACCGCCGGAAAGTGTTTCACCTTTACAGGATATGCTATAAGTGCCCTCGGTGTAAAGGGTTACAGGTTTACTGATGGGACTTTCGCCAATTGTGACGGAATCGCCGAGGAAAAGAACATTTTTGCCTTCAACTGTAACATCAATGGTATAAGTTCCTTCAGCAACGCCGCTGAAATGTGCATCGCCGTATCTGTCGGATTCCTCTGTTTTGTCAATTTCCTTAAGTGTAACGGAAGCGCCGCCTTTAAACGGTTTATTATTTCCGTCATATACTGTAATCACTAAATCAGTGCCTTCACCCTCTGCCAATGCACCCATAGGGAATGCCTGGAGCATGAAAACAAGAGATAAGATTACCGCAAGAATCTTTTTGCCTTTGGGCAATACTTTGGTGTTCATAGCGATTTTAGCCTCCTCTTTATATTCTTTCGTCCGTATGAAGAACGATAACATCCTTGGTAACAATAAAACCTCTGCCTGCTGTTTTGTTTTGCTCTGCCGTAACTTTTCTGATTGAAGGTCCTTCTGTTTTCAATGCGGTTGTTTGTCGTGCGGGTTTTGTTTGCTCGGTTTTCGGTTTACCGTTTTTCTTCGGCCCTGCCCTGCCGTTCTTTTTATCATCCGGCGGAGCCTTTGACGCGGTACCGATAACATCGGTTCTTAATGAGCCCGTTTCTTTATATCCGGAAACCATTTTTTCGGTGGAAAGGTTTTTAGCTTTACCGGATATCTCATTGATAACATCGGGTATCTTAAACAGGAAGAACAGCGCAATTGCCAAAATCAGGAACAATCCTGCAAATATGTAGCACGCTATGCTTCCGTATTTCAGGTAGCCAATGACATCTGCATTGCTCATCCGTTTACCTCCTCTGTTACAGCCGTTGTTGCGGCTGTTTGATTGGGCTGCTGTTTTATCGCCTTTTGGCTGTTCTGCATTTTTTCATTATTGGAGATTATTGCGTTATAAAGCAATCTGAACTCGTCATTAACAGCAGAAGCATTCGGCCATTTTTCAAGAACCGCTGTGCAAATTGCAGCTGCTTCACGGCTCATATTTGCTTTATCGTTTGCATTGCTGGTCGATTTTGATGCATCCTGCAAAATGCAGATTAGTGAATTTGCAAGGGGAAGAATTGTTGACTGGTCGTTAAGAGTGCTTGTTATTTTTGAATTGCCGCTTATAAAGCTTTCTCTGCAATTAGAGATGTTCTTTATCCAGGTATCAACGCCTGAGCTTGACCTCGCATCATTATTTGTACCGCTTTCGGTTTTTGCGATGTTAACAAGCTTTTCGGCAAACTCATATCTTTCTTTTGCACTTTCAAGTGAAAGCTCATCAATTTTATAATAATCAAGCTGAATCGCCGTGCTGTTGCTGCCGGAATAAACAAGCTTCTTTGCTCTGGATTCTTTCAGCTGCTCTTCCGTCATACCGTTTTCAGATTCTGACGGGGTAATGGGAGCAACAACAGTTAAATACGGCCTTGCTTTATCGGGATTGCCCGAGCCGATTGTCTGGCTGATTGAATCGCCGTCTTTTCCGTAGAAGAAGAACAAATCGGTTCCCCATTCAAGACAAACCTGAGCGTAAGCATTTTCATCTTTTTTCAGCTCTCCGCCTGTTTTCGGCGCATCGAAAAGAGCCTTTAAGCTGCTTTCCTCATTAAAATTGACTATATAATCGGAGCTGTACAGCTTGGAAAGATATATCCACGCCTGAGGATTTGAAGGGTCGGTTTCAATGGCGTTTTTAAATAAACTTTCCGCTTTATAATAATCGCTGTCAGGTGAGTTTGAATAGGGCACGCTTCGCGCGGTTACCGAGGTGAAGGCCTGCTTTACAAAATCATTATAATTGGATTCCTGCGTTTTTGTTGAAAGGTGGCCGAGCACCCCGCCCGTTACGGCAAGCACAGCGGAAAGTGCAATGCTTGTGCCCCACATAATCAGCTTGTTCTTTTGCTGCTTAACAAATTCATCCGTTATTTTATCAATGTGCTCCAGGTCATACATAAGCTCGGCACAGTTCTGATATCTGTTTGCCGGATTGGGCTGAACACATTTCATTATTATCTTCTCAAGGCCTCTTACGAAGTCGGAGGCC
>JAZUJM010000281.1:0-4136 GCA_045642785.1 Acutalibacteraceae bacterium | reverse complement strand
TCGGTTCGGCGGGCCCACGCCCGGTTGATAAAAAGGCGGCAAACTATCACCGCCCGCACTTTAATATTCCGCAGGATAACACCCCTACGGGTGCAGGCATAGTATTCAATAATGGCGATACCGTTCGCCACAAAACCTTCGGTGAGGGTGTTGTTCTCAGCGTTCGCCCCATGGGCAACGACAGCCTGCTTGAAATTGCCTTTGAAAAATCAGGCACAAAAAAGATTATGGCGAACTTTGCAAAAATTGAAAAAATATAAAACGGGTGTTTTATCCGGAAAGGGAGGATTATAATGGCTTGCAAGGTTATTTCTCACCGCGGGGCAAACCTTTATGCTCCGCAAAACACCATTCCGGCTTTTGTTAAGTCGAATCAGATTGGTGTTGACGGCTTTGAAACAGATATTCACATAACGCTTGACGGTGTGCCCGTTGTCTGCCACAACTATACCATTGATGAAACTTCAAACGGTTACGGCTATATTGCCGCCAAACCACTCAAGGAGCTTCGTGTATATGATTTCGGCTCATATTTCGGAAAAGACTTTGAAGGCACTCAAATACCCACTCTGGAGGAATTTTTGACCCTTTGTGAAGGCTCAGACATTGAAATAATGAATATTGAGCTTAAATCGCCCAAAAAGAGCGAAACAGGGATTGTTGAAAAAACCATTGATGCTGTTAAAGCTCACGGCCTTTTTGATAAGCTTATCATTTCGTCATTTGATGCCTCTCTGCTTGTTGAGGCAAAACGAATTGATGAAAAGTGTAAAACCGCTCTTTTGTATTGCATCAATCATTTTCCCGATATAAAAGCGCTTCTTTTGCCGGATGCCTACGGAGCGGAGCTTAAATGCGACGCACTTCACCCGCACTTTCTTCATGTAACGCCGTCTTATGTCAAAAAGCTTCACCGCCGCGGAATAAAGGTGAATGTGTGGACGGTTGACAACCGCGCACTTGCAAAATATCTTGTAAAGTGCGGAGTTGACGGAATAATAACCAACAACCCCGAAATGGTAAAAAGTGTAATTGAAGAATTGAGATAACAAAATGCCCACGGCTTCAAGCCGTGGGCATTTTGCTGTTAATATTTAAAATGAATATCGCTGTCTTTAAGAAGGGGAGCGGAAGAATCTTTTTTTGAAAGAATCGGATTTTCGATTCCCCAGTCAACGCCTATATCCGGGTCAAAGCAGCAAACGCTTCTGTCATCCTCCGGGCAATAGAAGCTGTCGGCTTTATAAAGCACTTCAACATCGGGTGTACGGGTCACAAAACCGTGAAGAAAACCGCGGGGAATAAAGAACTGCCTTTTGTTTTCGGCGCTTAAAACCACGCCGTACCACTTTAAATAGGTGGGTGAACCCTCACGGATATCAACCGCAACATCAAAAATCTCGCCCCTTGTGCAGGTTAAAAGCTTTGCCTGTGCGGTGGGGTCTTTTTGGCAGTGCAGGCCGCGAAGCGTGCCGGGCTCTGCCGAATAGGAGCGGTTATCCTGCACAAAATCGGCGGTTATTCCGAGCGCTTCAAGGCTCCTTTTTGAGTAGGATTCATAAAACCAGCCGCGGCTGTCACCATGAATATCGGGCTCGATTATGCAAAGGCCTTCAATTCCCGTTTCGATTCGATTCATTATTATTCTTCCTCTCTGCCCCAGCGGGGTCTTTCGCCGGGCTTGCCGCCGTAAAGAATCTTACCCTCGGCAACCCTGCGCAAATGCTGACCGTAAAGGGATTTGCCGTATTTTTCGGCTGATTCAAGCAGAGCCTTTTTGGAAATCCAGCGCATATTGTAGGCAATTTCCTCGGGTGCGGAAATCTGAATATCCTGCAGTCTTTCGATTGTTCTGATAAAATCGGCTGCGTCGTTGAGTGCGTCAACCGTGCCGGTGTCAAGCCATGCAAACCCGCGGCCGAGAAGCTGAATATCAAGGGTTCCGGCTTCAAGATAAAGCTGGTTGATATCGGTAATTTCAAGCTCACCGCGCTTTGAGGGCTTTAATGATTTGGCATATTCAACTACTTTGGAATCGTAGAAATACAGGCCGGTAACAGCATAGTTTGATTTGGGAACCTCCGGCTTTTCGACTATTGAAACCGGAATACCCTTGGAGTTGAATTCAACAACGCCGAAGGCCTTCGGATTTTCAACATAGTAGCCGAAAATCGTTGCGCCCTCCTGCTTTTTTGCCGCCTGGCGCAGAATGTGCCCAAGGCCGCTGCCGTAAAAGATGTTATCGCCGAGAATCATTGCAACCGAATCATTGCCGATGAATTTTTCGCCGATGATAAAGGCCTGGGCAAGGCCGTCGGGGTGCTCCTGAACGGCATATGAAAGCTTTAAGCCAAACTGCTTGCCCGTGCCGAGAAGACGCTCAAATTTAGGGGTGTCATCGGGTGTTGAGATAATAAGGATTTCCCTTATACCGGCAAGCATCAGGGTCGAAAGCGGATAATATATCATAGGCTTATCGTAAACCGGAAGCAGCTGTTTACTTGTTACGGTTGTAAGCGGATAAAGCCTTGTGCCGGAGCCGCCCGCAAGGATAATACCTTTCATTAAACTACCTCTGAATTTTTATATTTTTTCCACACCGAGGGTAACGGCTTCGCCGTTGATATCCCAATCCTTGGTGTAGCTGCCGCCTGCGGCGTTTGTTACCGAATCGGCAAGAACATCGTGTGCAATGTCGTCACCGCTCTGAGAGAATACCTTTGCTATAACGCCGCTGCCCTGCTCGGTGTAATAGACTTTAATGTGGTCCATAACCTCAAAGCCGGCTTCCTTACGCATGGTCTGAATCTTGGAGATAAGCTCCCTCACATAGCCCTCGTTAATGAGCTCTTCGGTAAGCTCGGTGTCAAGCACCACGGAAACGCCGTTTTCGGAAACGGAGAAGAGACCGTCCTTCTGAACGGTGCTGATAAGCAGGTCTTCTGCCGCAAGCTCAACGGGTGAGCCGTTAACCTCAAACTTGATTGCACCCTCGGTGTCAAGCTGTGCCTTTGCCGCGGTGCCGTCAACATTTGCAAGGTACTCTTTGATTCCGCCCAGAAGCTTGCCGTATTTCGGGCCGATGGTTCTGAGCTGAGGCTTGAATGAATATGATACAAGGCCGGATGCGTCGGTGACAAATTCAACCTCTTTTATGTTAAGCTCTTCTCTGATAATGGCGCAGTACTCCTCGCCGAGGCCCTTTGAAGCCTGAACAAACATCTTTGCAAGGGGCTGACGGTTCTTTATGTTGGAGCCGTTTCTTGCAGCTCTGCCGAGAACGACTATATCAAGAACCTCCTGCATTGCAGCTTCAAGCTCGGGGTCGATAACCGCATCATCGGCAACAGGATAATCGCAAAGGTGGATGCTTTCGGGTGCATTCTTATCGATTGAGCAGACAAGGTTGCGGTAAATATCCTCTGCCATAAAGGGAATCATCGGTGCTGCAAGCTTGGCAACGGTTACAAGCGCGGTGTAAAGGGTCATATAGGCGTTTATCTTATCTTCACCCATACCCTCTGCCCAGTAGCGTTCACGGCTGCGGCGAACATACCAGTTGCTTAAATCGTCAACAAAGCTCTGAAGAGCCTTTGCTGCCTCGGGAATGCAGTAGGTGTCAAGATAACCGTCAACGGTCTTGATAAGTGAATTGAGCTTTGATATAAGCCATTTGTCCATTATGGAAAGCTTGGCATAATCAAGGGTGTATTTTGTTGCGTCAAACTCATCAATGTTGGCATAGAGCACAAAGAATGAATAGGTGTTCCAAAGCGTGCCCATAAACTTTCTCTGACCCTCAACAACTGCCTTGTCATAGAATCTGTTGGGCAGCCACGGTGCGGAGTTGGTGTAGAAATACCATCTGATGGCGTCGGCACCGTACTTTCTGAGCGCATCAAACGGGTCAACGGCGTTGCCCTTGGATTTGCTCATCTTCTGACCGTTTTCATCCTGAACAAGGCCGAGAACTATAACATTCTTATAGGGGGCTTCGTCAAAGAGCAGGGTGGAGATTGCAAGAAGAGAGTAGAACCAGCCTCTGGTCTGGTCAACAGCCTCGCTGATGAACTCGGCGGGGAACTGCTTTTCAAAAATCTCTTTGTTCTCAAACGGATAGTGGTGCTGTGCAAAGG
>JAZUJM010000280.1:0-3277 GCA_045642785.1 Acutalibacteraceae bacterium | reverse complement strand
CCGTTCAGATGCAAAGATGATCCCGATTTGTCAAAAGAGATTGACGAAATCTATGCCCGATATTATTACAAATACTATAACAAATCGCCCGAAACGGTTTCTGAGTTTACGGAGAAACAGGCTTACAGGCGGGCATTGATTGCCGAAAAATACGGTTTCAGGGATATACAGTATAAGCTCTTTTACAGAACAAGAGCTTTCACCGCCGAAGAATATGTAACGCTTATCGGAACTTATTCCGATCATATAGCGATTGAAGAAAAAATCCGCTTGGAGTTTTTCTCTGAAATTGAAAAGGCAATAAACCAACACGGCGGAGAAATAACGATTTATGATACAATAGACTTGCAGTTGGCGAGGAAATAGAAATGACAAAAGCAATATTTAGTATTGGGGAAACGGTTATGCCGGTGAAGCCTTAAAAGCAGTATCGGATTATTTATTGGATTCAGGATATTATTTAGTTGAATGCAGTTGTAATGAATTGAATACTCAATCATCAAAAACAATGATTAAGGCCGGATTCAAAAAAGACGGCTATATTGCAAACAGAAGAAAGAATCCTGACGGGAGTTATTCGGGAGTGGAGTATTACAGTAAACAATCAACATCCGATATTTAGATAAATCCCGATTAAATTTGACAACTCATATTGACGGAGAATTATTATATGAAGGTATTGTTTATCAGGCACGGAAAAGATGATGAAAGATATCGCGGCGGCTGGAGCAGCCTTGACCTGATACCGGAGGGGAAAAGGCAATCCAAGCTGTTGGCGGAGTATCTGAAAGAGAATAACAGCGAATACCGTATTCGGCAGATAATTTCAAGTGATTTGCCGAGAGCATTGACTACCGCACGGTTTATTGCCGACGAATTGGATTTGCCTGTTCAAAAGGAAATTCGATTACGGGAAATGAATAACGGAGAATTGGCGGGAATGTTGAATGATGAAGCTTTTGAACGGTATCCGGGGCTGTTTTTCCACTCATTAAAAATGAATGAACCTTACCCCAACGGAGAAAGCCCGAACGATTTTTATGCGCGTATCAAAAATTGGTTTGATAAATTCATAACGGAACATAAAAATGCGGATGATAATATTCTTGTTGTTACACACGGCGGGGTTATTAACATCATTTATCATCTGGTAAACGGAATGGAATGGAGTAATAAAAGCCGGTCATTCGGAATTGCGAGTTGCAGTATTCATATATTAAACACGGAAACGATGATGTTTGAAGCCGAAAATTTGACAGCTTTCCGATAAATCAGAATTTTCTTTTTTGTTTTATCATAAACACAATGAACGAAACGACAACGGCGACAAGATAAGAATAAAAGACAATAAATCCGATAATTTCGGGAACATTCATAAACCAATGTGAACAGCGGAAGAAAAGAAAAAACGGAAAAGCAGAGGCAAGAACGGTAAAAATATAATTTGACCGTTCAAATATGCTTTTGCTTTTCTGATTTTTTATGTTATGGCAGCAGTACATAATCACACCTGCCGCAAGTATAACGGAAGAGGCAATTACAAGATATGTTTCAACGGGAAAATAAAAGAATGCACGGTATTTGTAATACATAAGCTCCGTAACGATACCCGTAATTGCCGCAAAAATAACCAGCCCGAAAGACACAACCTTCAAAACGGCACCGCTCCCGGCTGCTGCGGCTTTATCGGGAATGTTATCTGCGTCAGTCTGCTCTTCTCTCACTTTGCCGAACGGTTCTTCGCCCCGGATTAGCTCGTCGATTGAAATTTCCAGTATATCCGACAAATCCGGCAAAATGGTAATATCGGGATATCCGTCACCGTTTTCCCATTTTGAAACCGTGCGGTTGCTGATGTTGAGGATTTCTGCCAGCTGCAGCTGAGTTAAACCTTTTTCTTTCCTTGCTTTTGCAATTCTGGCGCCCACATCTGTTTGTTTCATAATTTCAGCCTCCTTTTCTGAATGTATGATAACATTCGCCTGAAAGGAATGCAAGGAATGCTGAGTGGAAGAGTTCCACGGAAAGCGGAAACGGGGTTATGTCAAAAAACAAATCTCTCCGTATCATTGAAACCAACGGTACGGAGAAATCTTTAATACTGTTCTGCTTTTGCCTTACGGTTATCTTTTAAGCCAGGGCATAAAGCCGCTTAACCATTTGATAACATCAAAAAGGAAATAGTTGATATCGCCTATGCTTTCACGCAGGAATTTATTAAGATCAAAATCCATTTTTTTATCTCCTTTTCATTTATTACCAGAATCTGCCCCAAAGCAGGCGGCGGATTATCTCAATGGGAGGGGTAATGCCGATTGTGTAGTGAAGAACATTTGAAATTGCACGGAAAACCATACCCATGTCAAAGGTTCTGTAAACCGTGGAGGTGTATTCAACTCCGTCGGCAAGGGTGACGAACGGCTGAGAGTAAAGGATTCCGCCGGGGCCGGTAATCATAAAGCGAACATAGCAGCCTATTTCATCCTCATATTCGTTAAGGTCGATTGATGTAACATCGGCGCCTTCGGCAATAAGCTTGCCGTTTGAAACCCAGCGAACATTATCGAACCTTGCACCCTCAAAGGAGATTGTGTTTGTTTCGCGGTCAATGTTAATGCGGTGAACTTCGGGGGGCATATTGCCGCTGCCGTCAAACTCGGAGTTGATGTCGGTGCCGGAGTATCTTGCTATCGGGAAGCTGGTGCCGGTTTCCATGGCAGTGCGGAAGGCTTCCTGAGTTTTTTCGGGCATTATGAGCATTGAAAATGCGCGGTCATACTGGTCAATATGGTGGCCGTCGGAGGAAAGGATGCCGTTAACGCATCTGCCCTTGGGAATGGTGAGGCAGTTGACCTCATCCCAAAGCAGGGTGTCCCAATGGGTGGGGTCGGTAAGGCCGCTGTTGACCTCCATGGCAACACAGCTGTCGTAATCAAGGAAGATGTTTGCAAACTTGTTGGCATAGTAGGGGTTCTGGATTCTATCAAGTGAATCGGGGTAACCGCCTACATATTCGCCAAGGTGGTTAAGGAAGCAGAAGCCGCCCTCTTTATCGCACTGCCTGACAACGGTTTCATAATCGCCGTAAATGCCCATCTTCGCCTGAATATCCTTGCAGCCGAAGGTGTTGATGTGGCAGTCGTTAATCGGGGTTGCGCCGTTTGCCTCGGCACCGCCGAGAACCTCCATCATACCGCCGAGGTCTTCGCCTCTTTCGGCGGCGATGGCGTCACGCGCCTCGCTCTTGTATGTGCCGTCAATTATCTGTTGGCGTTCT
>JAZUJM010000279.1:0-10637 GCA_045642785.1 Acutalibacteraceae bacterium | reverse complement strand
TTTTGACCGGCCTTGTCGGGCTTGCTGCGGATATAAAAAAGCCGAATTTCACATGGACTAATGAAACGGTTCCCGTTAAGCAGAGCATGAGCGTTGCAGTTTCCATGTTCGGCGGCTGGATTGTTTCTGCCGGAACGGGCGCACTATATTTCGCAGTCGGCGAAATAACGGGAAAAACTCTTTTCCTTTGCCTTGCCGCTGCGGTGATTGCCCCTGCCGATGCGGTTGCCGCACGCTGGATAAAAACCAAAGGCACCGCGCTCTTTGATGAACTGTAAGCAAAAAAATTAAAGCTCCGTTTTCACATTTGTCTGATGTGAAAGCGGAGCTTTGTGCATTTTGAAAGCAGTTATTTCTGTTCCAATGCCAGCTTAAGTGCTCTTGCAAGCTGGTCGGGGCAGGATGTGTTTTTGAAGCCGCAGCGGATTCCGCCGAGCTTGTTTATTGCCTCCTCGGCCTTCATCCCCTTAACAAGGGCGGAAATGCCGGTGGTGTTGCCGTTGCAGCCGCCGTAAAAGTGAACATTTTTTATTGTGTCGCCGTCAAGCTCAATGTCGATTGCGGAAGAGCAGGTGCCCTGAGTTTTGTATCTGTAAGTCATTTCGTTTTCTCCGTTCTTTATTTTTTCAGATTAATATGGCTATTGTATAATATATTGTTCCCCGTTTCAAGAGGAAAAATTTTTGTTTACATATAAGATAAAAATTGTTATAATAAATATTCAATAAAATTAACATCTGAGGAAAAAACACAATGGATGAATTCAGAAAGGAATATCTCGGCGGCGGTATAACCGCTTTAATATCCGATGCTCACGGCTTCGGAACCGATGCGGTTCTGCTTGCCGATTTTGCCGCACCCTCAAAAAAAGCAAGGTGCTGCGACCTCGGAACCGGGTGCGGGATTATTCCTTTGCTCTGGTGCCGCAAAGATGGCGGCAGTATTACCGGGGTGGATATTCAGCCCCTTGCCTGCCGTCAGTTTGCCGCGGCGGTGGAGCTCAACTCACTTCAGGGCAGGGTGACTGTGCTTGAATCCGATTTAAGGGAGCTTAAGGGCAAGCTTCCCTTCGGTGCCTTTGATGTGGTAACAATGAACCCGCCCTACAAAGCGGCGGGGGCGGGGATAATAAGCGAGGCCGAGGCGGAAAAGCTTGCCCGCCACGGGCTTGCCTGTTCGTTTGACGATATGTGCCGCGCGGCGGCTTCGCTGCTCAATTTCTCCGGCAGATTCTGCGTTTGCCTTCGCCCGGAAAGGCTCTGCGAACTTTTCTGCTCAATGCGCGAGGCTGGGATAGAACCCAAAAGGCTGCGCCTTGTTTCCAAGGCTCACGGCACCGTGCCGTGGCTTGCACTTGTTGAGGGCAGAAGGGGCGGCAAACCGGGGATGACGGTTGAGCCGCAGTTTGCCGTTTATGACGGTGATGAGTATTCGGCGGCAATGAAGGCGATTTATGCCGATTATCTTTTTGAAAACAGAGGTGAAAAGCTTTGAGCGGAACTCTTTATGTTGTGGGCACGCCTATCGGCAACCTCGGTGACATTTCACCAAGGGCGCTTGATACATTGGAAAGCTGTGATTTTATCGCTGCCGAGGATACAAGGGTGGCGCTTAAGCTTCTGAACCATTTCGGAATAAAAAAACAGCTTGTCAGCTACCATGAGCACAATCGCTTTGAGCGCGGTGAAAGTATTCTTTCGCGCCTTATTGCGGGTGAGAACTGCGCGGTTGTAACCGATGCGGGTATGCCCGCCATATCCGACCCGGGCGAAGACCTTGTTAAGCTGTGCCACGAACATTCGGTTAAGGTGGAATCCGTGCCGGGCCCCTGCGCTTTTTCAACCGCGCTTGCAATCTCCGGTATGCCGGCGGGCAGATTCACCTTTGAGGGCTTTTTGAGCATGAACAAGCCCTCGCGCAAAAAGCATCTGCTTTCGCTTGTTGATGAGCAAAGAACGATGATTTTTTATGAGGCGCCCCACAAGCTGCCCGCAACGCTTAAGGATATGGCGGAGGCTTTCGGCAACCGGAACATTGCCATTGTGCGTGAGCTTACCAAGATTCACGAGGAGGTCATCCGCACCACCCTTTTTGACGCGGCTGAGCAATACGCCGACGGACATTTAAAAGGTGAAATGGTTATTATCATTGAGGGTGCAAAGCCGGAGGAAAGCGAGGTAACGCTTGAAGAGGCGGCGGAGCTTGCCCGCTCCATTGCGGAGGGCGGAGCCTCCAAGAGCGATGCCGCAAAGCAGGCGGCAAAACAGACCGGCTTCAAAAAGGGCGATATATACAAACTTCTTTAAGAAAGGAGCTTAACTTATGGGAGCACTTGATTTTTATAAGGAAAAACCGGGCCTTGTTGTGCTGCTTGCGGCACTTTTGGTGTTAACGGTCTGGGTTTGCATCAAGGCGGGCAAGGCATCAGCGGCAAGAAGAAAAGAAAATTCGGAGGCTATGAAAAAGCTGGAGGAATATGCCGCTTTAAGGCATGAGTTTGAACCGCTCACCGAAGAAAAGGCGGCATCTGCCGAGCCGGAAAAGCTGTTTAAAGGCGTTTCGCTCGGGCTTTGCAGAAGAATAGAAAAAAGCAATGATATGCAAAGGGAGTTTGATTCTTTTACTCCGGAGCAGAAAATGCTTTATGCGCTGTGGTTCGTTTTTGAAGACGGCGGTGAAAAGCTGAGCGGCTTTTTCAAAATGAACGGCAGTCCGCTTACGGATAATGCAAAAAAAGCGGTTGAGCTCATTTACGGCGATGAGGCGGCGGAGATATTCAATGCCGAATTTATCGCCTATGACGAAAATGATGAAACCACATCGCTTGTGCCGGAAAAAATAGCCGCACTTGATGAAAGGTTCAAAACTTTCACCGAAAGCGGAGATGTGTTTTATCCCGTTTCGCGCTTTATTATCGAAAATATAAAAGCTTTTCAGGGGGAGGATGAATAATAATGAGCAGTAAGCTTCGTATTTGGGAAGACCCTTATATCATCAAAGAAAATAAAGAAAACGGCCACAACAACGCCTATGCCTACCGTGACGAGGCCGCAGCACTTGCAAGGGGAGAAGCACCTTTTAAAATCAGCCTTAACGGAATGTGGAAATTCTACTGGCAAAAGGGGCTTAAGCAAACAAGAACCGATTATTTTGCCGCCGGTTTTGACGATTCACGCTGGGATGATATGCCCGTTCCCTCGGTGTGGCAGCTTAACGGTTACAGCAAGCCGATTTATCTTTGCTCATTTTACCCCAAGGGCATTTCCACCAACGAAAAGCAGATTCCGAAAATTGATGAAAACATAAATGAAATAGGTGTTTACCGCCGCCGCTTCAACATTCCGCAGGAGTGGAGCGGAAAAGAAATCTTCATCCGCTTCAATGCCGCAAAGGCCGGGCTGCTGGTTTATGTAAACGGCAGAAGAGTGGGCTATTCACAGGGCTCGATGACTCCCGCCGAGTTCAGAATAACCGATTATGTTTCTGCCGGTGAAAACACCGTTGCCGCTGAGGTTTACCGCTACACCGACGGCACTTATCTTGAAGACCAGGATATGTGGTTCCTCTCCGGCATTTACAGAGAGGTTGAGATTTATGCCGAGGAAAAGCTGTGCATAAGGGATATTTTTGCCGATTCCTCACTTTCTGCCGATTATGCCGACGGAACGCTCGCCCTTTCCGTAACATTAAAGAATTATACCGAAAAGAACGCCGATTGCTCGGTCGAAATCAGCCTTGCAAACGGCGGAGATATTAAAAAAATCGGTACGCTTAATGCCTGCGCCGAGCCGGGTGAAACCACTCTTAAATTTGATTACACCGAAAAGGGCGCAAAGCAGTGGTCGGCGGAAATACCGAACCTTTACTCCCTTGTGCTCACTTTAAAGCAGGGCAAAAAGACACTTTCTTCAAAGTGCATACGAATCGGCTTCCGCAAAATGGAAATAAAGGGCAATGTGCTTTATATGAACGGCAAGCGCGTTATCATCAAGGGCACAAACCGCCACGATTTTGACCCGGATAACGCCTGGGCCGTGCCGAGGGAAAGATATTATCAGGACCTTTATCTGATGAAAAACGCCAATATCAACGCCATACGCACAAGCCATTACCCCAATGCGGAAATTCTTTATGATTTGTGCGACGAGCTTGGCTTTTATGTTATGGATGAGGCGGATGTTGAAACTCACGGCGTAAGAAGAAAGAACTGCCCGGGAAGCAACCCGAAATTCAAGCAGGCGGTTGAAGACAGAGCCGAAAGAATGGTTCTGCGCGACAGAAGCCATGCCTGCGTCTGCTTCTGGTCACTCGGCAACGAGGCGGGTGACGGCGACAACTTTATTTTTGAGAAAAACGCCATTCTTGCCCTTGATAAGAGCCGCCCCGTGCACTATGAGGGTGATTTCGATTTCCGCAAATCCGATTTCATAAGCAGAATGTATCCCGTTGAGGGCATAGTGGAAAAACTCCGCGACAAAAAAGCGGTCAAGACCACTTTGTTCGATAATGTTGCCAACATTCTTGCCGCCGACAACAAGCCGATAGGTGCCGACGAATACGCCGACAAGCCGGTAATTTACTGCGAATATGCTCACGCCATGGAAAACAGCCTCGGCAATTTTAAGGAATATATGGATGTTTTTGAGAAATATGAGCATATGTGCGGCGGCTTTATCTGGGATTATGTTGACCAGTCCATTCGCCGCGTTGAAAACGGCACCGAAAAATGGCTTTACGGCGGCGATTTTAAAGAGGGCTTTTCAAGTTACTACTTCTGCGCCAACGGCATAATCGGCGCCGACAGAATCCCTCACCCGTCGTATTATGAGGTGAAAAAGGTTTATGCAAACCTTGAAGCCACCGACTTTGCAGACGGAAAAATAACGGTTAAAAACAAGAATCTTTTTGCCGGCACGGATAAGGTCGCAATAAACTGGAAGCTCACCGTTGACGGCAAAGAGGTTAAATCCGGAAAAATCGAAAGCTTTGATGTCGCCCCCGGCACTTCAAAGGAGCTTGAACTTCCCTGCTCACTCGCCGACGCGGGCGAAAGCGGCGAAGCGATACTCACTGTTTCATTCGTTAACAAAGAAGCTGCTGCCTGGGCCGAAAAGGGAAGCGAAATAACCTTCGGCCAGATTATTCTGCGTGAAGCCCCCGCCGCACCCGCACGCAGGGCCGAGGGCACGCTCAGAATAGAAATGCTCGGCAGCACTTACAGAGTAGTCGGCAGGGATTATTCCGCCGAGGTTAAAAACGGCGCTCTTACATCTCTTAAATACGGCGAAAAAGAAATTATCAAAACTCCGTTAAAACCCGATTTCTTCAGGGCACTTACGGATAACGACCGCGGCTATCTGAATTTTGCCCCGTTTGTTGCCGGGGTTCATCCGCTTTATCAATGGAAGCGTTCCACCGCCGAAGCGGTTGCCGTTAAAACGGAACAGAAAAATATCGGCGCCGATGTTCAGATAAAAACAAACTGGTTTGCCCCGTTTACCGCAGGGGTGGAAACCGTTTACACCTTTGCCCCCAACGGTGATGTTACCGTTAAACATTCTGCCGAGGGCCTTGCGCTGCCCATGCTTAAAGTGGGGGTTCGCCTCGGAATCGACCCGTCGTTTGTCAATGCCGAGTGGTACGGCCGCGGCCCGCAGGAGAATTACTGTGACCGCAAGACCGGCGCGGCAATAGCCGTTCACAAAATGACGGTGGATGAGCTTGAGCACCGCTATATGAGGCCGCAGGAAAACGGCCACCGCTGTGATGTGCGTACCCTTAAGCTTTCGGATAATGACGGCAGGGGAATAACCGTTCAGGCGGCGGATAAGCCCTTCGGCTTTAACGCAGGCTTCTATACCCCCGAAAAGCTTGATTCGGCAAAGCACCTTTATGAGCTTAAAAAGGATTCGTTCATCACCCTTTGCCTTGACGGCGCCGAAAGGGGAGTCGGCGGTGATATGCCCGGCTGCGCCTACCTTCACGCACCTTACAAGGTGTCGAGCGGCAAAAAGTATTCTTTCACATTCAGGATAATGAAAAATGACTAAAACAAATGTAATAAGGCTTCTTGAAGGGGCCGGTATTGAATTCGGCACAATCGAATATCAGGTTGATGAAAGCGACCTTTCCGGCGCCACAGCCTCCGAAAAAACGGGGGTTCCCGCCGAAAGAATGTTCAAAACCCTTGTCTTCAAAGGGGAGAAAAACGGCGTTGGCGTGTGCTGTATTCCGGTTAAAGAGGAGCTTGATTTAAAAAAGGTCGCAAAGCAGTTCAACGAAAAAAAGATTGAAATGCTTCATGTTAAAGACCTGCTGCCCACAACGGGTTACATCCGCGGCGGCTGTTCGCCGATAGGTATGAAGAAAAAGTACAGAACCGTTATTGACGAAACGGCACAGCTCTTTGATTATATCTATGTCAGCGCGGGTATGAGGGGCGAAATGGTGAGCGTTGAACCCTTTACCCTTGCCCGGTTTATTGAGGCGGAATTTGCCGATATAACAGTTCTTTGATTTTTTATTGACTTTTCTGCCTTTCGCAAGTATAATATTACACGGTAAATTTTGATTGGAGGTATTTTTTATGCCACTCGTAACCACTAAAAAAATGTTTGAGAATGCTTATAACGGCGGCTATGCCGTGGGCGCATTCAACGTTAACAACATGGAAATTATCCAGGGTATCGTTCAGGCGGGCGAAAAGCTTGAGGCTCCCCTTATTCTTCAGGTTTCCAAGGGCGCAAGAAGCTATGCCAACCACACCTACCTTGTAAAGCTTGTTGAGGCAGCTATTGCCACAAGCGGTCTTCCCATCGCCCTTCACCTTGACCACGGCGACAGCTTTGAGCTGTGCAAGAGCTGCATTGACGGCGGCTTCACCTCCGTTATGATAGACGGTTCCTCCAGACCTTATGAGGAAAACATCGAAGTAACAAGAAAAGTTGTTGAGTACGCTCACGCACACGGCGTTGTTGTTGAGGGCGAGCTCGGCACCCTTGCAGGTGTTGAGGATGAGGTTAATGTTTCCGCCGAGGATTCCTCCTACACCAAGCCCGAAGAGGTTGAAGATTTCGTTACCCGCACCGGAGTTGACTCCCTTGCAATAGCCATCGGCACCTCTCACGGCGCTTTCAAATTCAAGCCCGGCCAGGACCCCAAGCTTCGCCTTGACATCCTTGAAGAGGTTTCAAAGCGTCTTCCCGGCTTCCCCATCGTTCTTCACGGTTCATCCTCCGTTCCTCAGGAGTTTGTCAAGATGATCAACGCCAACGGCGGCAAGCTTGACGACGCTATCGGTATCCCCGAAACAGAGCTCCGCAAGGCCGCCGAAAAGGCAGTCTGCAAAATTAACATCGACTCCGACCTTCGCCTTGCAATGACCGCTGCCGTCAGAAAGCACTTTGCCGAAAATCCCGGCGATTTCGATCCCAGAAAGTATCTTGCTCCCGCCCGTGATGCCATTCAGGGCATGGTTGAGCACAAGATTAAGGATGTTCTCGGCTGCGACGGCAAAGCCAAGTTTGCATTTTAAGTTCAGCTTTATCAGCGGGCTGCTTCACCGAAGCGGCCCGCTTTTTCGGAGAAAAAACAATGATGAATGTAAATATTATCTGCCTTGGCAAAATGAAGGAGCAGTATCTTCGCGACATGAGCGCGGAGTATGTTAAGCGCCTGGGTGCCTTTTGCAAAATCAATATAACAGAGCTCACCCCCGAAAGGCTGCCGGATTCCCCGTCGGAGGCGGAGATTGCTTCTGCCCTCGAAAAGGAGGCAAAGCAGATTCTTTCGCGCATTTCCCCCTCCGATAAGGTGGTTGCCCTTTGCATTGAGGGAAAAATGCTTTCATCCGAACAGCTTTCGGCAAAAATGGATTCCTTTGCGCTCTCCGGCGGCAATGTTTCATTTATCATCGGCAGCTCCTGCGGACTGTCCGAAACGGTTAAAAGCAGGGCGGAGCTGAGGCTTTCAATGAGCCCGATGACCTTCCCGCATCAGCTTGCAAGGGTTATGCTTCTTGAGCAGATTTACCGTGCATTTTCCATTTCGGCAGGCACAAAGTATCACAAGTGAGCTTCCGGTGCAGGTTTTTCTTCGGCAAATTAATATTAAATTCACCGCAATAAACGGGTATTTTAGTCAGGTTAACAAATCTTTTCAAAAAAGCGTTTTTTATTAAAAAAACAGTTGCATAAAATGGCAAAACTGTCTAAAATAAGAACGGTAAAAAACTTTCAATATATTATGGAGGTAAATAATATGTCAGTTAAAGTAGCAATCAACGGATTCGGCCGCATCGGTCGTCTTGCTTTCCGCCAGATGTTCGACGCAGAGGGTTATGAAATCGTTGCCATCAACGACCTTACCAACCCCTCAATGCTTGCACATCTACTCAAGTATGACACCGCACAGAAAGGTTACTGCGGCGTTATAGGCGAAAACCTTCACACCATCTGCAGCGACGACGAAGCCGGCACCATCACCGTTGACGGCAAGGTTCTTAAGATTTATGCCGAGAAAGACGCAGCAAACTGCCCCTGGGGCGAGCTCGGTGTTGACGTTGTTCTTGAGTGCACAGGTTTCTACTGCTCCAAGGACAAGAGCATGGCTCACATCAACGCAGGCGCAAAGAAGGTTGTTATCTCCGCTCCCGCAGGCAACGACCACAAAACAATCGTTTTCTCAGTTAACAACGACACCCTCACCGCTGATGATCAGATAATCTCCGCAGCTTCCTGCACCACCAACTGCTTTGCTCCCATGGCAAAGGCTCTTAACGATTATGCTCCCATCCAGAGCGGTATCATGAGCACCATCCACGCCTACACCGGCGATCAGATGATCCTTGACGGCCCCCACAGAAAGGGTGACCTCAGAAGAGCACGCGCAGGCGCTGCCAACATCGTTCCCAACTCCACCGGCGCTGCAAAGGCAATCGGCCTTGTTATCCCCGAGCTCAACGGCAAGCTTATCGGCTCCGCTCAGAGAGTTCCCGTTCCCACAGGCTCCACCACCATCCTTACCGCTGTTGTTAAGGGTGCCGACGTTACCAAGGAAGGCATCAATGCCGCTATGAAGGCTGCTGCTTCCGAGTCCTTCGGCTACAACGAGGATCCCATCGTTTCCTCCGATGTTATCGGCATGAGATTCGGTTCTCTCTTCGATGCAACTCAGACCATGGTTTCCAAGATCGGCGACGATCTCTTCCAGGTTCAGGTTGTTTCCTGGTATGATAACGAGAACTCCTACACCAGCCAGATGGTTCGCACCATCAAGTACTTTGCCGAGCTTGCATAAGCCGCAATAAGTTGATTTTCAAGGCCTGTTGCAGATTTTTCCGCAACAGGCTTTTTTTAATGGAGGAAGCGGAATGCCGAGAACAATAGAATTTATCGTTCCGCCGGAGTATGACGGCAAAAAGGCATTATCCTTTCTGCGCACGCGCTGCGGAGTATCCTCACGCCTTGTGGGCAAGCTTAAGCGCACCGAAAACGGAATGATGATGAACGGGCAGAGGATAAGAACTATTGACAGGCTTGTTGCCGGTGCCACGGTTTCCATAACCGTGCCGGATGACGGCGAAAGCCCCGAGCCGATAAGCGCGCCGATTGATATTATCTATGAAGACAGCGACCTGCTCATAATCAACAAATCTCCGTTTATGGCAATGCACCCCACCCACAATCACCAGGGCGACACCCTTGCCAATGCCGTTGCCGCCTATCTGCTGCAAAAGGGCGAAAATTCGGCGTTCAGGGCGGTTGGCAGGCTCGACAAGGGAACCTCCGGCACGGTGGTTTGCGCCAAGAACAAGTTTTCCGCCTCCAATCTGAGCGGAAAAGTGAAAAAAACATACTATGCCATTGTTGAGGGCGAGCTTCACGGGGAGGGCACGGTTGATGTGCCGATTTACCGCCCCGACCCGATGAAAACCCTGCGCGCCTGCTCATATGAAAAGGGCGTTGAAAGCGCCGTTACACATTGGAGCACGGTGGAAAATTACAGCGGCGCAACGCTTGTTAAGCTTTCGCTTGAAACGGGCAGAACACATCAGATAAGGGTTCACATGGCGTTCATCGGCCATCCGCTTGCGGGGGATAATATGTACGGCGATTTTGTTCAGGAGGCGGGGCATCAGATGCTCCATTGCAGAAAGTGTATGTTTATTCATCCGGTAACGAATGAGGAAGTATGCTTTGAAGCGGAGTTTCCGCAGGATTTTATGAATTTAATAAAAATATATAGGGATGCAGACAAATAAGCGCATATTTGTTGAATAATTATACTTGACATTTGTATATGCAGGTTGTATAATTAGCCCACATTATTATAATGGAGGAAAATTCAATGAAAAAGTTCGCAAAGGTTCTCGCAATAGTTCTTGCACTTGCAGCCGTTATCTCCTGCCTTGCAGCTTGCGGCGGCAAAACCGAAGAGCCCGAAAAAAAGCCCGAAGAAAACGGCGAAAAGGCTCCCGCAGTCAAAGTTATCGACATTAACCTTACCGACGAAGTATATGCTTTCGGCATTGACAAGGCTCAGCCCGAGCTTCTTGAAAGCGTTAATGCTTTCATCGACGAAATCATGGGCAACGGCAAGTTTGACGAAATCTGCAACAAGTATTTCGGCGACGGCAC
>JAZUJM010000278.1:0-15159 GCA_045642785.1 Acutalibacteraceae bacterium | reverse complement strand
AACAACGAGAGCCGTCATAATTTTTGTCAGTGAGGCGGGAGCAACGGCGGTGTCGGCGTTCTTTTCAAATATAACCGAACCGTCGTGAAGGCTTTCCATATAGTCAACCTTGCACTAGAGCTTGACGGTGCTTTCACCGTTGTCCTTCTGCAAATCGTCAATGTAATTCTGCGCCGATACGGGCATTAGCAGGGACGAAATGATTATGGCAAAAGAACTTATAAAAATAATGAATTTTTTCATAGACAAGACACCTTGATTTGTAGTATTATATAAGATAAGTAAATTTGTGAAAATTATTAATTTCATTATAACAGATACAGATATAAAAATAAATATCAATTTTAAAAAATTTGTCTTTTTCGGGAGTGAGTGAAAAATGATTTTTGCAACGGGTGATATGCACGGCGATTTTGACCTGTTCTCACAGAAAAAATTCAAGCAGATAAACGAGGGTGACACGCTTCTTGTCTGCGGTGATTTCGGCTTCATCTGGACGGGTGACGCAAAGGAGAAAAAAATTCTCAACAAGCTTGCGAAGAAAAAATATAACATCTGCTTTGTTGACGGCACTCACGAAAATTTTGAGCTGCTTGCCTCCTACCCCGTTACCGAATGGAACGGCGGCAAGGTTCACAACATAAGCGGCAACCTTTATCACCTTATGCGCGGCCAGGTTTACACCATTGAGGGGCTTAAGTTTTTCACAATGGGCGGCGGCGAAAGCCCCGATATCGACATCCGTTTTGAAAACAATGTGTGGTCAAAGTCCGAGCTTCCCAGCCGTGACGAATTGCTTGAAGGTGCCGAGAACCTTGAAAAGCACCTTTGCAAGGTGGATTTTGTAATAACCCACGAGCCCCCTGTTAAAATCAAGACCTTCCTTATGCTTAAGGACAGCGAAAGCCCCGCAGTTAACGGCCTTAACACCTACCTTGAAGAGCTTTCGGAGGCGTGCGAGTTCCGCCGCTGGTTCTTCGGCTCAATGCATCTTGACAAATACATCTCCGGCACACATGTTGCGGTTTATCAGTTCATAATAAACCCGCTGACCGGTGAAATAATGAGATAATTATTGCCCTGCGGTAAATACCGCAGGGCAAATTTTTTATTATCAGCCTTTTCTTGAAATGTAGCCGCCGAGATAACCGTCAAGGTCAACCTTAAGGGAAGAATTGATAAGGTTTGTGGCAATCATTATTGCTCCGAATGCGTCAAGCAGAACAATCTGCTCGTCGGTGAAAAAGCTCTTGAGCCTTGCCATCATTTCTTCATTGACAAGCCCCTTGGGGTCAAGTACAAGTGCGCTGCCGAAATCCTTTAAAAGCTGCTGCTTTTCGTTAAGCTCAAATGTTTCAATATCAATCCCCTCATCAACCAGAATTTTTGTGAAGAAAAGGGAGCAAATCATGCACTCATTTGTGTTGGAAATGGAATAGCAGAAAATGGTGATATCGAGGTCTGAAAGGAACTTTGCCGCCTCGGCGCGAAGGGTGTACCAATCCATAAGCGCGTTAAACGCGGGAACGGAGTTTAAAAGGGTACGCTTCATGTTGGTCATTTTGCCGACCTTAAGGTGTTCATCGTGAGCGGCTTTAACCTCGGGTGAAGCTGTATCATAATCAATCATCGGAATAAATGCCATTTTTTTCTCTCCTTAAAATATCAGAATTCAAACTCGGAAGCATCTGCCTTTGGGGCGGCAGGCGAAACCTGAGGCTCGCGTTTAAGCGGGTCATAAGCAAATCTTCTGCACTTCCCGTCTGCTTTAACGATGCCTTTTTTGACACAAAGCACAGATATACCGCCGGGGGAAATGCGGCCGTGTTCACAGTAAACACAGGAGGCAGGATAAGCTTTGGAATTAACAAGCTTTTTCTTCATAAAGGCACCTCTTTTCTTTAATACTGCCTTTCGGCATTATTAATAATAACACATCTTTTGGCGGTTATCAAGGTCAAGAATAAAAATGGCACATAAAAACATCAAAGAGGCCGCCGCAGGTATTCCGCGTGAGGTTTTTACCGCTTTTGCCGCCAATGCCGCGGCGCTCACCGCCGTGCAGGCCGGAAAAATGCGGCAAAGCAAAAGGCAAAGCAAAAAGCTAACGCCGGAGCAAAGCAGGCGATACAAAAACAGATTCCCCGGTTTTACGGAATATTCCGAAGAGACCGAAAGCACCTGACAATGTGTGCACACGCCGCCGAAGCTGAGCAAAGCCGCGACCCACGGCAAAGGGATAAGCGCGGCGCACTCCCCGAGCCCGGTTGTTATTTCCAAAAGGCTCATTACAGCCCCGAATATTCTTTTTTCGGCAAATCGCGGCACAAACGGGAATACCGCTCCGAAAATCAGCACCCAGCCGCAGATGTTAAGCATACCGCTGACCCCGCCGCTGACCGCACGCGAAACAAGCGAATAAACCGGCTCCGCAGATTGTGTTATGCGCCTTTCCTCTTTTTCTTCTTTTTCCGTGAATCTCCCTGTTGCGGCGGCGCAGATAACGGCTGCCGCGCTGACCGAAAAAAGCAGAACCGTACCCGCTTTTCTTGAACCGAGCATAAATTCGCCCACGACCCCGAGCACAAAGCCCGGCCCCGGATTAAAGCACACCGTACTCAGCCGCCGTGCCTCGCACCCGGTTACCTTGCCCTGCGAAAAAAGCGAAGCGGCGCACATAGCCCCGGTGGGATATCCGCCGAGAAGTGAAACAAATAAAACGGGCAGCCCTTCGGCGGGCAGGCCGAACAGCCTTGCGGCAGCCCGTTTTGCCCGTTTGCCGCAAAAGGAATCCGCGCACCCGGCAAGCAGGCAGGATATAACCGCAAACGGGAAAAGGGCGGGCACCACCGAATTTATGCAGAGCTCAGCCGCCGAGGTTATCCCGGCAGCCGCCCTTGCGGGGTTGAGTGTCAGCAATACAAAGCCGCCCACCCCCGCCACTGCGGCAATTCTTTTCCGTGTTTTTTCGCGCATTTTTCTCCCACACCCCCGAACAAATATATGAGTCCCGGGGCATTTTTAAGAACGGCAAGTCATAGGATTAATTAACCTGAGAAAAGGGAGAAAAGCGAATGAAACATCAATTAAAAACACCCGATTACGGAGCCCTTGTGGAAAAGCTCGGAGCAGGGCTTGAAATACCCGTAGGTTCGCTGCCCGGCGGCTTTCACATTGAGCTTGAAAACAATTCCTGCGCACTTATTGACGGTTGCGCGGGCGTGCTTCAATACTGCGACTGCTCGGTAAAACTCAATCTCGGCAGAATGATTCTGAAAATTTACGGCGAAAACCTTACAATAACCGCCATGCAGGACAGCCGCGCCAGCGTTGCGGGCGATATACTCGGCCTTGAATTTACAAATTGAGAGGTTGCCATGCTTTTAATAAAACTGCTCAGATTTATTTCGGGTTATGTCAGCTTCCGTGCAGAGGGCGGCTTCCCCGAAAGATTCATTAACCTGTGCTCACTTAACCGCATTAACCTGTGGAACCTGAACGGCAGCGGCGGTTCACTTGCCGCCTGCACGGATTTGAGAAGCTACAAAAGAATAAGACCGACCGCAAAGAAAGCCGGAATGAGGCTGCAGGTAACCGGCAAAAACGGTTTGCCGTTCATTCTGGGCAAGCACAAAAACAGATTCGGGCTTCTTGTCGGAGTATGGCTGTTTCTGATAATTTTTCCCGTGCTTTCAAGCAGGATATGGACTGTTTCCGTTTTGGGCAGCAACAATGTTGCCGCCGATGATATTATCGCCGCCCTTGCGGAAGAGGGAGTAAAGCCCGGCGCGAAAAAGAGCGATATTTCCGCCTTTGAAATTCGCACCGAGGCTTTGAAAAAGCTGCCGGGGTTAAGCTGGCTTTATGTTAACATAAGCGGAAGCAAGGCGGTAATTGAGGTGCGCGAGGTTCAGCAAAGGCCGCCGAAGGAGGACGAGCGGATTTGCGACCTCGTTGCCGCGCAGGACGGCAGGCTCTCTGCCCTGCGCGTTTTCAACGGCCGCGCACTTGTTGAACCCGGAAGCGCCGTTCTGAAAGGCGATGTGCTCATAAGCGCGGTTGAAGAAAACCGCGACGGTACTCCGGATATCACCGGTGCCGAAGGTTATGCCGAGGCGGTTGTTCCGTTAAAATTCACATCATCCTCAAAGGCACGCGAAAAGCTGGTTGTAAGGCAGGCAGTAAAAACCAAACTTGCTTTGAACTTTTTCAGCCTTACCGCAGGCAATTCCCGGGCAGAAAAGAATAAAATATGCTTCACGGAGGAAAAATATCTCTTCTTAAACTCCGTTAAGCTTCCGCTCGGAATCATACGAACCGTTGTTTATGATGAAAAGGAGAAAAGCGTTTCGCTTTCGCCGGAGCAATATGAGCTGCTTGCACTTTCGCGTTTTTTTGAAAGCATCTGCGATGAACTGAGAAAAAGCGAAATCCGCGCCGGACAGACAAGGCTTATTAAAACCGCCGGAGCCGCGTGCATAACAGCCGAATTTGACTGTCTGCAAAACATCGGAGTTAAAAGAGAACTTCCGGTTATTGAAAACGCCGGGAACAGATGATATAATCAACTATGTAAAAATGCAGCAGGAGATATAATATGAAGCAGGAACTTATAAAGCTTGATGACACCGCGCTTGCGGGCAGAATGGTTAAATATATCGAAAAATCGGAATCGCTGATTCTTCGCGCCGAATACTATCTCGGCAGTCCCTGCCCCGAAAATGAGCTTGCCGAAATAAGGAATGATTATAAAAAGCTGAAAGCAGCCGTAAGAGCCGATGCCGAATACGCCGCCTACACAAAGCAGATAAAAGCCGGTTCCCCGCTTTATGAAAACAAGTTTCTGCCATCGGTAACGGGAGCCGCCGCGTGGGGCTTTTATGCGCCGGATAACTGCCTTGCAGACAAAGAACTGATATCGGCCCTTAAAGACGGGCTTCAGAAGCTTAAATCCGTTTACGGATATGATTACTGGCGAATACTCGCTCAGGGATAAAAGAACCGCCGTGTGAATTTTCAGATTCACACAGCGGTTTTTAATATTTATCTGAGATAATTCATCGGGTTTCTTCTTTCGCCGTTGATATAAACCTCAAAGTGCAGGTGCGGGCCGGTGGAATTGCCGGTTGAGCCGACCCTTCCTATCTGCTGACCGGCGTAAACATATTCGCCCGCCGAAACGCATATTGAGCCCGAAAGCATATGGGCATATCTTGTTTTAACACCGTTGCCGTGGTTGATAAGCACCATATTGCCGTAGCCTATCGTGTTCCACCCGGCAAATTCAACCGTGCCGTTTTTGGCGGCGATAACCGCGGTGCCGTTTGCTCCGCCATCGGAGCGGCAAAGGTCAACTCCCTTGTGGAAGCCGCTTCTGCGGTAGCCGTAAGGTGAGCTTATATAGTGGCAGCTCGGCGCGGGCCAAAGGAAGCCGTATGATGAGGCCGAACCCACATAGGCGCCGCCGTAGTAGCTTTTGCCGCCCACGGTTTTAAGCTCACTTACCGGGGCCTTCACAACCTCAATATCAACCTTGGTGTCACTCAGCTCACCGTCAATATAGATATTCGTGGTTGTTACTCTGTTAATGCCCTTAACGCCCTTTCGCGTCACTTTTTCATAGCCCTGATATTTTGTATTATCCTTTGTTTTTATCGTGTCGAAATCAACCGAAACATTCTCGGTTGATGTAACCGTTTTGCGAATACTGAGCCGTTTGCCCTCACGCTCGATTTTAACCGTGTCACCCTCGCGTATATCATCCCAGCTGTAATCGGGATTAAGCTCTTCAAGGCGTGAAAGCTCCATATCATTTTCATCGGCAATGCTTTCGGCAGAGTCACCTGACCTGACGGTATAATCGCGGATAATAATGCTTTCGCCGTTCACCTTTTCGCCGAGTTCGGCGGCGTCGATTATTATATCGCCGTTATCGGAGTAAAGCCCCTCAACATAATCAATACTTTCAACAAAATCAACAATATAGTCCTCACCCTTTTCGGGGGCAAAGCCGCTCAGATAGGAGTCAAAAACCGTTTTGGCGTCCGCTTCATTTTTCACCGCGCCGAGAAATTCGCCGTCAACATAAACTCCGCAGGCGTTTGTGAGGTTTGAAGCCGAGCTTTCTATCACCTTGTCGCAGATTGTGTTGGCATCGTTGAGCATATCAAGCGAAACGGGCTTAAGCTTATACTCCGCATTGAGTGAGGATGACGGATTGCCGCCGTTAAAGGTGTAGGCACCGCCGTCTATCTTTTTTTCAATGAGGTCAAGTGCCTCCATATAAACAGCCTCGCTGCCTATATAACCGAGGCTTCTGTCATCATAGGTTACTTCAAGCGCCACGGTAACCTTTTTCCAATAGCTTGCCGTGAGCGAAAAAGCGATTATCGCCGCAACCGGCAGGGCGATATTTGCCGCTGTTTTAAACATTCCGCGGTGGCGGTGAAGCCCCAGCTTAACATAATTTGCAAAAAGTGAAAGCCTCTTTTTCGGCTTTCCGCGAAGGCGCTTAAGCCGTGCACGGGCTCTTTTAAGCTCGCCCGCAAAGCTTGCCGTCTCATTTTTGGCGGCGGAAAGCTTTTTCTGCAGACCTATTGCGGCTGCCTTTCTCTCTTCTTTTATATCCTCCGGCAGCAGGCGAAGCCTTTTCATTATCCCGTTAAAGATGCCGAAAATGATAAAATAAAACACCGAGCGCACGGCTCTGATAACCGAAAGCCCCAAAAGATAGATAAGCTTATAAAGCTCGCCGAAAAAGCCGAGGCTCTCAGGCTGCTCAGCTTCTTCTGCGCTTATTGAATTGTTTATTATCTTATCCTCTTCCATTGCCGAAACGCTCCGAAAACTCAGTTCTGCTTTGATTTTTCAAAATATCTTTGAAGTGCGTTTTGCCAGCCGGGCAGTCTGTCAAAGCCCGCATTGTCGAGTGAGGCCTTTGAAAGGCGTGAATTTTTCGGTCTTGCCGCCGCGCTTTTATATTCATCGCTGCTTATTCCGCGCACCCGGCACCCGTTGCCCGCAAGCTTCATTATCTCGGCGGCAAACTCCGCCCAGCTGCAGAAGCCCTCGTTTGAGGCATGATATTCGCCGTATTTTTCGGTAACAATCATATCGCACAGAAGGGCGGCAAGGTCTTCGGTAAAGGTGGGTGAGCCAATCTGGTCGTTAACCACGGCAACCTCTTCCCGCTGTGCACCGAGGCGAAGCATCGTTTTTACAAAGTTTGCTCCGTTAAGGCCGAACACCCATGAGGTGCGTACAATAAAATATTTATCGTTATTCTGCTTTACCGCATTTTCACCGGCAAGCTTTGTTTCGCCGTAGCGGTTCACGGGTGCTTTCGGCGAATCAACCTCATAGGGCTCCTCACCGCTGCCGCCGAAAACATAATCGGTGGAAATATAAAGGCACTTTGCGCCCACGGCTTTTGAGGCCTCCGCTATATTCTTACTGCCCACGGCATTGACCTTTTCACATAATTCGGGTTCGCTCTCCGCTTTGTCCACAGCGGTGTATGCGGCGCAGTGAATAACGGCATCCGGCTTTTTTTTAAGGAAAAAGCTCAGGGTTTGTTCGCCGTCGGTTATATCAAAATCGGATATATCGGCACCGATTGCTTCAATGCCCTTTTCTTTAAGGCGTGCCATAACATCCGTGCCGAGCTGACCGTTTGCGCCGGTTACAACAATTTTCATTCAATCATCTCTTATCAAGTAATAACTTTATTATTTTATCACAAAGCGCACAATTTCACAATCCCCAATTTATCATACCTTTACTACCAATCTGTTAACCTGTAAAAAACAAAAAATTAATAAATTTATCCCTTGTTAAAACAGTAAAAAAGGTATATTATAATATATCTGCAAATACTCTTTCCGAGGTGAATCATATTATGGAATATGAAAAGATTATTGACCTTCACACTCACACCGACAATTCATTTGACGGTCACCATTCCGCAATGTTTCTGTGTGAGTCGGCATATATGAAAGGGCTGCGCGCAATAGCGTTTACCGACCACATCGAAATTGATGCTTATAAAAGCGGCAATTTTGATGTTACGGCAAGGCAGGCATATTTTTATGTTGCCAACGCCCGCTCCGCATTCAACGGCAAGCTGATAGTATGCAACGGCATTGAGCTCGGCCAGCCCACTTATGATATTCCGGTTGCCGAGGGGCTGATTAACACCTTTAATTATGATATTGTTATCGGCTCAATCCACAACCTCCGCGGCAAAAAGGATTTTATTGATTTTGATTATAAGGGTGAGGCCTCAAACTACCCCGATTTGCTTGACGAATATTTTGATGAGGAGCTTGCCCTTGCAAAATGGGGCAACTTTGACACCCTTGCCCACCTCACCTATCCCCTGCGCTATATAGTCGGCGAGCAGAAGCTGCCGGTTGATATGAAAAGATATGAGGATAAAATCGAAGCGATACTCAAAGCTCTTGCCGAAAACGGCAAAGCGCTTGAAATCAACACCTCCGGCCTTCGCCAGCCGATAGGTGAAACAATCCCCGGCAAGGGCATAGTTAAGCTTTTCCGTGAGCTCGGCGGCGAATTTGTAACCGTCGGTTCCGACGCCCACTATGCCGAGCACCTCGGCTTCGGCATACCTGAGGGCATGAAGATTGCAAAAGAATGCGGCTTTAACTGCATTTCCCTTTTCAAAAACAGAACTCCCACGCCCATACCCATTGAATAACTAAGCTTTAAGGAGAATCGGCCACGCCGAAACAAAAACAATGAAATTAAGCGTTGACGCGGCGGCGAAGATTAATCTCTCGCTCGATATAACGGGCAAGCTCGACAACGGCTATCACAGCCTTGTTATGGTGATGCAGTCCGTGAGCCTCTTCGACACCGTTACAATAGAAAAGACAACGAGCGGCACGGTTGAAATGACCTGCTCGGCAGGTGTTCTGCCATGCGACAAGCGCAACACCGCATTTAAAGCGGCACTTGCGTTTTTCAACGATGCCGGTATTAAAAACGAAGGAATAAAAATCCATATCGAAAAACGCATACCTATGGCAGCCGGCCTTGCGGGCGGAAGCGCCGATGCGGCGGCGGTTATCTGCGGCTTAAATGCCCTTTACAACACCGGGCTTTGCGAAACCGCGCTTTGCTCCATCGGCTTAAAGGTGGGCAGCGATGTTCCCTTCTGCATTTCGGGCGGCACAAAGCTTGTGGAAAACGCCGGTGAAAAAATCTCCCCCCTGCCCGCATTCTGCGATTGCTTTATTGTGCTTGCCAAGCCGGAGGCGGGAGTTTCCACAAAAGAGGCCTACGGTGCCTTTGATAACGCCGACAACATTCTTCACCCCGACAATGCGGCAATAATCTCCGCTATGCAAAGGGGCGATTTCGACGCCCTTTGCCGCGAATCGCAGAATGTTTTTGAGCAGGTGATTGAAATTCCCGAGCTGGCAGAAATCAGGAGCATTATTTCCGAAAGAGGCGCGTCACTTACCCGAATGAGCGGCAGCGGCCCCACGGTTTTCGGCCTGTTTACCGATGAAGAAAAAGCACGCCTTGCCGAAAAAAGCCTTAAAGAAAGCGGCATTTGCGCGGCAGTCGAGCTCTGCCGCCCGATAAGCTTCGGCATTAAAATAAAGAAATAATATATTTGTTTAAATAAGAATCACTCCGGGTCGGCTGACCCGGAGTGATTCTTATTTATGTTATAATTATCAATCCCATATAAGCACGGGCAGCTTTTTGAAAAGGCCCTTGAAAAATGCCGCAAGCTTTGCGAAAAATCCCGTTTTTACTTTAACGGTACAGATTTCGCTTTTAATCGTGCTGCCACTTAAATCTTTTGTTTGGCAGAATATTTCAAAATCGGATGTAACTTCTTTTACCGTGCAGCTTCCGTCGGCGTTGGCGGCGGCTTTCCTGCCGTTAACATACCATTCAAGTCCCTCTGAATTTTCGGCATCGGCAAATAAGGTGATGGTCGATTTATAATCTACCGTCTGCCCGTTATGCGCTCTTATGTTTCTTATTGCGATTGCCGCCGCAGGCAGAGCGGTACCCGGCACTTCTCTTGTGTCGGTGGCGGTGCAATGCTCACATTTTGCCGTTTCGGTGCCGTTGCGGCCAACTGCCGCATCGTTGTTGTAAACATAGTTTGCGAAATTATGCTCGGCGTGCGGGATTATTCTCGCCTCGCCTATGCGCTCATTACATTCGGTGCAGATATTATATATCTCGCCGTCCTCGGTGCAGGTGGCGGGCACCGTGATTTCCCTTAAGATGTGAGTGTGCGGAATTGCAAGGGCAAAAACGCCGTTCTGAGCCCCCGTGATAACCGCAAAGCCGTCTTCAACAGTAAAGCTTACGCTCTCGCCCTCCCCGGTTTCGGGGTTGATTTTATATGCTTCAACCTTGGAGGAATCAAGTTCCCCGGGTATCGGTAAATACAGGGTAAGCCCGTTTTCCGCTTCGGTTTTGCCGCTTGAATCGCTCACATTCACCGAATACACGGCAGCATCCGGGGCTTTAAGCTTTTCCTTAACGGTTTCGGTAAAACTGCCGTCCTCATATTTTTCGGCGCTGATTGCAAGCCCCTCGCCGTAATCATCGCCCCACACAACTGCCGAAACGCCGCTGCTTTCGCTCTGTAACTTTTCAAGCTTTGCAATGGCTTTCTCATCAAGCTTTTCACCGCACCCGGTGCAGAATTTCTCCATTTTTCCTTCCGCTTCAAGGGTGGGGTTTTCGGTTATCTGCCATTCACCGGGAGTGTGGCCGCCTTCGGAAATCACAAGCCCGCAGTATGTGCAGCTTTTAACGGTGTGGCCCGTTTCCTCCGACACCTTTTCGGTAAAGTTATGATTACAGTTTGTGAAAGCCTGAATAAAGACATTTTTTACATTCGCATTAACAACATTTTTGGCATCCTTCCACCCCGTGAAATTATCCGGCAGCAGAAGATAGGTTTCTTTTTCGGTATAGGTGTAGGTTATTGTGCCCGCATTCCGCTCAATGGGAATAAAAACCTGCCCGGATGAATGTGAAAACTCAATAACCACCGAAAAACGCCCGGCATTGAGCATAACCGCCTGTGGCAGACGGATAAGGTGATAACCCGCATTCTGCTCGGTAACGCTGAATGAGCAGGCAAGGGTGCCGGAAACCGGGTCGGAGGCATCGGCGGGAATGCCGGTATAAATGCTTATATTAAGCGCGGTGTCGGGCTGAATGGTGTAGGTTGAAACAGCCTCCAGCTTTTCGCCGCTTTGCGCCGTGAATACATTGGCGGCCATTGCCCCGTTTGAATGGTCAACCGCCAGGCGGTAGCACGCACCGTTGTAGGTGTGGTTGTGCAGATATTCGTCACTTGCACCCACGGTGTAGCCGACCGCTTCGTCGGTGGATGTGTTTTCATAAGAAAGCCAGAAGAAGCCGTCATCGTGCTCCCAGACACCCCAGCTGTCTTTGCAAAGCCATGCTCCGGGTGAAGAGGGTGCAGCGATGCCCTTAAAGTTTTCCGCAGCAAAGTTATCATCCCAGCCGATAACGCTCACGGCATGATTTATTGAATAATCTTCATCGCAGTAATAAGCGCAGTAATCCTCGCCGTTATAAACATATTCCTCATCATAATAAATGCTCACCATAAATGAGCCGTGCTCGGTTATCCATTGCTTGCACTTTGCCTCGGAATCAAGCAATTCGGCAGAGTTGAGCACAAGCCCCGTGCCGGTGTTGTAGCGGTGCTCCTCATCAATATTCATAGCACTGATATCACCGCCGTTAAACGGGAAATCCGCCTCTTCGGCTATTCCCGACCACTTTGCAAGCGCGGCGACGGCATACTGCCAGCTGCCTCCCCTTTTGTGTGCATTGGAGCAGGTTTCACCCTCACCGAAATTGTGGTCGCCCTCGGTTGAGGAGGCTGAATTGGAAGAAAAATAAACAAGGTGAGATTCGGAAAAATCCGTTTTATCAAGCTCGGTGAACCCTTGGCTTATGGCATCGCTTTCAAGTGCGTTGATTGCTGAAAAAGCCCAGCAATCGCCGGTTATGCCCTGATTTTTAACGGGAGTAATAACATTTTCGTTTCTTGAATCATAGCTTGACGGGAACACGGGCACGGATTTAAGCGCCGGGGATTTTTTGGCGGTTTTCGCCTCGCTTTTTACAAAGCTCAAATCGTAATCGCCGTTTTCATCAACAAGGCTCACAAGCTTGATTTCCGCTCCGTTTTCATCCCCTGCAAAGACCGATGCGGGGAAAGCAAACAGAACTGCGGCGCAAAGAACAAAGCTGAGTATTCTTTTCACGGCGAAACACCACCTTTTCATTTATTATGGCAATTATAATATGCCTGCAAAGCAAACACAATAAACAAAATGTTAAATCACTACATAAAAATTCTGCCGAATGAATCAAAAATCTGCATTATGGGGTCATAGCCCAAAGCAAGATATTTGAAAATCCATACAACGGGTGACCATTTGAAGATTGCCCAGTCAAGCACGGTAACAAGAGTTCTGAGGAATTTGGGCAAATCGTGGGTTTTCGGCACGGCAACGGGGGCAAAGGTTTCGCCGTTTTTCCTTACCGTCATCGGCTGAGCATAGCAGATGCCGTTATCACCCGAGATATAAAAACGAACATACATATTTATATCGTCAAGCAGGTCTTCACGGTGAAGGTCAAGCTCGGCATAGCCGTTTTCACAGTCATAGTCGCGAAGCACCACATTGCCGGAGCTCACCCATGTGATATAGTTGAAGTTTTCGCCCCAGACCTTAATTATATCCTTTTCATCGTCAACCTCAATTTTCGTCACCCTCGGGGTGTTGTCCTTCCACCACTCAACCTTGTCAAAGTTTTCGTCAAGGTAGCCCTCCATCTCCTGCATTCCGTTAAGCTCAAAGCCGTTTGAATAATGAGAAACAGAGAAAAATTCGCCGTTTTTAATGCAGTTTTTGAGAGCAGAATTTGAAAGCTCCGGCATATACATAATTGTATATGCGTCATTTATTGAGGTTTCGCTGTGAGAATCGGAGAAAGAAAAGCTCCACGGAGTAACACCGTTGGGTATGGTTTTCTGCAGAATCTGGTCATAGAGTATGCGGTCACAGCGGGTGTGCGCATCGGTGGCGGAATTTATACCCATACCTGCCGCAGAGCCCGGATTATCAAGGAAGATTCTTGCAAACTTGTTAACAAAATATTCGTCAACCTTCTGACCCACATAATTTGCGGAATCCTTGTCGGGGTAAACATATTCGCCTATGTGGGCAAGCATTGTTATGCCGTCATCCTTTGCAACCTCGGCACACGGGGTTTCGTAATCGCCGTAAACCCCGGCATAGCCCTGACCGTAATCGCTCCAGTAGCAGGTAAGATGACAATCGCACACGGGGGTTGCCATATTCAGCTCATTGCCCTTTTCAACATCAAGCAGGCCGTTTTTGTGGGTTCTTGTTAAGCCGGTGTGAATCAGCTCATCACCGCTCAGATATGTAAACTCCTTGCTTTGAAGGGTTCCGCCGGTGTAACCCGCATATTCGGCGGCGGAGAGAGGAATTATGGGATTGTTCGCGCCGCCGGTTCTCTCCTTTTTGATTGCGCGCACTATCGGGATGGTGTTGGGCGCCTTGTCCCAACCGAGGTTGGTTGTGCCGTGGTCGGTTATTGCGACAATATCATAATCAAGCGCGTAATAATCCGCTATTGCCTCGCTTATTGTCTGATATCCGTCGCTTGCGTTTGTGTGGCAATGAAGCTGAGTTTTATATCCGCTCCATTCCTCCCAGTCAACATCTGCATACGGGTTTGTAATCTCATAGCTGTCACCCGCGGCAGCCGAAGCGGGAACGGCAGCCGAAACAGCCGTAAGAATAACGCAAAGCAGCAAAGCGGTCAGTTTTTTCATAATAATTGCCTCCATTATATCGTTCAACTGTTATTTTATCAAAATACGGTATAAAAAACAACTGTTTTTTGTTCCGCTTCCCGGAACTCAAAAAAATGAATCACGATATATTTTTGTACTGAAGTGCAAAAAATGCTTTACAAAACCGGATTTTATGTGTATAATCATTAACAGGTATTATTATTAACCTGACGGAGAATTTTAATGGAACAGTCACGACGCGTTAGAAAAAAAGACATAACCCACCGTGCAATAATGCACAGCGCAAAGCAGCTTTTTGAGCGGCACGGTCTCGGCAATGTTACAATCGACCAGATTACCGACGGCGCCGATGTTTCGCGCTCCACCTTTTTTTCTCACTTTTCATCGCTTGATGACCTTTTAAATCAGATAGCGCAGGAAGAAATTAACGATATTTTTTCTGCTGCGGGGGCAAACGGAAAGCCCGATGTTTCATCAATCTTCACTCAGCTTGCAAAGGACACCTACCCCTACCCCTACCTTGTTACCGAGCTGTTTTTAAGAAGCATTCTGTCACCCGGCAACTGCCCCGTTGCAAAGGTTGATGAGCTTATCCGCAGCGAAATCGAAAGCGGCGGTTATGAAAAAATACTGAGCCGCTTTTCCGCAAAGGATGTTTCCTCATTCATTATCGGAGCTTATTTCGGCCTCATCTTCAAAAAGTTCATAAACAATGAGCCTTTTGAAGACCCTGCCGAAACTAACAATACCATCCACAGCTTTATAAACTATCTTAAAAATCAGGAGGCAGAAAAAAATGAGTAACGGTTACTCCATCAGCAACTGGCAGGATGCCAAAACCATCTATGCAAAGCTTGACAAGCTCACCTCTCAGCCCATTTACTGCGTCAACGACGAAGAGCTTGCAAGAGTTCTTGAGCACTTTGACAAGAACTGCGCCAAATCCAAAGAGATAACCACCGAGGCAAAGAAATTCATCCCCGGCGGCGTTCAGCACAACCTTGCGTTCAACTTCCCGTTCCCCATCTGCGTAACCAAGGCAGAGGGCGCATATCTTTATGATATTGACGGCAACAAGTATGTTGACTTCCTTCAGGCCGGCGGCCCCACAATCCTCGGCAGCAACTACGAGCCCGTTCGCAAAAAAGCCATTGAGCTTATCGAAAGCTGCGGCCCCGTTACCGGCCTTTTCCACGAGGGCGAGCTTCTTCTTGCAAAAGAGATAAACAAGCATATGCCCAATGTTGAAATGTTCCGTATGCTCGGTTCAG
>JAZUJM010000277.1:0-3839 GCA_045642785.1 Acutalibacteraceae bacterium | reverse complement strand
GTGGCTTGAATCCGAATACGGAACCGAATTGCCGGATAAAGGGCTTGCTTCCATTGTGGCCGTGGGTGACATTCACAAAAAGATTGCATAAGTCCACAAAAAATCGCCCGTGCCGCTTAACGGCACGGGCGATAATGTTTTTTGGGCTATCAGTCAAAATAAACGGTTTTGCCGGTCTTGGCCGATTCATAAACTGAGGTAACAAACTTAACGGATTTAATGGCCTCAAGGGGAAGAATCTGCGGGTCTGTGCCGGTGGAAACGGCGCGGACTATATCCTCAACAACAGAGGCGTGACCGGTGCAGAGGGTGGGGTCAAGAGCTGCCGCGGCTGAGTTGCCGGCGTAATCGGCAAGCATCTTTTCTTCGGTGCCCTCGGCATCGCTCTTAAGCTTCCAGAGCTTAAGGGTGTCGCCGTTTGCCTCAATGGAACCCTCGGTGCCGTAAAGCTTGATGTCGGTGCAGATTCCGGGCCAGGCGCAGGTGGTTGAAATGAAGTTTGCGGCGGCGCCGGATTTGAACTTAACAAGTGAAACGGTGAGGTCTTCGGTTTTGATATCGTGAGCATAGATGCCCATATGGGATGTAACGCTTTCAACATCGCCCATAAGCCAAATCATAAGGTCAACGGTGTGAACAGCCTGATTCATAAGTGAGCCGCCGCCGTCCATTTCCCATGTGCCTCTCCAGCCGCCGTCTCTGTCAAAATATTCCTGAGTTCTGTGCCATTTAACGGCAAAGTCACCGAGGATAAGCTTGCCTATTTTGCCGGAGTCAATAGCGTCCTTGATGGGTGCCATATCGGCGTTGTTGCGGTTCTGGTGCACAACACCCGCGATTTTGCCGGTGCGAAGGCGGGCTTCTTCTATTCTCATTGCGTTTTCAACCGTAATATCAACGGGCTTTTCAACAAGAACATTCTTGCCTGCTTCCATTGCTCTTACCGCAAATTCGGCGTGCATACCGCTCGGAACGCAAACAGAAACGATGTCGATATCGGGGTTCTTAAGCATTTCGTCATAATCGGTGTAGGTGAGAATGTCGCCGTAATCCTCTTTTGCTTTTTCAAGCTTTTCGGGCAAAAGGTCACAAACCGCTATAAGGTCGGTGTTCTTTGAATCAAATGCGGCTTTTGCGTGATTTTTACCGACGCCGAGGCCGACAACAGCATATCCGGGCTTTCCGTTTTTCATTTTTAAGCATCTCCGTTTCCGTTTGATTAATCTTGGCTCCCCGCTAAGGGAACAATTACAAAATCTATTGTAGCATTAACAAACCGGAAAATCAATGAAAAAGATAAAAGATTTCTTGAAGTGAAAAGATAATTATGGTATATTAACAAAGTAAAATATAAGGAGCGTGACAAAATGAAACAAACAGTTAAAGGCTTAACCTCACTGCTGCTGTGCGCGGCGTTTCTGTTTTCCTGCGCATTCGGTGCTCTTGCGGCAACCGAAATGCCGTCTGATACCGCCTGGCAGGAATATTGGAGCAGTTATGTTGATGAGGGAGCGGCGGTTACCCTTGCCCCCGGCGGCACCGACAGCGAAAGGTGTGTCGGCTGGTATTCGGCCTCATCGGATGAACCCGCCTATGTTGAGGCGGCAGAGAATGAGAATATGAGCGGCGCCGTCAGATTTGAGGCAAGGCAGGTTCAGACAAATCAGGGTGATGTGAGGAATATTGCCGAAATCACAGGCCTTGAACCGGGCAAAACCTATTATTACAGGTGCTGTGCCGCGGGTAAAACATCCGAAGTTTATTCTTTCAAAACCGATTCTTCAAAGGATTTTACCGCCCTTTATGTTACCGATGTTCACATTTCTTCAAGCGAAGAGGATGAAAACGCCGTAAGGGAGCACGCTTATAAGTGGAACTCCGTTCTGGAGCAGGCAAGTGAAAAAAGCGACCTTTCGCTTGTTGTTTCCGCGGGCGACCAGGCTTCCCTCGGCCTTCGCTGTGAATATGAGGGCTTTGTTGCGCCCCTTGCCGCAAGAAGTGTTCCGTTTGCCACAACCGTTGGCAATCACGATATAAAGTACACCGATTACAAGGCCTTCCACACCGTTCCCAATGAGAACACAAAGGCGCTTGTTTCAAACTATATCAGCGCCGATTACTATTTTGTTAAGGGCAATGCGCTTTTCCTTATGCTTGATTCAAACTGCCAGAGCATGAGCACTCACCGCAGCTTTATCAAAAAAGCAATTAAAGACAATCCGGATGTAAAATGGAGAATTATGATGTTCCATCACGACCTTTACGGCGGCAGGATTCCCCACCGTGAAAGCGAAAACGGACTACTCAGAACCCTTTACACTCCGCTTGCCGATGAATTTTCAATCGACCTTGTACTTCTCGGCCACAGCCATTATTACACCATTTCCAATGTAATGTATCATAATAAGACCGTTTCATCCACCGAGGGCCTTTCAAAAGTTACAGACCCCAATGGTACGATTTATATGGTTTCCGGCTCGATTAACCGCCCCAGAAGCATTGATGAAGAGGAAATTCCTCCCCTCGGCGAAAATGCGGGTCAGAGCTATCTGACCGATGAAATAGTGTACAATCTGCTTGATTTTACCGAAAACAGCATAACCGTTAATTCCTACACCCTTGAAAGCAATGAAAAATTCAACACCTTTACCATAGAAAAAACGTCGCAGAAGGGCGGCCACGACAAGGCATCCGCACCGTTTTATGAGCCCTTTGTGCGTGTAATAGCCGATATCTATGCTTTCTTTGACAGAATAGTCCGCTCAATCGAATTCTATTTTAATTATGTGAAATAATGAGGAGCATGTATGATTAACAACGAAGAATCATATCACATCGGTTTTAATGCCGGCCACGGTGCACGGTATGCCATTTTGCCGGGTGACCCGGGCAGGGTGGAGCCGATAGCAAAATTGCTTGATGAACCGCGCTTTTACGCTCAGAACAGAGAATACACCACTTGGCTCGGAAAGCTCTGCGGCGAAAATGTTCTTGTTATGTCCACCGGAATGGGCGGCCCTTCAACCGCAATAGGTGTTGAGGAGCTTTACCGCACCGGGGTTGATACATTTATCAGGGTGGGCACCTGCGGCGGAATGCAGCCGGAGGTTATCGGCGGCGACCTTGTTATTGCCACGGGCTCAATCAGAATGGAGGGCACCACAAAGGAATATGTGCCCGTTGAGTTCCCCGCGGTTCCCGACCTCGGCATAACCAACGCCCTTGTTGAATCCGCCGAAAAGCTCGGCTTTACCCACCACGAGGGTGTGGTTCAATGCAAGGATTCTTTTTACGGTCAGCATTCGCCCGACAGAATGCCTGTCGGCTATGAGCTCAATAACAAGTGGCGCGCCTGGATAGAGGCGGGCTGCCTTGCCTCCGAAATGGAGAGCGCGGCGCTGTTTGTTGTGTCTTCGGTGCTCCGCGCAAGGGCAGGAGCAATTTTCTCGGTTGTGTGGAATCAGGAGCGCGTAAGGCTCGGTCTGCCCAATCCCGAGTGCCACACCACCGAAAAGGCGATTTCAGCCGCGGTTGAAGCGGTCAGGATAATCATTAGTAAGGATAAAAACAAATAATCAAATAATATAATAAAGACGGCGGTTCAAGCGAACCGCCGTCTGCTGTTATTTTGTTTGCGCTATGAATTCATATGATGTTTTGTCTTTTATCTTAATATCCGAAAGGCTGCCGTCGATTTTTTCGCCGTTCGCGTAAATTTCCCAGTATTCACCTTTTTGCGGGTCAATGTTGATTCCGCGTATTCCGATAACGGTTTCTTTGCCGTCAACTTCCTTTATATTCAAAAGTCCCTTTGAATTGAGCAGGCTGCCGAGGTCTTT
>JAZUJM010000276.1:0-4030 GCA_045642785.1 Acutalibacteraceae bacterium | reverse complement strand
AAAAAACCGAAGCTTTTTTTTATTCAGCTTGATGATGTTGACGGCGCAGGCCACAGAAACGGCTACGGCACCGAGGGCCACCTTGAACAGATAAGAAAAACCGATGAGTATATAGGCAGAATATATGACGCGAGCGTTAAGGCGGGAACCGCCGAAAACACTTTGTTTGTTGCCATTGCCGACCACGGCGGAAATCAGCACGGCCACGGCGGTTATTCCGACGGCGAGAAATATATCTTTTTTGCTCTTTGCGGCAAAACGGTCAAAAAGGGAGAAATTCCCTTTGCGCAGACCAAGGATATTGATGCCATTATCCGTTACGCCCTCGGAATCGAAATTCCCGAATACGATTTTAACGGCTACTCTTCACAGATTCCCGAAAATGTTTTCACCGATTACGATGCTCCTTACAAAGTTTACACCTGTGAAACCGTCAAAATCGCTTCGGAACCGACTCCGGCACCTGATTCCGCAAACGGTCTGCTTTCGTTCTTCAATAAGGATGATTTTAAATTTGCGATGTTCTTTGACCACGATTCAAAGGATGAACTCGGGAAAGTCAGATTCACCGAGCACGACCATATCAAATATTACAGCGGCGGGCGCTACGGCGCCATGGGCGAGCTCGGAATCACGGGCTACCTTACAAGCGATGAGGTTAAATTCGGGCGTGACAGCTTCAGCATAGGCGCGTGGGTCAAAACCGATAAGGCGTTAACGGATGCCTGCTTTATCTGCGGCACAAAAACAATGAGTGAATCCGGAGCGGGCTTTGCCGTGGCTTACAGCTGTGCGGGTGTTCTTATCGGCGTTGAAACCGAAGACCCCTCAACCTATCACGAATATACGATTCCGTTCCGTATGGGCGGCGACTGGATTCATATTCTTTTTGCCTTTGATAAAAAGAATATGAAAATCAATATTTACAACAATTTTGAATTCAGAAAAACAATAGCTCTCCCCGATATTTTCGATTGCTCATTTGATGCTCTGCCCTTCACCGTGGGTGAGGAATCATCTTTTAAGTGCAACCACGAAAACAACTTTATTTTCAACATTGATGATTTGCTTGTTTTCAATTCCGCGCTTGATGAAGGCGGAGTCAAAAAGCTTGCCGCATACTATAAAATGTAAAAAGATACCCGCCGATTCTTTTGAATCGGCGGGATGAAAAGCTTTTTCAGTTTGCCGTGTTTTCGCTGCCGCGGAAAACAACGAATTTATCAAAGAGATATTCGGTTATCATATTGGTGACCATCGTAATGCCGAGCACTATGTATTCAATGCCCGGGGTTGCCGCAAATTTTGCGGTGAAAAAGTTGCCGAGCACAGTTGAAATCGGAGTGAAAACGGCATAGTAACCGAGCACCTTAAGCATGGCAATGGGGATGTTGTTTGCCGATTTAAAGGTGAATTTGCGGTTAAAGGTGAAATTCCATATAACAGAAAGAATAAGGGCGATAAGATAAAACGGGCCGTACTCGTTAGACATTATTTTGGCAAAGGTTTCGTTTGCCTGCATGGCGTTCTGGAACGCGGGGAGCTTTGCAACAACCTCATTCAAAAGTGTGAAGCTGACCACCTGAATAATGCCGGCCGAGGCGGAAAAAAGTGCAAATTTAATGAATTGCTTTGCGTTGCCCTTGCTGCTTGTTTCGCTCATAAAAGGTTCCTCCGTTTGTTGTTTTGAACCATTATAACACCGCACACGGAAAAATACAAGAAAATAAAAGTGAAGGGAAAATATTATGAAGGATTTTTTGTCATTTGCAAGGGAAAGATACTCGGTCAGAGCCTATTCCGAAAAATCGGTAGAGGATGAAAAAATCGACCTCATCATTGAGGCCGCTCTTGCCGCGCCCACGGCCTGCAACTATCAGCCGCAGAAAATACTTATTGTAAAAAGCGAAGAAAAGCGCCGTCTGCTTGCGGAGCTTTCGCCCTGCACCTTCAATGCCCCGGTTGTCTTTGTTATCTGCGCCGATGAAAATATCGCCGCAAAAAGAGGGGAGGAGCGCAGCTTCGGCGAAACCGATGCCGCAATAGCCTGCACCCATATGATGCTTGAGGCTTATGAACTCGGCCTCGGCTCCTGCTGGGTGGGCAGATTTAATCCGGAAGAAGTGAAAAAGGCACTTGACCTGCCCGAAAACATAAAGGTGTGGAACCTTTTGCCCGTGGGCTATGCTGCTCCCGGTGCGGAGCCCTTTGCCCTCCATTCAAAAAGCAGAACGGCAGACGAAGTGGCAGAGATTATATAAAACCGCTTGCTTCAATTTGTAAAGATATGATATAATTTAAAAAATTATTTGAAAAGAGGATAAATTATGCTTGATTTGCTTGTGAAATTCGGCAGATTTTTAGTGGTGGCCTTTATGACCGCCGCAAGCGTTCTGAGCCCCCTTACCGGCACAAAGGTGGGCGAAATTACAAGAAAAGAAGCGGATTGCAGGGCGAGCTTTGCCGTTGTTTCGGATACCCATATGAAGGACAATTTCATTCGCCGCGGTATGCTTGAAACCTGTCTTAAGGACATGGAGCAGGCCGAGGAAAGGCTTGATGCCGTTGTGTTTGACGGTGACATCACCGACCACGGTTATGTTGATATGTGGGATGCTTTTGCCGCTTCAATGGCAAAATACGACATTGCCGAGGATGTTATTCTTGTTGAGGGCAATCACGACACATGGGGCCCGGTAGACGGTGAACTGGAGCTTACAAAGCAGACCTTTATTGATTATAACAAGAAAATAGTCGGCAGAGATGTTGACAATATGTACTATACCACCTCAATAGGTGATTACCCCGTTATCGTCCTCGGCAGCGAGGGCAACCATACCTCGGCTGATGTTTCTCAGCAGCAGATAGACTGGTTTGCCGCCGAAATGGAAAAGGCTTCAAAAACCGGCCTGCCCGTATTCGTGTTCTTCCACCAGTCATTCAACTGCACCCACGGGCTTCCATACACATGGGAAATGAATGAGGACGACCCTCCCGAAAGGGGCGGAATCGGTGATGCTTCGGAAGATATCTGGAACATTATCAGCAAATACAACAATGTTTTCTATATCTCCGGCCACATCCACGGCGGCTTCTCAAATGAGGATGACGGCAACGCTTTTGTATCGGTGGAGCAGCACGACGGCGTTACGCTTATCAATGTTCCCTGCCTTATGTACCCCGATTTAAGGCGCGGCGGTCACATTTCCAACGCCACGGGCTTCATCTTTGAGGTATATGATGACTGCGTTATGCTTCGCGCAAGGAACTTTGCGGCAAAAACCTGGTACACAAAGTATGATACGGTAATAGAGCTTTCAAAATAAAAATAACGGCGGTATTTCACAATTACGGAAATGCCGCCATTTTTTAAAAGGAGAAAACGAAAATGGAAAATATCATTGCAAAAATAACCTCTTTTTTTGCCGCCGTTTCGCTGACCGTTACATATCTTCTCGGCTTCGGCACCTTCGGCGTGTCTGACGGATATAGGATTGTTGACCAGCAGAAAAAGGTCGGCACAGCCGCAATTTATGCCGGGCAGGGAATCTGCTTTGACGGTGAGTACTATTATACCTCCGGCTCAATAACCGCGCTCAACATAACCTGCCTTGCAAAGTGGGATAAAAATATGAAGCGTGTGGCAAAGCTGAACAAAGCGGTTCCGAAGGATTTTTATGAGCAGTATGAGAGCAACCACATCGGTGGTATTGATGTTGCCGGCGGCTACATTTACGCCCCCGTTGAGGGCGAGGGCTACAAAAGGAATTTTGTGCTTTTGTATGATTGCGAAACCCTTGAATACACCGGAAAATACTATGAATTGACCTGCGATGCCCTCACCGACGGTATTCCGTGGTGCGCCGTTGATGAAGAGAACGGCAGGTTATATACCTCCCGTTACAGCGGAGCAAATGAAATCCTTGTTTATGAGCTTGAATCAATGAAACCGCTTGCCCCCGTTCAGTTAAGCGAAACGGTTAACAGAATTCAGGGCGGAAGCGTTAACAACAAGTCGGATCGTAGCCAT
>JAZUJM010000275.1:0-17233 GCA_045642785.1 Acutalibacteraceae bacterium | reverse complement strand
CCGCTGCATTTATTATTCAACCGTTCTCGGCGTTGACCTCGGTATGTTCTACAAGCGCCGCGATTACACCAAAATCGTTAAGGGCAGAAACCCGATTATTGCCCACGAATTCCTCGGCACCAATGTTGAGGGCAAGGATGTTATCATTGTTGATGATATGATTTCCTCCGGCGATTCGATGATTGATGTTTCCAAAAAGCTCAAGGAGCTCAAGGCAAAGCGCATATTCATCTGCACCGCCTTCGGCCTTTTCTGCAACGGCCTTGAGGCTTTTGATAAAGCTTATGAAGACGGCATCTTTGACCGCGTTTTCACCACCAACCTTGTTTACAGAACTCCCGAGCTCAAGGCAAGAAAGTGGTACACCGAGGTTAATGTATCAAAGTATATTGCCTATATCATCGACACCCTTAACCACGATATGTCGGTGAGCAAGCTGCTTGACCCGGTTGACCGTATCAACAAGCTTCTTGTTCGCAAGGGCTTCAAAACCCAGGAAGAAATCGAGAAAAAAGAGCAGAATAACTGAACATAACAAAACGGGGCTGTGACTTTAAAGTCACAGCCCCTTCTTTTTCCCTGTTGAATTAATATATAATTATTCGGCTTATTTACTCAACATCAACATATTCTGCTTCTTCGAATACTATTGCCATTTCTTCTTCTGTTTCAATATGTTCGCTGTTGCTGAGCATTGTATCCTGAAGGCTCGCTCTTAATTTATCACAGCATACTTTAAATGAAACGAATGTTATTCCGCCGCCTAAAGCGCCGCCGACAACGGGTATTGCTTTCTTAAAAAATCCGGCAAATACCTCTCTTGTCATTTTTTGACCGAACATTTTTGCAACGCTTTTCTGCTTTTTATACCATTTCAAACAATTCCTGCTCAATAACCGGAACCCACCATTCAAGGTAGCCCGCTTTTGTGGGGTGAATGGAATCCTTCATCCACAATTTTCTCTGTTCTTCGGTTATGTTGTTGAATTGCTTGTTATTCCAAAGGTCAATAACGGTGATTCCCCATTTTTCGCTTATTCTGCCGAGCAGCTCAACCATTGCGGCGTAATTTTTGCTGTCATACTGCGGATTGGTGTAAAACGCAACGGGGCAATGCCACTTTTCTTTTGCATAGGCTATTATATACTCGATAGCCCCGGCAACGGTGGAAGTGTCAAAATCCTGCGCATTTTCGGATTCGCTCACTTCGCCGAGCGGCAGGCCTTTTGTTGCATCGTTGGTTGAAAGCTGGCAAACAAAAAGGTCGGCGCTCTTATCCTTAATGAGTTTCATACGGCTGATGTATGAGGTTATTCCGTTATCAACAAGCGTGGTGCCGGAAACGGCATGCTTGCTCGCCTTACAGCCGCAGCGCTTTTCGATGTAATCAACAAAAGAAACACCGCCCGCGCCGGAGCCGAAGGTTACGGAAGAGCCGAGAAAGATTATTTTTTTGTCTGTCAGCGGAGTGCTGCCGAGTGGTTCGGCAAGTGTAACGGAATACATAAATGAGTTACCTCCGAAAAGCTTTTTGCTGATTTTTGCCGCAAAGGAGAACGGAGCTCCGGGCGCAGTCAGCGCAATCACAGCCGAAATAATTAGTGATAACAGCTTCATATTACTCTTTAACCTTAAAGTATTTCACAAAGCTTGCGCCGTCTGAAATGTCGGAATCGGTAAAGTTAAGGCCGGCATTCATAAGCAGAGCGCCGGAGTAAACCTCGTCATTGTCATCATCAACATAATACTTGTCCGGGTCAAGGCCCTTAAGGCGAACAAAGAACGCCTGAGTGTCGGGCCTTCTCATAACAACCGAGGTGAAAAGAACTTCGTTCTTATCCTTTGAAACAAATTCCCACGCCGCTCTGTGAGCGTTTTCAAACGGGGAGATTATTCTGTAAAGGTCGCCGCGGTGGATAACATCATAGAAGCGGTGGAAATTCTTAACCTGCCGTTTGACCTCGGCCTTTTCTTCATCGGTGAGCTTGTTGGGGTCAAGCTCATAGCCGAAGGTGCCCCACATGGCAACATTTGCCCTTGTTTCAAGCCCGGTTCTGCCGCAGGCGGAAACATGGGCGCCCATGCAAAGCTCCGGGTAGCACATTGAGGTGCCGAACTGAATGGTGAGCCTTTCAATGGGGTCGGTGTTATCCGAGCACCAGATCTGAGGCGAATAATAAAGCATACCCGCGTCAAATCTTCCGCCGCCGCCGGAGCAGTTTTCAATGAGCATATCGGGGAAGGCTTTTGTTAATCTGTCCATAAGCTCATAGGTGCCCAGCACAAAGCGGTGGAAAAATTCCTTTTGCCTTTCGGGCGGAAGCAGGGCAGAGCCGGCCTCGGTGAGATTGCGGTTGAAATCCCATTTAAGGTAGTCAATTTTATTCTTTGAAAGCACGGAATACATCTGCTCAAAGATATTGTCGCGAACATCCCTGCGCGACATATCAATAACATACTGCTGCCTTGCGGGCGACCTGTCTCTGCCGGGCACATGAACGCACCAGTCCGGGTGGGCACGGTAAAGGTCGCTGTCGGGTGAAATCATCTCCGGCTCATACCATATGCCGAATTTTAAGCCGAGGGCGTTTACCCTTTCAATAAGGCTGCCGAGGCCGCCCTTGAGCTTGCTTTCGTTAACAAACCAGTCGCCGAGGGATGATGTGTCGTCATCCCTTTTGCCGAACCAGCCGTCATCCATAACAAGCATTTCAAAGCCCATTTCCTTGGCTCTTTCGGCAAATGATACCATTTTATCATCGTCAAAATCGAAGTAGCACCCCTCCCAGCTGTTAATGAGCAGGGGCCTTTTTTCGTTTTTCCACTTGCCGCGGATAAGGTTGTTTCTGTAAAGGTCGTGGAAAATGCGGCTCATTTTGCCGACACCTTCGTTGCTGAAAACCATAACCGCCTCGGGGGAATAGAACTTTTCACCCGGTGCAAGAATCCAGCCGAAGCTTTCGGGGTTAATGCCCATAATGAGCCTTGTTGAGCAGGAGGAATCAACCTCTATTTCGGCGGAAAAATTGCCGCTGTAAACAAGGTTAAAGCCGTATGCTTCGCCGTAATCCTCGGTTGCTTTATCATCCGCAAGGCACACAAAGGGGTTGTGATAGTGGCTTGAGGAGCCGCGCTTTGAGGCAATGGACTGGATGCCGTGGGCAAGGCGGCGCTTCTGAACCGAGCGCTCCTTGCTCCACCTGCCGTAAAGGTGAAGCATATCGTAATTCATGGTGGGCAGCTCAAGGCAGAGGCTGTACACCCTTTCAATATCAAGCTGCTTGTCGGAGGCATTGGCAACAATAACACTCCTTGTCATTGCGGAAAGTTTTTCAAACACGGTGTAAACAAGCGTGACCTCGGCGCCCGTTACCTCATCACGGGTGAGCACTTCAAGGGTCTGCGCCTCGCTTTCATCGTTAACATAAAGGGCGGGCAGGCCGGGAATGGCGGGCTTGCCGGCGTAAATCTTGTGGCTTACATAGCGCACATCGGTAACATTGTTGCCGCAGGCGTTGCGGATTGCAAGGGCGGAAACCCTGAAATCACCCGCGCCCTCGGTGGAATATTCCATAGGGCTCATATCGGGTGAAAATCTGCGGTTTGAAACCGAGGGGCTGTTGGGGCTGAAAGAGGCAAAGCCGCCGTGGAAATACATTTCGGTAAGGTTATCATCCGGAATATATGCGCCGTAGTAAAGGTGGATAAGGTAATTTGCCTCAAAAACCTGAAAAGCATAGGTGGATTCAGCCGTGTCAAGTTTGAAAATTCCGTTTTCTTTATTGAATGAGATTGACATTGTGCTTATTCTCCTGTTCAGATATTTTCTTTTATTGCGCGGTTGACCTTTTCGCGCATATTGAGAAGCCATTCGTCGCTGTGGGGATAGTCGCGGAAGGTTATGGGCGAGTCGGTGCCCTCTTCAACAAGGGCAACCGCTTTTTCTTTGCCGATAAGCGAGGCTAAAAGGTCAAGTGCCATTTTATCCTGAAAAGCGTCATAGAATACCTTTATGCGGATTGAGGGGAGCGGCTCGCCGCCCTTGCCGGGGTAAACCACAAAGGAATCGCCCGAGGGGAAGGCTCCGCCCGCGTCGGTGACCTTGAACGGGTCTATGCTGCGCCTTGAATACTGGCTGTTATAGAAGTTGTAGCCCCATTGCAGGAAGCCTTTAACATCATACTTGAAAAGCTGAGCGCCGAGCACCCTTGTGCGCTGTGAGGGCATTGCCATAAAGCGGTTGGAAAGGTAGTTCCTGCCCTGACCGCAGCAGTAATAAACCCAGAGCGAGGGCACCTTGCCGTAGAATTTTTCAACGCTTCCGGTTTCGGGAATGGGCTGGCGAACAGCGCCGGAGGCATAAAACTCATAATCCGAAAGTGCATCAATAACCGTGAAGCCGGGGAAGGCTTTGTTTATGAGCGCGGCGCGGCGTTTGTAGGTTTTGATGTGCCTTTCGCCGGGCTCATCCGAAACATGGAAAAAGCACCTTTCGCGGATTCCTTTTTTGTCAATATATTTGGTGAGCGCCGCACCGAACTGCATAAGAAAATCGTCGTATTTTTTGCTGGAGGTTCGTGTTTCCCAGCCGAAAATCTTCTTTTCTCTGCCCTTGCGGTCGGTGGCTATGATTTTGGGCGCGTGCCTTGCCCCCCATTGGGTGAACAGGTGCGACATTTCAAAATATTCCACTCCGCATTTTAAGCAGAGGTCTATCCACTTGTCGAGCTTGCTGAAATTAAAGGCGTATTTTCCGCCGCGAAGCTTAACGCCCACAAGCTGGGTGGTTATTCTTTCGCCGCCAACAGCCGTGTCAAGCGGAGGAGTAAAAAGCGGAGTCAAAAGGCAGTTAACGCCGTGACGAACCGCCATGCGGATGAAGTTTTCGTTTATTGTGTTGAATTTGTCGCTTAAAAACGGAGCGTTATAGTAATGAATCAGTCCGTCGCAGTGGTACCAGTTTGTGTGGATAAGGCTCTGCTTTGGCAGGGCGGCGTTGATAATCTCAACCTTAACGCTTTTTTTGATTTCGCCGAGGCCGAGCGTGACTTCGTATTCACCGGCGGGAACCTCACCTGCGGGGTCAAGCTCTGCCCAAAGGCTGCTCCATTCCCCGGCCTTTAATGTGATTTCGCCGCTGACGGGTTCAAGAATATCCGGGAACATTCCGGGCTCTTTTCTGAGGTAATAATCATCAACATCCTTAAAGCAGGGAAGTGTTGAGGGCACCGAGCGGACAATGAACAGATTGACCTTACCGGGGAAGCCCTCCGCCGACGGTGTGACCTTTAAATCGGAATCGGGGCAAACGGCAAGCTGAAAGGAGGAGCGCTCGTTTTTCAGCATTGAAAAGGCTTTCAATTCCTCGCTTTTCGGAGCCTCATCGGCAAAAACCTTGCAAAGCGAGCTTAAAAGCAAAGCGGTATAACTCATTTCTGCATACCTCTGTCTTTCTCCGCCGCGCGGTCAACGGCGGTAATAACCGAATTTTCAAATCCGAGCTCCTTAAGTGCTTTTACGCCTTCTGCCGTGGTTCCGCCGGGTGAGCACACTCTGTCACGCAGCTCGGCGGGGTGAACGCCGAAGCTGAGAACCGCCTGCGCGCTGCCGAGAACGGTGCCGGCGGCAACCCTTTGGGCAAGGTCGCGCGGCAGACCGTTTTTGACCCCGGCAAAGGCAAGGGCGTCAATAAATTCATATACAAAGGCGGGGGCGCAGCCCGCTATTGCCGAAAATGCGGAAAACAGATTTTCCGCAAGCGGCACACAGTCACCGAAGGAAAGGCAGAACTCCTTTGCAAAGGCAAGCTGCCCGTCACTTACAAAGCCGTTTGCGCAAAGGGCGGTAACGGCTTTTCCGCAGGCGGCGTTGATGTTCGGCATAATTCTGACTGTGGGTGTGCCCTCGTTAAGGGAAGAGGCGAGCTTTGAAAGCTCGGTTCCCGCGGCGGGGGAGATGATAACGGCTTTGCTTTTGCTTACCGAATCCGCAATATCGCAAAGCAGAGCAGCCATATCCTTGGGCTTGACCGCGCAAACAACAAACTCCGCACTTTCGGCGGCAAGCCTTGCACTTTCGGCTGTTTCAACGCCGAGCTCCTTTGAAAGGGCGGCGGTTTTGGCGGTGTCACAATCATAAATAACAACGGAAGCGGGCTCAACAAGCTTTGAGGCTATTGCCCCGCGGAGCATTGCCGAGGCCATGTTTCCCGTGCCTATAAATCCGAGCTTTTTCATAATATTCGCCTTTCTGATTCAAAATTTAAAAAAGCCGCGTCGGCGATACGGTTAGGTATTCCGACACGGCTTCGTGTTTCGGTTGTGCAAGCCGAAATCGGTCGATTTTCGGCAAACGGAAATTATTCCTCAGCAGGAATATCGGATGTGCAGTGGGGGCACTTTGTTGCGTTGATGTCGATTTCGGAGCAGCAGAAGGGGCAAACCTTGGTGGTGGGGGCAGCGGGAGCTTCTTCTTTCTTTTCAAACTTGGAAGAAACCTTGTTGATGCTCTTGACGATGATGAAGATAATAACTGCCATGATAAGGAAGTTGATTATTGCGCTGATGAAAGTGCCGTAGTTGAGAGTGGCTGCCTTTTCGCCTTCGCCGAGGGTAACAACCCATTCGCTGAAATCGATTCCGCCTGTTGCAAGGCTGATAAGGGGCATGATAACATCGTTAACAAGTGAGTTTACGATTGCCTGAAATGCGCCGCCGATGATAACGCCGACTGCAAGGTCAAGCACGTTGCCGCGCATAATGAATTCTTTAAATTCGGAAATTATTCCTTTTCCCTTTGCCATAATAAATCTTTCCTTTCACTTGAAAAAATATTTGACTTATATTACCACATTTTATTATTAAAGGTCAAGTGCTTCCGGGTCAAAATCGGGAATAAATATTTCTTCGGCGGATTCGGCCTTTTGAAAGAAGCAGTTTTCAAAGCCGCAGTCAAGCACCCGTCTTTTAGCAAGCTGATATTCGCGTGAGGAAAGCTTGCGGTTTATCGGTGGCATATCCTTTGCTTTGCCGAACGGCACATATTGCCGCATAAGGCTTACCGCCGTTTCGGGCGGCAGATTGTCGGCAATCCAGTCAAACACCTTGTAGGTTTGCGAAAGATTGCCGGGCAGTACAAGGTGGCGGATGATGATTCCGCTTTTTGCAATGAAATTTTCATCCGTTTTCAGCGTTCCGACCTGGCGGAACATTTCAAGCACCGCCGCCGAGGCGCGCTCAAAATAATCCTCCGCACCGGAATAGCGAAGCGAAACGGCGGAATCGTAATATTTTAAATCCGGCAGGTAAATATCCACAAGCCCTTCAAGGCGTTTAAGGCTTTCAACATTTTCATAGCCGCCGGAGTTCCACACCACGGGAACGGGGGATTTAAAGCGTTCAAGTGCCGAGGCAAGCTGATATGTGTAGTGGGTTGGTGTGACAAGGTTTATGTTGTGAACTCCCTTTTCGATGAGCGAATCAAAAAGGCGCAAAAGCTCATCCTCGGTTATTTCACGCCCGAGTGAGGAGTGGCTGACCTCATAATTCTGACAAAAAACACAGCGAAGCGAGCAGCCGGCAAAAAACACCGTGCCGGAGCCTCTTTCGCCGCTTATGCAGGGCTCCTCCCAAAAATGCGGGGCAGCTCTTGCCACCTTGAACCCCTGCGGCGCACCGCAGAAGCCGGTTTTTTCTTCTCTGTTTACCCCGCACCTTCGCGGGCAGGCATTGCAAATCATTTTTTAATTCTCCCAAGGATATGATACTTCGATTATACGCCGCAAAAGTGCTTTATACAAGAATTTTATTGCAAACCACCGAAAAAAAGGTTATAATAATTCAGATAATGTATTCGGAGGGATGTCAATGCTTCTCACTATTGATATAGGCAACACAAATATCACCATGGGCGTTTTCAGGGATGAAGAGCTTCTTTTTGTTTCACGCCTTGCAACCGACAGAAGCCGCACCCCCGACCAGTACGCAGTTGAGTTTTCCAACATCTTCACCCTTCACGGGTTTAAGACCGATTTCAGCGGCGCGGTGATAAGCAGCGTTGTGCCCGAGCTTTCAAAAACCGTTTGCGAGGCGGTAAAAACCGTAACGGGCAAAGTTCCGCTTTGCCTCGGCCCCGGGGTAAAAACGGGTATGAATATTCTAATTGACAATCCCGCCCAGGTCGGCGCCGACCTTGTTGCGGGCGGTGTGGGTGCTGCGGCGCTTTATCCGCTGCCTGCGCTTGTTATCGACCTCGGCACGGCAACAAAAATCTGCCTTATTGATGAAAACGGAGCCTTCCGCGGGTGCACCATTGCCCCGGGAATAGGTATTTCGCTTGAGGCACTTTCGGCAAGAACCTCACAGCTTCCGGCTATCAGCCTTTCCACCCCGTCACACGCAATCGGCACCAACACCGTTGATTCAATGCAGTCCGGCATTGTTTTCGGCACGGCCGCAATGCTTGACGGAATGTGTGAGATTATTGAGGCCGAATACGGCTCACCCATAGCCACCACCGTTGCAACCGGCGGCCTTTCGGGCGATATAACAAAAAGCTGCCGCCGCAAAATGATACATAACGGCGAGCTTATTCTTCACGGCCTGCGCGTTATCTATAATAAAAATAAAAAATAAGGCGATAACCGCCTTAAAAAATCCGTAATTTTGCGCTGTATCGGTTAACCGAACAACAGCAAAGGAGGATATATATGGAAAAAAACAGCAGAACCCGGCTCATTCGCTTCGTTCAGCTCTCCGCGCTTATTGCCCTGCTCGTGATTTTCAGCTTCACGGGGCTCGGCTATATTAAAATCGGAGTGGTTGAAATCACGCTCAATGTTATTCCCGTGGCGGTTGCCGCCACCGTGCTCGGTCCCGCGGCAGGGGCAATATGCGGCGCGGCTTTCGGAATAACAAGCTTTATTCAATGCTTCGGGCTCTCCGCCTTCGGCACCGCGCTTTTCGGCATTAACCCCGCGGGCACATTTATTCTGTGCCTTGTGCCCAGAGTGCTGGCGGGATATCTGCCCGCCATTGTGTTCAAGGCAATTAAGAATCAGAACATCGGGTGCATTGTTTCAAGCCTGCTTTGTCCGCTAATCAACACTGTGCTTTTTGTGGGCGGGTTTATTCTGATTTTCCGCTCTTCCGATTATTTTTCATCGCTTTATTCATCCCTGGGCAAAAGCAACATTTTCCTTTTTGCCGCCGCGTTTGTGGGCCTCAACGGTGTGCTGGAGGCCGTTGCCTCAACGGTTATCGCCTCTGCCGCATCAAAGGCTCTTTTAAAAGCAAACAAAAGATTCAGATAAAGGTGGAAAAAATATATGCCTATTAAAATAGATAATCAGCTTCCCGCGCATAAAGCGCTGGAGCAGGAGAATATATTTGTTATGACGGAGGACAGGGCCACAACCCAGGATATCCGTCCGCTTCGTATTCTTCTGCTTAACCTTATGCCCACAAAAATCGAAACCGAAACTCAGATTCTTCGCCTGCTCAGTAACTCACCCCTGCAGGTGGATGTTGAGCTTTTGCAGATGAGGAGCCACCGCGTTAAAAACACCTCCGAGGAGCATATGCTTAAGTTTTACAGCGTGTTTGACGAGGTTAAGGAGAGCCGCTTTGACGGTATGATAGTAACCGGCGCCCCCGTTGAGCAGCTTGATTTTGAAGAGGTTGATTACTGGGATGAGCTCTGCGAAATATTCGAGTGGAGCAAAAAGAATGTGTGGTCCACCTTCCACATCTGCTGGGGCGCTCAGGCGGCGCTGTATTATCACTACGGAATACCGAAATATCCGCTTGCGGAAAAGATGTTCGGCGTTTTTCCCCACCGCTCGCTTGACACGCTTCACCCGCTTATGAGGGGGCTTGATGACGGCTTTTTTGTGCCCCATTCGCGCCACACCGAAATAAGAAGAAGCGATATTGCCCTTGTTAAGGAATTGCAGATTCTTTCCTACTCCGATATGGCGGGCGTTCACCTTGTTTCGGATATGGATTGCAGAATGTTCTTTTCCACCGGCCATTCGGAATATGACCGCGATACACTTGCAAAGGAATATTTCAGAGATGTTTCAAAGGGCCTGCCCATAAAACCTCCGTTTAACTATTTCCCGGGTGATGACCCCACAAAAACGCCCATGATGAACTGGCGAAGCGCCGGAAACCTTATCTTCACAAACTGGCTCAATTATTTTGTTTATCAGAAAACGCCCTACGATTTATCATCACTCGGATGATGATTGTATTATCTGTGCGTGAGAAAGAAGATTGCCGCCGCAAGTGCGATATGTAATATTATCTCGGCGGGCAGGCCTATCATAAACTTTTTGTGCTTTGTTTTGTGACGGATGATTTTCATTACCGCAAGCTCCGCGGCGGCGCCGCCCAGCAGGCCGAGCAGCATAAGGGTTGCCTCCGGCACACGGTATTTGCCTTTGATTGCCGCGCGTTTGTCCTTTATTGTTACCGCGGCTGTAACGAGCGAAATTGCCGCCCACCAGATAAGAAGCACCACATAATACCATTCCATACTTTTTTCTCCGTTCGGATAATTTATGAAAAAAATAATCTGCCTTATTTTTATTTTACCTCTTCTGCTCAGCTCGTGTCAAGCGCAGAGCACGCCGCCCGGCAAAGCAAAAACAGCCGGGGGTGAGGAGCTGCGTGCGGCGTGGCTGAGCTTTTATGAATTTCCCGGCATTGAGGGCAAAACCGCCGACGGGTATTTTTCTGAAGCCGAAAAGCTGTTTTCGGAGCTTGAAAAATGCGGAATAAACACCGTTTTTCTTCACCTTCGCGCGTTTTGTGATTCGTTTTATCCCTCGGCAATTTTTCCCGCTTCCCGGTATGCCGTGGGCAGGGGAGGAAAATTCACCTTTGACCCGTTAAAGCTTCTTTTATCTGCCGCCGGAAATTACGGAATAGCCGTTCACGCGTGGATAAACCCGTTTCGCGTGTCGCTTAAAAATGATGTTGATTCCCTGCCGGAGGGCAGCCCCGCAAAAAAGCTTTTGCAAAACAAAAGCACCGCCTCTGCGGTTTCGGTGCTTGAAAGCGGAATTTATCTTAACCCCGCAAGCGATGAAGCACGCTGCCTTATTCTTGACGGGGTGAGGGAGATACTTGATAACTATGAGGTTGCCGGGGTTCACATTGATGATTATTTCTACCCGGAAACGGGTAAAGAGATTGACCGCGCCGAGTATGAAAGCTATGTTTCGCTTGGCGGAGAAAGCCCGCTTGACGAATGGCGAAGGGATAATGTTTCCGCCTTTGTTGCCTCAATGTATTCGCTTGTTCACGGCAGAGGAAAAGTTTTTTCGGTAAGCCCGGCGGCAAATCTTCAAAGAAATTATGAGGAGCTTTATGCCGATGTTGAAAGGTGGCTTGCCGAGCCCGGCTATGCCGATTGGATAATTCCGCAAATATACTACGGCTTTGAAAACGGCACCATTCCTTTTGCCGATTGTGCCGAAAAATGGGCGGGGCTTGAACGGTGCGGCCCGGTTAAGCTTATCTGCGGCCTCGGCTTTTACAAGTGCGGCAATGAGGACACCGGCACAAAAGCCGGCAGGGAAGAATGGCTTAAGAATGACGACATCATTTCACGCCAGATTGAATTCATCCGCCAAACCGGGGAGTACGGCGGCTTTTCCCTTTTCTCCTGCGGGGGACTGATTTCGCCCGGCGGTAAAATTGCCGAAGCGGAGAAAAGCGGCCTCATTTCCCTTTTATCTTAAAGGGTTCCCTGATTATAAAGCACAGCCGGTAAACGGGATAGCTGAGCATAAGCCAGCCGAAGCAGAAATCAGGGCAAATCTGCCCCATAAGATTCCAGCGCCTGCCGGAATAATCCCACACATTCATACCCAGCAGCCGGTTGACTATGCAGCCAACGGTAAATTCCATTGCCGTCATCACAACACAGCTCAGAACGCACCTTGCCGCAACGCTCTGCGGCACACAGCGGGTGTTCATAATATAAAGCAGCAAAAAAGTAACGCCGCCTGCAAGCGGCATGGTCCAATGGGTTTTGCCCCTTACCGCAATTTCCAAAAGGCCGTAAATTACCGCCCCGAGCGAGGCGGCAAAAGCATATTCCTTCAAGTTCCGGTTCATCTTATCACCTTGTTTATCTTTAGCTTAAAACCGCCCGGTTATTCCCGAAAATAAAGGAGAAAAAATAAAATGAAGCCCAATATTGTGTTTTATTTTTCCGACCAGCAAAGGTATGACACCCTCGGCTGCTGCGGGCAGAGCCTGCCCGTTACGCCCTGCATTGATTCATTTGCCGCAGAGGGTGAAATATTTGATAACGCTTTCACCTGCCAGCCTGTTTGCGGCCCGGCAAGAGCCTGCCTTCAAAGCGGAGTATACGCCACGGAAACAGGATGCTTCAAAAACAATGTTGCCCTGCCCGTGGGCACAAAAAACCTTGCCGATTATTTTACCGAGGCGGGCTACGACACCGCCTATGTCGGCAAATGGCACCTTGCCTCCGACAATGAGCACAACCTTAAAACAAAGGCCACGCCCGCCGAAAGGCGCGGCGGCTACCGCTACTGGCGTGCGGCGGATGTGCTTGAATTCACCTCCCACGGCAAAAACGGCTATGTTTTTGATGAAAACGAAAACAGGCTTGATTTTAAGGGCTACCGCGTGGACAGAATCACCGATTACGCCATTGATTACATAAAAAATGACACGGTGCGCGGCGAAAAGCCTTTCTTCCTTTTCCTTTCTCACCTTGAGCCGCACCATCAGAATGACCGCCTGCGCTTTGAGGCGCCCGACGGTGAGGCCAAAAAGTTCCGCAATTACGATGTTCCCGGTGATTTAAAGGGCACACTCGGTGACTGGCGGATTCAATATCCCTCTTACCTTGCCTGCTGCCGTGCGGTGGACAGAAACTTCGGCAGGCTGTGCGATGCACTTAAAGAAAAAGGATTGTGGGAGAATACCATTGTTATTTTCACATCCGACCACGGCTGCCATTTCCGCACAAGGAACGCCGAATACAAGCGCTCCTGCCACGAAAACAGCATTCATGTTCCGCTTGTTATCGGCGGCGGAGCCTATGAGCGCAGGGGCAGAAACAGCGGCCTTGTGTCGCTTATAGATATTCCGCCCACTTTGCTTGACTTTGCCGGGGCGGAGATTCCGGAACATTTCCGCGGCCGGAGTCTTTTAAAAGAGGCAAAGCGCGAAAGCGTTTACATTCAGATTTCCGAAAGCCAGACCGGGCGTGCGGTGAGAACCGAAAAATGGAAATTCAGCGTTTCTTCAAAGCAGAACGGCTCGGCATTCGAGAAAAAATACACCGAGGAATTTTTATACGACCTTGAAAATGACCCGTTTGAAAAGAATAACCTTATCGGCAGGCCGGAGTACCGCGGGATTTGCGACAGCCTTACCGAGCTGATAAAGGGTTATATGAAGCAGGCAAACGAACCCGATGCGGAAATAATAAAAGCATAACAGAATATAAAAAAGAGGCTGACCGTTCGGGTCAGCCGCTTTTGCGCCTTTATTAAAATCAAAGCACCTCTGCGCTCCAGGTGAGGGAGAAGCTTTCGCCCTTTTCAACACGGCAGATACCGCGCTTGCCGCTGATTTCGCCGTAATCCTCTCTGCCGTCGTTAACGCCGAACCACGGCTCGAGGCAAACATAGGGTGCGCCGGGCTTTGCCCATATTCCGAGGAAGGTGCAGTCGCCGAAGGTGAACTCAACATTCTGCCCGCTTGCCTTGTTGAGAACAAGCTTCTTTGATTCAAGGCCGGAGAGAATGAGGGCATCGGGCTCAAAAATCTCTTTTGTTATCTCTATCTTATTTTCGCTTTCAAGAAGAGGGTATTTTTCGGGGATAATGAGGTTGTCGTGGTCAATTCTTTCGGTGCAGACCGTCTCGGCCTTTTCAAACTCTATGGTATCGCCCACGGCGCAGTTGAAGCCGGGGTGAGCGCCGAGCGAAAAATACATTTCCCCGGCAGAGAGATTGTTGACCGTGTGGGTGGCAACAAGCTTTGAACCGATTATCTCAAAGGTGATAACAAGCTCAAAATCAAACGGATATTTTTTGAGTGTTTCTTCATTGCTCTTAAGTGAAAAAACTGCCTTTGCGCCCTCAACGCTTACCGCCTCAAACGGCAGCTTCCTTGCAAGGCCGTGCTTGGGCATGGAGTATTCTTTTCCGTTATAAACAAAGCGGTCATTTTTAAGCTGGCCTATAACGGGGAAAAGCACGGGCGCCTGACCGTACCATATTTCCGTTTTGCCGAACCATATAAACTCCTCGCCGGTTTTCTTGCTTTTGAATGAGTGGAGCTCCGCGCCCATATCGTTGATTTCAGCAGTGAAAAGCTCATTTTCTATTTTATAAAACATAATGAATCGCCCCTTTCATCCGCTATTTTATCACAGCGCTCTTTTAAAATCAACATTCGGTGTTGAACAAAAAAAGACTTTATGTTATAATTTGCAAAACAGACCAAAACGGAAGTGTGAATATGAAAATAAAGGCGATTCTTTTTGATATGGACGGTGTGCTGATAGACACCGAGGCGCTGATTCTTGAAGCGGCGATAATCGGTTTAAAGGAATTCGGCGTTAATGCCGTGCCGGAGGATTTCACCCCGTTCATAGGCGGCGGCGAAACAAAATATCTCGGCGGCCCTGCCGAAAAATACGGTGTTCCCTTTGACCCGAAAATGAAAACCGTGGTTTACGCCATTTATGCCGATTTGTTAAAGCAGCACCCGGATGCCGTTTATCCCGGTGTTTTTGACGTTATCAGCTATGTTAAAAGCAGATACCGTGCGGCGGTGTGCTCGGCGGCTGATTTGCCCAAGGTTCAGCACAACCTGAATGCAATCGGTGTTACTCCGGAGTTTTTCAACGCCCTTGTTACCGGCAGCGATGTAACAAGGCAAAAGCCGTTCCCGGATATTTTCCTTAAGGGAGCCGAAATGCTCGGGGTGGATGCCGACAAGTGCGTTGTTATTGAGGATTCCATTAACGGAATCAAGGCCGCAAAGGCCGCGGGGGCAATGAGCGTGGGCGTTACCACCTCCTTCACCCGTGAGGAGCTTAAAGAAAAGGCCGACCCGGATTATATAATCGATGATATCCGCGAATTCCCGTCAATTCTTGAAAAAATAGGCTAAAATAATAAAAAGGAGATATATTTATGTTACTGTTTTTCCAAAGAATCATCAGCGGTATTCTCACCTTCGGCATGATGCTTTACGGCGTTGTTGTCGGTGCAAGCAATTTTGACTCGGTGTCAAAGTACAAAAAGAATGTTGAAAAGGTTGAAATTTACGAAAACACCATTGATACCGCCGTTCCCCAGACCGAGATTTACAATATGGTAAAGAATCATTTTGAATCTCCTCTGCCCGAGGGCAAAACCGTTAAAAAGGCTGTTGTTCTCGGCTATGACGGCTGCCGCGCCGATGCCCTGACTCTGCTCGGCACCGAGGATAAAAGCGGAATAATGACCCTTGAAAACGGCGGCGGAAAAACCGTGATTTCCTACTGCGGCGGCGTCAATTATCCCGCATTCAATACTCAGGCAACCTCCACCGCTCCCGGCTGGTGCTCAATGCTCACCGGCGAATGGGCAGATGTTCACGGTATAACCGATAACTCCATTCCCAAATCCAACGACCATCTGACCCTGCTCACCACCCTTGTAGAAAACAAAACCATTGATTCCTCGGCTTTCTATGTTTCATGGGGCGGCCATTTCAACAGCGAGGATTCCACCTATTATAACGAAAAGCAGTATTGCGCCGAAAAGCAGCTCGATGTGACCTTTAAGTGCAATTCGGGCGATGAGGGCACTTTTGAGGCAACAATGGCAGATTTAACCGCTGACGACTGCAGCGATTTCATCTTCTCCATTTTTGAATACTGCGACCACATCGGTCACGATTCCGGCTTCGGCCCCGGCAACGATGAATACTGCAAGGCCTTTGCAGACGCCGAAGAATCCGCAAAGAACTGCATTGAAGCCATCAAGGCAAGGGAAAGCTATTCCACCGAGGATTGGCTTATAATCATCACCAGCGACCACGGCGGATACAACACGGGCCACGGCTTTGTTACCATTCAGGAAAGAATGACCTTTATCACCGCAAATAAAGATTTTTGATTTGTTGAACCGAATATGAAATCCGGCCCGCGGCAAAAGGCGAATACCACAAATCGGTTTATTGGTATGTGCCTGATGCTGCGGGCCGGAAATTTTATTCTTCAATGTAGCGGTTATAAACCGGAGCGGGAGCTTTTTTGTTAATATCGGTTTTAACCTTTATCCATATGAGCTTTAACGAGGTGGAAAGGAAGCGGAAAAGCGCCGTGAACGGTGAAACATTCCACCTTGATGTTGTGTTGCAATTTTCTGCCGTCATGGGCTCAATGGCTGATTTTTCGCTGTCATAAATCATAAACTGCGGATATTTTTCATTGGTGGAAACGGTTACATCCTCGGTGTCAATGAGATAATATATAAGGTCGTCAATACATACGGGGAAATCCTTGTGGCTGATGTTTTTGATAAACCAGGTTCTGTCTTTTAAAAGGCAGGTTGAAGCGTCAACCTGACGGTCGGGGGCGATGTATCGCTCCGTTCCCGCTTTTTCAGCTTGATTCATATAAATGAGCCCGAATCTGCGGTTAACCGTTTTAACCGTTGCGCCCATACTGCACCAGTCAAGCGAAACCATACTGTCTGAGAGAACATTGGCGTTGTTTGTTACGGGGATTGTCTGCATACCGTATTTGCAGATGTTGAAAACATCAACTCCGGCGGCCTCTGCATTGCTCAGAATTTCTTCATATTTGCATTGAATGTTGTAGTGGTAATTGTCGATTATTTCAATGAACGGTGCCCAGTGCTCCATATCGGCGTCATAAAACACGGTTTTCTTTGCCTTGTCATAATCTTCCTCGCTTACCATTGCCCAGTAGCCGGGGAAGGTGCCGTAGGCCTTGCGAAGAAGACGCGGCACAAGGTTAAGATAGATGTGGTTGTAAACATTGTTTACCGACCACGCCGCAAGGTCAAGCCCCGACAGGTCATTGAAAATGGAAACAAGCGATTTTATCAGGTTGTCGGTTTCCTCATCCGAGGAAAGCTGCATATCGTAAAGAAATCTTTCTATTCCGTCGCTGTCAAGGTAAAGGTCGCCGCTGAATGCCTTGCTGCATTGGGTGGCGCCGT
>JAZUJM010000274.1:0-7526 GCA_045642785.1 Acutalibacteraceae bacterium | reverse complement strand
TATCAACACCATGCGCAAGGATTATTCCCTCGACCAAAAAGAGGTTGACCGTCTTGCCCGCGATATTCTGAGGCAGAACAAGAGCAAAGATGAAAATTTCGGCAAAGCCCTTACAACAATCTTTGACTATCTGCTCCAAATGGAGAAAGGCAAAAATGTAAGAGGGGGAAAGTTATCCGTCCGGATACTTCACGACAAGGAACAGTCCCCCCGTCTTATGCTAATAGATTTTCAATCAGAAAAAATCACCCGCACCGTTCAACTAAACATTGCCCGGTACGGGTGAAATTCTTTATTTTGCCATTGCATTTTCCATTTCGGCAACCCACTTTGCGGCCTTAAGTGAATTGTACTTTTTGGGAATTGAAAGGGCAACCGACATAGCCTTAAGCCCCTTAAAAGCCGCCTTGAAGATATCGCCGAAAAGGCCTCTGATTTTATAAGCCTTTTTAATTCTTGAAGCAAGCTCTTTTGCCGAGATGAATGAAAGCTTACCGTCAAGAATTGCTTTCAGCTCTTCATTTGTAATTATATCGCTGTCAAACAGCATTTTAAGCTCGTTGTTGTCACAGTCAAGAAGTGCACGCTTAACAAAATCAATCAGGCAGCAGGCCGCGCCGATTTTTTTGAAGTAATTAACCTGATAATCCCAAAGCGCCTCTGCCGAAACGGAATCAGCCTTAACAACAGCTTCGCCGAGCATCTGGCCGCCCCTTAAGGAGTTTGCAACTCCGCAGCCGACAAGGGGAATGGGCATAAACGCCGAATCACCCACGCACACATAGCCCGGTGCAAACATTTTGGTAAGAGGATATCTGATGGGAATTGAAGCAAAATCGCCGCCGCGAAGCTTTTTTTCACCGAGCCAGGGATAATCAAGCTTTAACTGAGCATAGAGCTTATTGAATTCATCCTTTTTTAGCCCGCCGGCCTTACCGATGAAAGCCGCAAATTTATCCTCAAATTCGGGCACGCACCAGCAAACGCACTTTTCACCCATATATTTAAGGTGCATAAGGAATCCGTAATTTTCGGGCAGGTCAACACCCTCTTTGTGCTCAAACATGGCATCCCAGGTGAAGAAAACATCGCTGTTATCCGGGCGCGGAGTAATACCGAAGCGAACGGGAAGAGCCTCCCTGAACTTTGAGAAAACGCCGCTTGCATCAATTACAAGGTCGGCAAGAATCTCTTCATCGCCGATTTTAATTCCCTTAACAGCCGTGTTATCAAGAATAAGGCTTGTAACCTCGGTTTCAAAAACAAATTTTGCGCCCTTTTCCTCAGCGGCTTTAACAAGCTGAGGGGCAAGCACTCTGCGGTCAACGGTCCAGTCGCGTTTCATCGGCTCAAGGTCAAGCACAAGGGCTTTTTTTGAAAAAGGAGCGGTGAACGCACAGGCATTATCCTTAAAAGTGCCCTCAGGCAGAGGGATATCAAGGTCATCAAAAACAGAGGATTCAATGGTATCATATCTGTCACGGCTGAGCTTATCAATGCTGTTCTTTTCATAAACGGTAACATCATTTCCGCCCTCGGCAAGAACCTTTGCCGCCTGAAGTCCGCCGTGACCCGCACCGATAATAACTATTTTAAACATAATTTTTTCTCCTTTATGTTAAAATTTTAATAAAGATTATCCGCTTTTTCGCAAAACGCCATCATATCCTTTATCTGCAAAACGGTTCCGTCATCAAGGGTAACGGTTCCGTTGAATCTGCCGAAAACCTGGTGGCACCAGTTGCCGACAAATAAAAATCTTGAACGGGTAAAATTATCGTAAACCGGGGTCATTGTCAGGTTAAGTCTGCCGTCATCGGATGTAAGAATCCAATCATTATCCATCCAGTCGGATTCTTTTCTCCAATTTGAATCACCCTTTTCAAGGGTTACTTTACCGAGCTTCTGAGCTTTGCCGTTATAAAAAATCGTATTTTCTGTGCAGATGTTTTCATCGCCGAAGCCCCAGCCGAGCTCAAAGCCGAAAATGTCGCCGGAATCAAGCTTTGTGCTGCCGTTGCACCAATACCAACCCGAATGGTAGGGCCACGCACCCCTGCCCCAGTCAAGAATGGCAAAGGTATCCTCCGGGCTTAAATCTATTTTTCTGTCACCCACGGTCACGGTGCCGGTAACGGGCATACAGTTGATTTTGGCATCAAGATAAAACTTTTTGGGGTTGTTTTTAACAAGCGGAACGGCAAAGGTAAGGTATTCGTGGTCGGTGGGGTAATCCATTCTTATATCAACCTTGTAATCCTCTTTGCCCGTTTTTCCGTTGAAAACAATGGTTTTATAGCCTTCACCCGTGGTGATATCAAGCTCATAATTCTTTTTGTGCTTGGTAATAACGCCGGGTGCCATCGGGTCGGTGTCGTTAACGCCGTAGCTGCCGAAGGTGAGAAGGCTTGTGGAGGAGGCCGCATACTGCTCGCCGGTTTCCATATCGTGAAGAATAACGCTTGTTGTTGCACCGTAGGAAACATCGGCAATCATAACAAGCAGAATGTATCTTTCATTTGAAATCTCATAAAAATCCCACTCTTTAATGCAAAGCGGGCTTGCTTTTATCGCCGAGCGGTCATAAATGAACATATCGTTAAAGCAATAACCGGGCTCTGTTAACTCACCTTTGTTATTCAGAAGAGGAATTTTTTCGGTTATTCTGTTCTGGCCGAGCTCATCCTTAACAGCCGAAGCGGAAAAAGCCGCATAGCCCGAAAAAGTAAGAGAAGCCGCAAGAAGCAGAGATATTAATTTTTTGATATTCATACTGTCCCTCCGACAAATTCATTATTAATATGATAATATATTTAACAAAATAAATCAATTATTTTTCGGCAAAAATAAAACTCCGTATTAAAGGCAGTATTTCATAAACCGCAAACCGGTTTATAAAACACTGCCCAAGGCGGAGTTTTATCATCAGAATCAATTATTTCTTTTTGGTTTCGCCCTTTTTGCCGGATTTTTTATCTTCCTTTTCTTCAAAGTAGAATTGGAATTGCTGGGCTTTTTTCTCGGCTTCAAGTTTTTTCTTTTCGTCTAATTTCTGCTGCTTCTTTGCTTCTTTTTCAGCTTCGGCCTTTGCTTTTTCCTCGGCCTTTTTGGCTTCCTTGGCTTTCTTTTCGGCTTCGGCTTTTTTATTCTTTAAGTACTTTTCTTTTTCGGCCTCTTTCTTCTTTGCGGCCTTCTGAAAATCCTTCTGCTGCTTCTGAGCATCGGCCTTTTTCTTTTCTTCTTCTTTTTTAGCCTCTTTTGCAGCCTTTTCAGCCTCGGCTGCTTTTGCCTTTTCGGCAGCCTTTTCCGCTTCGGCAGCAGTATTATCAACCTTTTCGGGTTTTATAACAGGCTCTTCGGGTTTAGCATCATCTTTTATAACAGCATTTTCTTTTTCGGGCTTTGAAGGTTTATTTTCGGGTTTATCGGGTTCTTTATTCTTCTTTTCGGGTTTAACCTTCTCACTCTTTTCTTTCTTTACCTTTTCGGGCTTTTCTTTCTTTTCGTCGTTATCCTTTTTCTTTTTAGAAGTAAGAACAAGTGCAAGAATTAAAAGGGCGGCCACAACAATCGCGGGAATAAGAAGCTTTGTGAAATCAAAGCCGTCTTTATTATCCTTCTGTGCAGCGGTGGTTGACTCGGAAGCGGAGGTTTCGGTACTGTCCGCAACAGCAGAAGCAGCTGTTTCTTCTTTTTCGGTTGCTTTCTGCTCGGGCTGCCAATCCTTAACCGCAATCTTTTTGGTTATGGGCTTTCCGTCGCCGAGGTCAATGCTTAAAACGGCATTTTCATTTGCCTTAACCGCATCATCGGTGCTTAACTTTATAACGGATGTATTGTTTTTTGCTTTTTCGCCGAGTTTTGATTTAACATTTTCGGGCGAGAATGAAGCGGCAGAGCCGCCGGATGCCTTAAGGAACGAATTAAATTCGGAAGCGGTATTTTTATCTAAAGAATCGGCATAAAAGCCGTTAACAGGCACTTTGCTTGCTTTAAGCTCTTTAACTGCCTTATCTTTGGAATCATTGTTGATGGTATTCTTTCCGTCACTAATAATAATGGGAATAACCTTATCGGCCTTTGATGCGGCAACATCTTTCATCTGGGTTAATACGGCATCATAAAACTTGGTATCCTGACCGTTGCACTTTAACGCATTAACCTTTTTTACCGCATCTTCTTTGCTCTCTGAGCCTTTAAGAACGGGAGTAATATTTTCCTGGAACGAATAGAGCTTTAAAGAATCCTTTTCACCCAATGAATTGATAATGGAAACTATCGCTTCTTTTTCGGCATCAAAATATGTTTTGGTGGACATTGAGGTGTCAATAAGAATTATCCACTCGGCAGACCCGTCGGGTGATTCGGCCTTTTCAACCTTAAGCTCCTGCCCGTCAAGAGTTGCCTTAACTGCGGAAGAATCAATCTTTTCATTCTTGCCGAGCTTTACCGTTGCGCTGATTTCGGGAAAATCGGTTTTAACATCGGCAATCTCTGCTGCAAACGCAGTTGAAGCAAAAGAAAGAACAAGCAAAATGCTGACAAAAACAGATAATACACGCGCTTTCATCATTTCATCCCCGTTTAAAATAGTTGTTTTATTTTAGCATATTAAAACAATACTGTCAATTTTTTCTTTTATTATTCATCCATCATTTTTCGGAATGCAGCTTCATCAATAATCGTTATTCCGAGTGACTGAGCCTTGGTGAGCTTACTGCCCGCCTCTTCGCCGGCTAAAACATAATCGGTTTTTTTGGAAACAGAAGAAGAGGTTTTGCCTCCCCTTTCCTCAATCAAAGCAGAGGCCTCCGCCCTTGAAAGTGTCGGCAGGGTTCCGGTTAAAACAAAGGTTTTACCCTCAAATATACCGCCCTGTGCCTTCTTTTCGCCGAGCATATTAACGCCGATTGCCTTTAACTGCTCAATTTCGGCCTTTGACTGCGGAAGTGAAAAATAATCAACCACGCTCTGAGCCATTATTTCGCCGAAGCCTTCAACCGAACATATATCCTCAACAGAAGCATTCATTACTGCATCCATCGAGCCGAAACGGTCACTCAAAAGCTTGCCCGCCTTTTGCCCTATGTGGCGAATACCGAGAGCAAAAATAAGGCGTGACAAATCATTGCCCTTGGATTTTTCAACGGCAGAAACAATATTTGAAGCAGATTTTTCCTTGAACCCCTCCATGGTCATAATCTGCTCTGTTGTAAGTTTGTAAATATCGGAGGGCTTTGAAATAAATCCGTTTTCAACAAGCTTTTCAAGCACAGCATCACCGAGGCCTTCAATATCCATGGCGTCACGCGAGCAAAAATGAATCAGCACGCGAAGAAGCTGAGAAGGGCACTCCGGGTTAACACACCTTACAGCCGCCTCATCCTCTTCACGGATAACCCTTGCACCGCAGGAAGGGCAAATCTGCGGCAAATAATACTTTTCGCTGTTTTCTGCGTGGCACTCAACCCTTATAACCTCGGGAATAATATCCCCGGCTTTTCTGATTGTTACCGTGTCGCCTAAACGGATATCCTTTTGACTGATAAAATCCTGATTGTGAAGCGTTGCGCGTGAAACGGTGGAGCCCGCAATAAGAACGGGTTCAAAAACAGCGGTAGGAGTTAAAACGCCGGTTCTGCCCACATTTACTTCAATATCCTTCAAAACGGTCTGCCGTTCCTCCGGCGGATATTTGAAAGCAAGCGCCCACTTCGGGAACTTTGAGGTTGAGCCGAGAACACGCCTTTTGCCGAAATCATCAACCTTGATAACGGCGCCGTCAATATCAAAAGGCAGCGTTGAGCGGATTTCACCGATTCTGTTAAGCTCGTTTATTATCCCCTCGGCGGAATCAACCGATTTGCAGGAGGGAATTGTTTTAAAGCCAATACGGTTCAGATAATCAATGGACTCTTTATGAGAATTAATATCATTGCCGCTGTAACGCTGAATATTAAAAACAAAAATAGACAGATTGCGTGAGGCGGTTATCGCCGGGTTCTTTTGCCTTAAGGAACCTGCGGCGGCATTCCTCGGGTTCTTAAACGGGCGTTCGCCGTTTAACTCCTGACGGGCAACAAGCTCAAAGAAAACCGAGCGCGGCATATAAACCTCGCCCCTGACTTCAAGCTGCTCATAATCGGTATTTATTTTAAGCGGAACCGCGCCGATTGTTCTTATATTAGCGGTAACATCCTCGCCTACTCGGCCATCGCCCCTTGTGGAGGCGCGGACAAGCACACCGTTTTCATACTCCAGCGCGCATGAAAGGCCGTCGATTTTCGGTTCCACAACATAGCGAACATCGGGAAAGGTTTCACGCACCCTGCGGTCAAACTCGATTACCTCTGCCATACTGAAAGCATCCTGCAGGCTTTCAAGAGGAACTTCATGAGTAACGGGCGTAAAAAGTGTTTCGGCGCTGCCGCCGACACGCTGAGTGGGTGAATCAGGAGTAATAAGCTCGGGGTATTCCGCCTCAATGGAAGCTAACTCCCTTTGAAGCATATCATATTCATAATCGTCAACAACGGGGTCGTCGTCAACATAATATTTTTTGCTGTAATAATTAAGCTTTTCACGAAGCTCGGCGGCTCTTGAAGAGGCAAGTATCAGTTCCATATCTGCACTTCGCTTTCAAAAAATATATGTGCTTATTTTATCACATAACATTACAATAAATCAAGCTATTCGCGTTCAATTTCGGGCACAACACCGACAATAACCGTCTGGGCAATGCAAACAGATGTATTTATTAAAACCTGCTCGGTTCTCTTATTCAAAGCAAAAACAAGCTCGGCGTTTATTTTCAGCATTACTCTGTGCTCGGTCTGATTGATTCCCGTAGAACAAAAAACATTCTCATAATCTGAACACACATTGCCCGAAAGTGACAAATTCGCTTTTATCCGGGGCCCGGAGCCGGATAAGAAAGATATCCCAGTTGCCGCACCCAACGGAACCGATATTTCGGAATCATTCAGCTTTTTGAGCGCATCATTTGCCGCCCTTGTTATTTTTGCCTTAAGCAGATTCATTTTAACAATATCATTTGTAATTGCCGTTATATTACCATAAGAGTCTGTTTTGAATACGGATATATCGCCGTAATTTATTCCGCTTTCTGTTATTACGCTTTCGGCAGCCGCCTCAACAGCTTCAACGGCGGAGGAACGGGCCTTGACAAGTGCAAGCTTGTAAACCGCAGGCGACAATGCGGAATCAGCCGCAAAAAAGCAAATAATTAAAAGAACCGATATGAAAAGCAATGATTCAGATACCCTTATCAACAAGGGATGAAATATTTTTATTCTGAACAGGAAACCGTTTTTTATTATTCTGCGATTAAGCTTTATTTTTCCGCGCATACTTTTTCCCCTCCCCGTTAATTATATGACGAAAGAATAAAGGGATTTAATAAAACAATCAGGCAAAAGAAAATTAAAAAAATTTAATTTTTGTGTGTGTTAAAATGATGTGACCCAAAAAATAATGAGAAGTAAACCTTAAAGTGATATAATAAG
>JAZUJM010000273.1:0-5834 GCA_045642785.1 Acutalibacteraceae bacterium | reverse complement strand
TTTAAAAAGTGTTTTGAAAGATACGGATGGGACGGAGTGTACACCGAGCTGAAGAAAAAGCACTACACCAGAAGCTTCTCGGGAATGGTATATGCAGCTAAAAGGATGGGTTTAACAGAGAAGCCGAAGGCAAAGAAAAAGAACAAAGAGATAAGAAGATATCCGGAAATACTGATACCCGGAGAGAAAGTGCAGATAGATGTAAAAGAAGTGCCGTTTAACTGTTTGCGTGGAGAAGCCTTGAGAAACAACAGGCATTTCTATCAATGGACAGCAATAGACGAGTGTACAAGAATGAGATTTGTATATGGATTTGAGGAACACACACCCGAAAATACAGTTAAATTTTTGAAGATGCTGATAAAGGTGTTCCCGTTCAGAATCAGAACAATACAGACGGATAACGGAACAGAATTCACATACAAATTCATTAGCGATACCGAGATATGTCCGTTTGACAAGGCATTAGAGAAGCTGCACATCAAGCACAAACTGATACCGCCGAGGACACCGTGGCACAACGGCAAGGTGGAGAGAAGTCACAGAAATGACCAACGGTATTTTTATGATTGGGAAACATTCAGCAGCATTGATGAATTGAATGAAAAACTGAAAAAACACCTTGAATGGAGCAACAACAAAGTTATGAGGACACTCGGCAACAAAAGTCCGATTCAAATTCTCAACGAAAAGCTGGCAGCCTGATCGGCGCGCCGCGATAGGAACCTCCGTTCCGCTACGCTCCACTCCGGTTCCTATCGCCTGTTCCTCTATCCAACTCCCTGCAAACATTATATCTCTTTGATTCTTTTATTTTTCATCAAAATGGTTCACATCTATTTACATCGCAGAAATTTTTAATAAATCCGCAATAAAATCGCCTTGTTCTTTCGTTAAAGCTATGGTATAGTAATTTAGAATATGCTTATAAAAGAGGTGCCTCAATGAAAAAAGCAATCATCATAGGTGCAGGTCCCGCGGGGCTCACGGCCGGAGTGGAGCTTCTTCGCCGTTCAAATGAATATGAAGCGATAATTCTTGAAGAAAGCGACACCGTAGGCGGTATTTCACGCACGGTTCGCCACAACGGACAAAGAATGGATATCGGCGGGCACCGCTTTTTTTCAAAGGATAAGGCCGTTAACGAATGGTGGGCTTCAATGCTGCCCATGCAGGGTGCTCCCTCTTTTGACGATAAATTGCTCGGGCGTGAAAAAGCACTTTCGGCAGGCGGCCCCGACCCCGAAGCCGAGGATGAGGTTATGCTTCTGCGCCGCAGGATATCAAGAATCTTTTACCTTAACAAATTCTTTGATTATCCCATTTCAATGAAGCCGCAGACCTTTATCAATATGGGCTTTTCGCGCACGGTCAAAGCCGGGTGCAGCTATCTTGCCAGCTGCGTTTCAAAAAAGGAAGAGGATTCCCTTGAGAATTTTTATATAAACCGCTTCGGCAAAACCCTTTATTCAATGTTTTTTGAGGGCTATACCGAAAAGCTCTGGGGGCGCCACCCCTCCGAAATCTCCGCAGACTGGGGCGCACAGCGCGTTAAGGGACTTTCGATTCTTGCCGTCATAAAGGATATGGCTTCAAAGCTTGTGCCCGGCGGCAACAGAAAGGTGGAAACCTCTCTTATCGAGGAATTCAGTTACCCCAAATTCGGCCCCGGCCAGCTTTGGGAAAAGGCGGCGCGTGAGTTTGAAGCACTCGGCGGCAAAATAATCAAAAACTGCCGTGTTGGGGAAATAATAACCGAAGACGGAAAAGTAAAAAGCGTTATTTGCGAAAGCAGCGGCGAAAAAATCAGCTTTGAGGGTGATATTTTCTTCTCCTCAATGCCGGTTAAAGACCTTGTTGCGGGTATGGGCAGCGCGGTTCCCGAGGCTGAGGCAAAAATTGCCGCCGGGCTCCCCTACCGCGATTTTGTCACCGTGGGTCTGCTTGTCAACAAGCTTGCACTTAAAAACGAAACGGGCATTAAAACCCTCGGCAACATTGTTCCCGACTGCTGGATTTATGTTCAGGACACCGGCGTAAAGCTTGGCAGAATTCAGATTTTCAACAACTGGTCGCCATACCTTGTCAGCGACCCGCAGAACACAGTCTGGATGGGGCTTGAATATTTCTGCAATGAGGGCGATGCCTTCTGGAATATGAGTGATGAGGAATGTGTTGATTACGCGGTAAAGGAGCTTCGGAAAATGGGCGTTATCGCTCAGAACACCGAGGTGCTTGACTGCCACCGCGAAAGAGTTAAAAAGGCCTACCCCGCCTATTTTGACACCTATTCGGAAATTGACAAGCTGATAAGCTTCCTTGACACCTTCGGCAACCTTTACTGCATAGGCCGAAACGGCCAGCACCGCTATAACAATATGGACCACTCCATGGCAACCGCCTTTGAGGCTGTTGATAATGTTATCGGCGGCAGAGCAGACAAAAAGAATATATGGAATGTCAACACCGAGGCCGAATACCACGAGGAGGCCTCAAAATGAGCGTAAAAGAAAACCGCTTTAAAGCGGTTTGCGCTGCTGCGATTGTGCTGTGCGTTGCGGCGGGTATTCTGTTTTCGGTTTTTGCGGTAACCGGCCCCACGGAATCGGTTGTTTACCCGTTGGAGGGGCCGATTGAAAACTACAACCCCTATGTTCAGCAGTTTGACGCCTTTATGAAAGGGCAGCTGAATATTGATGTTGAACCCGCGCCGGAGCTTTCCCTGCTCGAAAACCCCTATGACCGTTCGCTTCGCGACAGCAGCGGAATCTTTTATTTGTGGGACAGAGCCTACTATAACGGCAATTATTACTCCTATTTCGGAATTGCCCCGATTCTGACCCTTTATGTGCCGTGGTATGCGGTAAGTCACACCCTGCCCTCCGACAGGGTTACACTCGGCATTTTCGCCGTTATCACTTCGCTGTTTTTTTCGCTTGCGCTTATTCAATGGATAAACAAATTCAAGATAAAAGCCCCCCTGCCGCTGATTCCGCTCGGAGCGCTTGCGGCGCTGTTCGGCACGGGTATTTTTCTGTTTGAAAGAGGGCAGACCCCGTTTTATTTCATAGCGGTTGCTGCCGCCACGGCTTTTATCTCGGCATTTGCCTTTTTCTCGCTGACCGCATTTTTCACAGAAAAAAAGAGCATACGGCGTGTTCTTATGTTCCTTTCGGGGCTTTCGTTTGCGCTCGCCTTTCTTTCACGCATCAATTCGGTTATCCCCGCCGCGGCAATGATAGCCTGCGCCGTGATAATCAGAACAATCGGAACATTCAAAGAAGCGAAAGAAAAGCTGCCGGCACTTATAATCGACTGGTGCTTTCTCGCTTTTCCCGTTGCGGCAGCGCTTGCATTTTCATTTGTTATGAATTATCTGCGCTTCGGCAGTCCGCTTGAATTCGGAACCACTTATCAGCTGACCGTGAGCGATGTTTCACTTAACACCGTTTATCTCGGCGGTTTGTGGCCCGCATTTTATCACTATTTTCTGCAGCCTGCGTTTAAAGAAGAACGGTTTCCGCATTTTTCTCTTGACTATAAAACCCTTGATGATTACGGCAGAAGCTATATTTATATTGACAGCAACATCGGCGTTTTCAATTTTCCCGTTTCGCTCGGTTCGCTGCTTTTGCCCGTGTTTTTCATTGAGCGCGGCAGAAAAAGCGAAAAGATTCTTCTTTCCGCCTGCCTGATTTCGGTTCTGGCAACCGCTTTTCTTGATTTCTGCCTGGGCGGCGTTATATTCCGTTACATTGCCGATATCTCACCCGCCTGTGCGCTTATGGGCACCGTGCTTCTTTTCTGCACCGCTCAGACCGCTTCGCGCTTCAAAAAGCCGTTCGGCATAATAACGGTTTGCTTTATTGCCCTTGTATTCATTGTTTCGCTTGCCTTTTCATTTTCACTTTCCGTTTCTGCAAACGGAAATCTTACCGAAATGAACGGCGAAACGCTTCTGTTTTTGGAAAAGATTTTCGGATAACAATTCATTTTTTCGGCGGAGAAAGGACTATTGTTCTTTCTCCGTCGTTTATTATCAGTTCATTTTCATTAAAGGAGAAAACGCGAACACATTCATCCTCGCCGAACATAATCCGCCTTGCCCTGCTTTCGGCAACCGAACAGCAAAGGAATATTGCCGTAACACAAATCACCGACACTATGCAAAGAATATACCAGCTGAATAATTTCATTGATGTTGTAACCCTTTTGTATTAATTTGTAATTGAAATGAAATTGAAATATTTTTCCGATATGATATAATAAGTTTACAAATTGAAGTTCAAGTATTGCCTTTTCATTTTTTGTTCCACTCACAGAGAAGCAGGTCGCCACAGAGGCCTGCTTCTCTGCATTTTTATCACGCAGTTAAAATCAGAATATCCTCCGCTTTTAAATGGGGCTGTAAAGCGCAGTTGAGCGCAAGGGCGGTAAGCTTTGAGGCACGCTCGGTAACAAGGTCAATCTCACGCGGGGTAACAAACAGCGCGGAATCATCCCGCGCACCCTCGCCGAGGGCGCTTGTGCTTATAACCGTTGGCACGCCTATTGAAATAACGGGAACGCCGAGCACCGATTCATCAATTTTTGCCCTTGTGTTGCCAACACCCGAGCCCGGTGAAATGCCCGTGTCGGAAAGCTGAACCGTACAGCCGAGCCGCTCTTTGCTTGCCGCGGCAAGCGCATCAACCGCAACAACCGCTCCGGGCTTTATGACCTTTACCGCCCCGGCTATCAGCTCCGCAGATTCAATTCCCGTTTCGCCGAGCACGCCCGCCGAAATTGAGCAAACACAACGAAGCCTGCCGAGCCCGGCACTTTTAGCAAGCTCTTCGCTTATGTGGCGGGTGGGTAAAACAAGTGAGGCGCATTTAGGGCCGTAGGAATCCGCTGTTATCTCCGGGTTGCCGAGCCCTGCCACAAGCACAGGAACATCACGCGGCAAAAGTGACGCTATCTCCTTTTGCAATGCCCTCAACCCGCCCGAATCAATAAGCTGAGCCGAGCGCGAGAAAGGCTCCACCTTAACGGTTATATATTTGCCCACCGGCTTTCCTATAACCCGTGCCGCCTCTTCGGTGCATATTTCAATTCGTGTAACGCTTGCCCCGTCAAGCTCCTCGGTAACGCACTTAACGCCGCCGGGTGCCTGCCTGCCGAGCATTTCGTGCCGTTCAATCGCCAAATCGGTTCTGAATTGCACTTTATTCGCCTCCTTCTGTTATTAATTTTAAAAAAAACTTGATTTTTCCCGAAAGGTTTAGTATTATATTTTAGCTGAGAAATGAATTTTTCAAAAAAGCCTTGCAATTATTCAAAAGTTGTGATATCATTACCAACTGTGTAAAACGAAGGAGGTGCCACTATGCCCAATATTAAATCAGCTAAGAAGCGTGTCATCGTCAGCAAGACCAGAGCTGCGAGAAACAAGTCCCGCAATTCCGCTCTTAAGACCGCTATCAAAAAGGCTAACGCTGCCGCGGAAGCAAAATCAGCAGATGCTCCCGAGCTCATCAATCTTGCAATCAAAAAGGTAGACCAGGCTGCCGCCAAGGGCCTTATTCACAAGAACAATGCTGCTCACAAGAAGGCTGCTCTTGCAAAGCTCCTCAATGCGTAATTAAACGGGTTAACCCGGATTTTTTCGGCTGCGGTTTTTATCGCAGCCGTTAAATTTTATGCCGCACTTTTGTGTGTGTTAAAATGATGTGACCCAAAAAATAATGAGAAGTAAACCTTAAAGTGATATAATAAGTTTGCTACAACCCAAAAATCACAAAGAAAGGTTACTTCTCATGAATAGGATATCACAAGAAGCAAGAAAAAAGCAA
>JAZUJM010000272.1:0-23678 GCA_045642785.1 Acutalibacteraceae bacterium | reverse complement strand
GTGATTCTGGGCGAAATCAGGCGCATTTTCCGCGATGGCGGTACGGTTAAGGTGGGCAGAACAATGAAGGAGCGGGCCCGCAACGCCATGAAAGAGCGTGAAAAGCTGACCGCCGAGCTTGACCGTGAGCCAACGGTGGAGGAGCTTGCAAAGCGCCTCGGCGTTGATTCGGCCTCTGCGGCGGCAATGCTTGCGGCAGGGCTGCCCGTGCTTTCGCTCACCGGGGGCGAAGAGGGCAGCGGCGAGCAGATTGATATTCCGGTGGATTCGCCGGAGGAGTATATTACAAGCCGCCTTGCGTTAAGGCAGGTGCTGGATTCACTTGATGAAAAAGACCGCAGAATGTTAATACTCCGCTACTTTTCCGGCAAAACACAAACGGTGACCGCAAATGAGCTCGGAATGTCGCAGGTTCAGGTTTCAAGGCGTGAAAAGACATTGCTCGGTGAAATAAGAAAAAAGCTCACTTGACAAACTGAATAATAATGGTAAACTATTCGGCGGATGGATTTTTTCATCCGCCGATTCCGTTATATTTCAGGAGGGAAAATGAAATGGTAAAAAAGATTAACCCCGGCGTATATCCCACTATGATTACACCTTACACTAAGGATAACAAGGTGGATTTTGACGCCGTTCTCGGCATCCTCGATTTTTATAAAACTCACGGCGTAGACGGCGTGTTTGCAATCTGCCAGTCGAGCGAAATTTTCTTCCTCAGCTTTGAGGAAAGGCTTGAGCTGCTTAAATTTGTTATGAAAAATGCTCCGGCAGGTATGAGCATTGTTGCCTCCGGCCACACGGCAGATGACCTTGACCGTCAGATTTATGAGGCAAACGCTTTTATCAATGAGGGTATTGATGCCTATGTTTTCATTGCCAACCGCTTTGCTGCCGAGGATGAGGATGATTCCGTTTTCCTTAAAAGATACGAAACGATGGTTAAAGGTATTCCCGAGGTTGCCCTCGGCATTTACGAGTGCCCCTATCCCTACAAAAGGGTTATGACCCCCGAAACTCTTCGCGCCTGCACCGATATCAGCCCGCTTCGCTTCATTAAGGATACCTGCTGCTCCGTTCCCATGATGGAAAAGAAGATGAAAGCGGTGGAGGGCACCGGCCTCGGCCTGTTTAACGCCAACGGCGCAACCCTGCTTGAAACCTTAAAGCTCGGCGCCGCCGGATATTCGGGAGTTATGGGCAATTTCCACCCGGAAATTTATTCCTGGCTTTGCAAAAACTGGCAGGCAGAACCCGAAAAGGCACAGAAGGTTCAGGATTTCCTCGGCTTTGCCTCCACAATCGAGTGCCAGGCCTATCCGGTTAACGCAAAATACCATATGAATCTTTGCGGAGTGCCCATGGAAATCATCTGCCGCTCTGCCGATGCCTCCAAATTCGGTGAAAGCCGCAGAATGGAGATTGACCAGATGTTCCGCGTTGAGCAGGAATTCAAAAAGCTGAACAATATCGGCTGAAAATGAATTGTTTTCTAAAATAAGTTGATTTTAGTAACTTTATGTGATAATATTACAAATCGGTAAGTTTTTTTATTTATTTTTTTGGGAGGATTATCAATGGCAAAGAAAACAGTATTCCTTACCGGTGCTTCCGGTAACATGGGCCACCACAGCTTTATGGAATTCATGAAGCACAGAGATCAGTATAACCTTGTTGTTCTTCTTCGTGACAGCGAAAAGAACAGAAAAATGTTCAAGGATTATGAGAATGATCCCTGCGTTAAAATCGTTTGGGGCGACCTTTCAAAGTATGAGGATGTTCTCACCTGCGTTACCGGTGCTGATTACGTTCTCCATGTAGGCGGCATGGTTTCTCCCGCTGCCGACTATTATCCCACCAAAACCATAAGAACAAACACCACAGCCGCAAGGAACATTGTTGACGCTGTTAAGGCTCAGCCCGATCCCGACGCTATCAAGGTTGTTTACATAGGCACAGTTGCCGAAACCGGCGACCGCAACACTCCCATTCACTGGGCCCGCACCGGCGACCCCATTAAAATCAGCATTTACGATCACTATGCAATCTCCAAGACCATAGCTGAAAGCTATTTTGCTGAGTCCGGCCTTAAGCACTGGGTTTCACTCAGACAGTCCGGTATCCTTTACGGCGAAATCCTTAAGAATATGGACCCCATCATGTTCCATGTTCCCATCAACGGCGTTCTTGAGTGGGCAACCGTTGAAGACTCCGCAAGACTTATGGTCAATGTCTGCGGCGATGATATCCCCGAGGAATTCTGGAGAAGATTCTACAACATCGGTTCCGGCGAAGAGTACAGACTCACCAACTTTGAGTTTGAAGAGTATCTTCTCGGTGCTCTCGGCATCGGTTCCGCCAAAAAGCTCTTCCAGCCCAACTGGTTCATCACCCGCAACTTCCACGGCCAGTGGTACTATGACGGCGACGAGCTTGAGAAGTATTGCCACTTCCGCGCAAACAAGCCCGTTAAGGAGTACTTTGCCGACCTCATCAATCAGGTTGAGTTCTTCTACAAGCTTGCTTTCCTTGCAAAGCCCTTTGCTCCCATCCTTAAGAACACTCTCATGAAGTCCCTCTGCCACAAAGAGATTTACGGCACCATGTGGTGGATTGAGAACAATGTTCCCGAAAGAATCTCCGCTTACTACGGCACCAAGGCCGTTTGGGAAGCTCTTCCCGAAAAGTGGGAGGATTTCAACATTGTTATTCCTTCAAAGAAGAAGACCTCCGACGATGTTATCGTTCTTGACCACGGCTATGATGAGAGCAAGCCCTTCGATTCTCTCACTCTTGACGACCTCAAGAAGGCTGCTGCCTTCCGCGGCGGCGAGTGCCTTGCAGAGGAAATTGTTGATATGTACACTCCCATCAAGTGGAAGTGCGCTCACGGTCACGAGTTTATGATGAGCCCGAACCTTGTTCTTCGCGGCGGTCACTGGTGCCCGCAGGAGCTTCCCTCAAACAACGAGGGCAAAAAGTTCCATTGGGCTTATGATAAGGAAGCAAAGGTTAACCCCTTCTTTGCACAGGTATGGTATCCCATGCACAGCAAGGATGAGGATAACGAATATGACGAGAAGATTTTCAAGGGCTTCTCCGGCTTCGAAAATATCTGAGTATAATTTCCGGGCGGGTCGCACAGCGACCCGCCTTATTACGATTTACGGGTGATAATTTATGAAAAAGATTTTTAAAGGTATAATTGCCGTTGCTCTTTGCCTTTCGCTCTGCCTCGGCTGCCTGCTTCCCGCTTTTGCGGAAAGTGAAAAGTGCAGCTGCGGTGTAACTCCGCTCATTTATGTCGGCCCTCTCGGCAATCAGTCAATAATCAGAGATGAAGGCACCGAAGCTGAATTTCAGCTTTTCAGAATAACCACCAAAACCGTGCTTGTGCTTGTTGCAAAGCTTCTGCCCGCGCTCGGCGTGCTCGGCCTTACCGGCAGCTATGATTTCTTCGGCGATGTGCTTATCAGCGCGGTTGATAAAGCCATGGGCGACCTTGCACTTGACGGCAACGGTGATTCTTTGCCGAATGTTACCTGCACCACAGAACTGCCCACCGACCCCGACCACTCAATGGGCAGGGATTATTATTTCCATTATGACTGGCGTTTAAGCCCGATAGAGGTTGCGGCGCAGCTTAAGGAAACCGTTGAAAGAGTAAAAGAGATTACCGGCCACGATAAGGTCAATTTCAAGGCCTCCTCAATGGGCGGCGTTGTTGTGCTCTCTTATTTCAGGCTTTACGGCTACGATGATATTGAGGCCTGCGTTTTCCAGTGCTGCCCGCTGCTCGGCACCAATGTTGCGGGTGAGCTTTTAAGCTCGCAGATAGGTCTTAACGGCAGGGCGCTTTATGAATACGGCTCACAGGCTTTTCCGCCTGCCGATGCCGAGGGCGTGCTTCTTCATATGCTCTTCAATTTCCTTTATTACAGCGGCCTTGTGGATGTTGTAATGGGCTTCGGCGACAAGCTGCTTGAAAATCTTGAAGACAGAATCTTTGACGAGCTTCTTATCCCCGTTTTCGGCACCCTGCTCGGCCTTTGGTCCTTTGTGCCGGATGCCTATTATGAAAAGGCAAAGGCCAACTGCCTTGACCCTGCTGCTCAGGCGGGTCTTATTGCCAAGGCGGATGATTATCACTACAATGTTCAGCAAAAGGCAGATGAACTGCTCACGGGAGCGGTTGAAAACGGTATTCGCGTTATGATAGTTGCCGGCACGGGAATGAGAAGAACTCCTCTTGTGCCCGAAACCATTGATTGGGACAGCGACGGAACGGTTGATGCCTGCTATGCCTCTGCCGGTGCCACCGTTGCAAAATACGGCGAAACTCTGCCTGAGGGCTACAAGCAGGCTGTTGATGACGGTCACAACCATATTTCGCCCGACAACAGAATTGATGCCTCCACCTGCATTTTGCCCGAATACACCTGGTTCATTGACGGTATGCTTCACGCAAACAGCCACGACGGAATAAACGCTCTTTATGCAAAGGTGCTTTATTCCGATGAGGATTTCACCGTTTTCTCCGACCCGGCTTATCCTCAGTTCCTCAAAAACGATAAGCCCAACAAGCGCGTTATCCCGCTCGGTAATTTTGCCGAGGGTCAGTCTGCGCCCGAAATGCCGGAGGGAGAATCCTTCTTCGATTTCCACGAGAAGTGGATTGCTCCGGTTGAAAATATCATTTTCGGTATTGCGGAAGCAATTATGAAGAATAACTGAAAAATTTTTGATTTTTCTATTGCATTTCCCGGGAAAATGTTGTAGAATACAAAACAGAACAAATGTTTGATTACTATTCTCGGAGGAAAAAGATATGATAGATAAGCAAAAAGCGCTTGAAACCGCAATGCAGCAAATTGAAAAGAAGCACGGCAAGGGCTCAATTATGCGCCTTGGCGAAAATTCCTCACTTAATGTTGAGGCTATTTCCACCGGCTCGGTCGGCCTTGATATAGCCACCGGTATCGGCGGCGTGCCCAAGGGCAGAATCATTGAGGTTTACGGCCCCGAATCCTCGGGTAAAACCACGCTTGCTCTCTCTGTTGTTGCTCAGGCTCAGAAGGCCGGCGGCGATGCCGCTTTCATTGACGCGGAGCACGCACTTGACCCTCTTTATGCCGCTAATCTCGGTGTTGATGTTGACTCTTTGCTTGTTTCTCAGCCGGATGACGGTGAGCAGGCGCTTGATATTGCAGAGGCGCTTATTCGCTCCGGCGCACTTGATGTTGTTGTTATCGACTCCGTTGCCGCTCTTGTTCCCAAGGCGGAAATTGAGGGCGAAATGGGTGATTCGGCAGTCGGCACCCACGCAAGGCTTATGTCAAAGGCTTTAAGAAAGCTTGCCGGCGCAATTTCAAAATCAAACACGGTGCTTATTTTCATCAATCAGCTTCGTGAAAAGGTCGGCGTTGTTTACGGCAATCCTGAGGTTACAACCGGCGGCAGAGCGCTTAAATTCTTCTCCTCAATCAGAATCGAGGTTCGCCGCATTGAATCCCTTAAGGGCCCGGGCAGCGAGATAATCGGCAACCGCACCCGCTGCAAGATAGTTAAAAACAAGGTCGCCCCTCCGTTTAAAGAGGCTGAGTTTGATATCCTTTACGGCAAAGGAATTTCCAAGCACGGCGAGCTTGTTGACCTCGGCGTAAAATACAATGTTATCCAGAAGAGCGGCGCATGGTTCTCATACGGCGATATGCGTCTTGCTCAGGGCAGGGATAATGTTCGCGAGCTTCTTATGAGCAATCCCGAGCTTTCGGATGAAATCGAGAAAAAGGTGTTTGCCTGCGTTAAGGAAGAGCGCGATGCCAAGGCCGCCAAGGCTGCGGCTTCCGTTTCGGCTCCCGCTGCTTCCTCCGCCGCTGCGCCTGCTCCCGCCGCCCCGGCTTCAAGAAAGGTGGCAAGGGCAAAGCTCGACATAGTTGTTGATGACGACGAGGATTGATTTAAGCTATGGTTATCAGCTTTAAAACCGGCAGGGGAGGCGGAATTTCCGTTTTCTGCGGCGGGGAATATCTCACCCGCGTTGATAATGATTTTGCGCTCTCCTGCGGTGTAAAAGATAATGATGATATTGACGGAGCGGAGCTTGACTGCTTTATTGAAGCGGCGTGCTCACGCTCCGCTTTTCTCGGTGCCATGCGCTTGCTTTCGCTGCGCGACCACGGCAAAAAAGAGCTCATAAACAAGCTTTGCGAAAAGGGGCACATGCGCGAATATGCCGTTATGGCGGTTGACCGCGCGGAAGAACTGGGCTATATTGATGATGAGGCCTTTGCGGCTTCGCTTGCGGAAAAGCTGTTTTCACAAAAGGGATATTCGCCGAAAAAGATACAATATGAGCTCACTTTAAAGGGAATTTCGCGCGAAATTGCCGAGATAACGGTTCAGACACTTGACTTTGACGCCGAAATGCGTATTATAGAAATACTGCAAACCAAATTTTCCGGTGTGGCCGATGATGAAAAGAGCAGGCGAAAAGCCGTTAACGCTCTTTTGAGAATGGGCTATTCATATTCGGATATAAGCTCCGCTATGCGGAAAACGGAGGAATAACAATGCACAGAATATCCATGATTTCCCTCGGATGTCCCAAAAATCAGATTGATGCCGAGCGTATGCTTGCCTGCCTTGATTCCGAGGGGTATGAGATTGTTGACCCTTATGACGGTGCCGATGCGGTTATTATCAACACCTGCGGGTTTATTGATGCCGCCAAAGAGGAAGCGATAGAGAATATTCTTGAAATGGCCGAGCTTAAAAATGAAGGCACGGTGGGCAAAATCGTTGTTACAGGCTGCCTTGCACAGCGCCACAAAACCGAAATTGCACGCGAAATGCCGGAGGTTGATGCTGTAATCGGTATCGGTGCAAACGGCGGCATTGTTTCCGTTCTTAAATCTCTTTTCGGCGAAGAAACGGATTCCCTTCCCGAAAAAAGAGAGGAAGAGGGCGTTGATGCTTTCTGCTCCTTCCCCTCTGTTAACGAGCTTCCCTTAACCGGGCCCAGGCTTTTAACAACACCCGAATACTGGTCTTATTTAAAGATTGCAGACGGCTGTTCAAACCGCTGCTCATATTGCGCCATTCCCGCCATTCGCGGCGGCTTCAGAAGCGTTCCCATGGAGCAGGTTCTTGAAGAGGCGCAGGCTCTTGCCGCAAGCGGCACAAAGGAGCTTATTCTTGTTGCACAGGATACCACAAACTACGGCTTTGACCTTTACGGCGAATTAAAGCTGCCGGAGCTTTTGACCGAGTTGTGCAAAATCGACGGCTTTAAATGGATAAGACTGCTCTACTGCTACCCCGACAAAATTACCGATGAGCTGCTTGATGTTATGGCAAAGGAAGAAAAGGTTCTTCCCTACATTGATTTGCCGCTTCAGCATTCAAGCAACAAACTGCTTGAATCAATGAACCGCCGCGGCTCACGCGAGGAATATTCCGCGCTTATAGCAAAAATCCGCGAAAAGCTCGGTGAAGCGGTTATCAGAACCACCTTTATTGTCGGTTATCCCGGCGAAACCGAGGAGGATTTTGAAGACCTTGCCGAATTTGTTAACGAAACCGAGTTTGACCGCCTCGGGTGCTTTGCTTTTTCACCTCAGGAGGGCACGGCGGCTTTTGACCTCCCCGACCAGATTGAAGAGCAGGTTAAGGTAGACCGCGGCGAAATCATAATGAACGACCAGCTTGACATTGTTAACTGCAAAAATACAGAAAGAATCGGCAAAACCTATGAGGTGATTGTTGATTCCTATGATTCATACACTGACAGCTATTCGGGCAGAACATGGATGGATGCCCCCGAAATAGACGGTAAAATTGATTTTACTTCCGAAAAAGATTATAATCCCGGTGATTTCACTCTTGTTCGCATTACCGGAATAAACGATTATGACCTTATCGGCGAGGATATTGACTGATGAAAAATAAAATTCCGAACATATTAACTTCAATAAGGCTTGTTATGGTGCCGTTCTTTGTGCTCATTTGGTTTAATGTCTTCAAATGGGATTCAACGGCCTTTATGCGCTATTTGTGGGCAACCGTAATATTTGCCGCCGCCTCCGCCACCGATTTCCTTGACGGCTATCTGGCAAGGAAAAACAAGTGCGTTTCATCCTTCGGCAAAATTGCCGACCCGATTGCAGACAAGGCGCTGACCATTGCTTCGCTTGTTTGTGTTCTGTGCATTACGAAAAGCGTTTTGGGCATCATCTTTGCGGCAATAATAATCCTTCGCGAGGTTGCTGTTTCCGTTATGAGGATGATTTATGCCAAAAAGGGCGTTGTGCTTGCGGCAGGATTGCCCGGCAAAATCAAAACGGCGTTTCAGATGTTCGGCCTTATTGCGGCAATGCTGTTTGTTTTCTTCAATGCCAAAAGCGGAGCCTTTGAGGGCGGTGCGCTTTCACTTGCCGCGGCAACAAACATCATTTTCTTTATTTCAATGGTGCTCACGGTCTTTTCGGGCGTGTGGTGCTTTGTAACGGCAGAAAAGCCCGCAAAAAAATAATTGACTTTTTGCACGGCTGTGAATATAATATTAAAGGCAAAATTAATATCAATGCTATCGGCGGGAAGAGTACCGTTAAAACTCCGACAGAGAGAAAGCCGCTTTTGCTGAAAGGCTTTTCGGTTTGTTTTTTCGGGAAGTGCGCCCGGCGGCACACGGGGGGAACATTCAGTATCCCCGTGCGGTTTGAGCTCCGTTATCAGGCTCGTTAAGCGATAAACAGGAGTGGAACCGCGTAATTATGACTTGCGCCTCCGATGTGATTTTTCACATCGGAGTTTTTATTTTTTTCGGAGGAAAAATGTTTAATCAGTTAAAAGAAGATATTGCAACTGTACGTGCCCGCGACCCGGCTGCGCGTTCAAATGCCGAAATATTGTTCCTTTACCCCGGCCTTAAGGCAATCAGAATGCACCGAAAGGCCTACTGGCTCTATAACCACGGGTTTTATTTCATTGCCCGCTGGCTTTCCCAAAGGGCCTCAAAGAAAACGGGTATTGAAATTCACCCCGCAGTAAAAATCGGCAAAAGGTTTTTTATTGACCACGGCACCGGGGTCGTTATCGGCGAAACCGCCGTTATCGGTGACGATGTAACCCTTTATCAGGGTGTTACCCTCGGCGGTACCGGCAAGGATACCGGCAAAAGGCACCCCACAATCGGCAACAATGTTATGACCGGCTCTGGCGCAAAGGTGCGGGGGCCGCTCAATGTCGGCGACAACAGCAGAATTGCCGCCGGTGCGGTTGTGCTTAAGGATATTCCGCCCAATTCAACCGCCACGGGTATTCCCGCAAGGGTGGTAAAGGTTGACGGCGTAAGAATATATGATGACCTTGACCAGATTCATATTCCCGACCCGGTGGCTCAGGAGATAAGCCGCCTTGAAGCGGAAATTACAATGCTTAAAAGAAAAACGGAGGAAAAATAAATGAAGATTTTCAACACTCTCACAAGGCAAAAAGAAGAATTTGTTCCCATCACCCCGGGTGAGGCCGGAATTTATGCCTGCGGCCCCACGGTTTACAACTTTATCCACATCGGCAACGCACGCCCCATCTGCGTTTTCGACACGCTCAGAAGGTACCTTGAATACAGAGGGCTTAAGGTCAGCTATGTTCAGAATTTTACCGATATTGACGATAAAATTATCCGCCGCGCAAATGAGGAGGGGATTTCCTTCTCCGAGGTTTCCGAAAAGTATATCAAAGAGTTTTGGACCGATGCAAAGGGACTCAATTTCCGCGAAGCCACCGTTCACCCCAAGGCAACCGAAAACATTGATAAAATAATCGAAATCGTTTCCGGCCTTGTTGAGGGCGGCTATGCCTATGAGGCCGACGGCGATGTTTATTTCAGCCCCTCAAAATTCAAGGATTACGGCAAGCTTTCACATCAGCCGCTTGAGGAGCTTGAGGCAGGCGCGCGTATAATGGTCGGCGAGGTCAAGCGCGACCCCATGGACTTTGCACTCTGGAAGGCCGCAAAGCCCGGTGAGCCCTATTGGGATTCACCCTGGGGCAAGGGCCGTCCCGGCTGGCACATCGAGTGCTCCGCAATGGTTTGCCGCTATCTTGGCGAAACCATTGATATTCATTGCGGCGGTCAGGATCTGATTTTCCCCCACCACGAAAATGAGATTGCACAGAGCGAGTGCTACACCGGCAAGCCTTTTGCCAACTATTGGATGCACAACGGCTATATCAATGTTGACAATGTAAAAATGTCAAAATCCCTCGGCAATTTCTTTACCGTCAGGGATGTTGCCGAAAAATTCGGCTATGAGCCCATCCGCTACCTTATGATTGCCTCCCACTACCGTTCACCCGTAAACTATTCGGTAGAGGTTATTGAGCAGTGCAAGGCCTCACTTTCAAGGCTTTACAACTGCCGTGACGGCATTGATTTTGAGCTTAAAAACGCCGTTGACGGTGAGCTTGACGGCGAACTTAAAAAGGCGCTTGATTCAAGGCGTGAGCAATTTATTGCCGCCATGGATGATGACCTTAACACAGCCGATGCCATTGCCGCTGTCTTTGAGGCGGTAAGAGATATCAATACGGCGATTGTCGGCAAAAACGCTTCAAAGCAGACTGTGGAACTTGCCGCTTCGGTCTTTGATGAACTCACCGGCGTTCTCGGCCTTGTTTACAACCGCAAGGCGGAAACCCTTGATTCCGAAATTGATGCTATGATTGAGGCCCGTGCCGAGGCACGAAAGAATAAAAACTGGGCGGAGGCCGACAGAATCCGCGACGAACTCAAGGCTATGGGAATAGTGCTTGAGGATACACCTCAGGGTGTTAAGTGGCACAGATAAGCCCTTTTGTGATATTTGCATATATATTTATTAAAAATATTTTTGCATTTCACAAATATAACACTTGAAATCATAGTTTTGATGTGATATAATTTCCCGGCAAAACGCACGCGGGGTTATTTTTGATGCAAGTGCGGTAAAATCCGTTGCGTCATCAGGCTCTGCGGTGGAAAGGCGGCGGCACCGCCTAAACTAAGGAGGAAAAAAATATGTCAGTAGTATCCATGAAGCAACTGCTCGAAGCAGGCGTCCATTTCGGTCATCAGACCAGAAGATGGAACCCCAAAATGGCTCAGTACATTTTCACTGAGCGCAACGGCATCTACATCATTGACCTTCAGAAGACCGTCAAGAAACTTGAAGATGCTTACATGTTCATCCGTGACATCTCCGCTGAAGGCGGCGAAATCCTTTTCGTCGGCACCAAGAAGCAGGCTCAGGAATCCGTTCGCGAAGAAGCTGTTCGCTGCGGTATGCCCTATGTAAACGCCCGCTGGCTCGGCGGTATGCTCACCAACTTCAACACCATTCAGAAGAGAGTTAACAGACTTGCTCAGCTCAAGGCTATGGAGCAGGACGGAACCTTCAATCTTCTTCCCAAGAAGGAAGTTATCAAGCTTCAGCTTGACATCGAAAAGCTTGAAAAGTTCATGGGCGGCATCACCGGCATGAAGAAGCAGCCCGCTGCCATGTTCATCGTTGACCCCCGCAAGGAAAGAATAGCCGTTCTTGAAGCAAAGAAGCTCGGTATCCCCATCGTTGCTATCGTTGACACCAACTGCGATCCCGATGAGGTTGATTATGTTATCCCCGGCAACGACGATGCCATCCGTGCGGTTAAGCTTATCGCCGGTGCAATGGCCGATGCCGTTATCGAAGGCAGACAGGGCGAGCAGGAAGCTCCCGCAGAGGCGGAAGCAGAGCCCGCAGAAGCAGCAGAGGAGGAATAATAACTATGGCATTCACAGCTCAGGATGTTAAAGCTCTCAGAGAGAAAACCAACGTCGGCATGATGGATTGCAAAAAGGCTCTTACAGAGGCTGACGGCGATATGGATAAGGCAATCGAAATCCTTCGCGAAAAGGGACTTGCTTCCGCAGCAAAGAAGGCAAGCCGCGTTGCAGCCGAAGGCGTAGTTGCCGCTTATTATGACGAATCCGCAAAGGCAGGCGCTCTTGTTGAGCTTAACTGCGAAACCGACTTTGTCGGCAATAACCCCGATTTCAAAGCTCTTGCAAATCAGATAGCCAAGACTGTTGTTGAGGTTAAGCCCGCTGATGTTGAAGCTCTTGCAGCCGCAACAATCTCCGGCGGCAGCACCTCCGTTGCAGATGCTGTTCAGGACCTCTTCCTTAAGGTTCGTGAGAATCTTCAGCTTCGCCGCTTCGCTTATGTTGACGGCACAGCTGTTTCCTATATCCACGGCGGCGGCTCAGTCGGCGTTCTTGTTAACTTCGACACCGATGCCGACCTTGACGATGAATTCATCGCCATGGGCAAAAACATCGCCATGCAGGTTGCGGCTATGAGCCCCGAATACCTTGCAAAGAGCGATATCTCCGCTGACGAGTATGCCAAGATGAAGTCCATCATCGTTGACAGCTCACTCAACAAGCCCGAAACTCTTCCCAAGCCTATCCTCACCAAGCTTTGCGCAAAGTGCTGTGATGAAAAGCTTTGGAGCGCCGAGGACATCGCCGCTTACGAAGAGCAGAAGAACAACAAGTTCCTCTTCAACTTCCTTTCCAAGGAAGCCGTTGTTAAGCTTGCCGAGCTTGCAGTTGCAGGCAAGGAAGAGTATGTTAACGACAAAATCTTCTCCGGCGCAGTTGAAGGCCGCCTTAAGAAGCAGATCAAAGAAGTCTGCCTTCTTGAGCAGGAGTTCGTTCGCTCCGACCTTTTCGAGGGCACCGTTGACGGTTATGTTGCCAATGTAGCCAAGACCATGGGCAAGAACATCAAGGTTAAGAGCTTTGTTCGCTTTGCCAAGGGCGAAGGCATTGAAAAGAAAGCTGACGATTTCGCAGCTGAAATCGCCGATATGATTAAATAATCAATCTGATTTTCTCCCGCCGTTTTCGGATATTGAAAGCGGCGGGTTTCTTTTTTAATATTTTTAAAAAAGGCCTTTTATTTTTTAACACTATGCTATATAATAGATAAAGATTATACTCCTATTACTATAACCGAAAGGGGTATCTTTTTGGAGAAGTACAGCGTTACGCTTGAAAAGTTCATCAGTCATCTTCCCTTTGAGCTTGTTTACACCCCGGCCAACACGGCGGATATATATTTAACCTCAATGGATGTTCTGCGCCCCGGCCTTGTGCTTGCGGGTTACAGCGGCTACTACAACCCCGAAAGAATCAATTTTCTGGGCCTTGCAGAGTTCGGTTATCTTGATTCACTTCCGGTAAATGAGGGCAAAATAGCGCTTGAAAGATTTTTCGCCACCAGACCTGCCGCCGTAATAATCACAAGGGGGCAGGAGTGCACCGATTTTATCTGTTTTCTTGCAAAAAAATATCAGGTGCCTCTGCTTTCAACAACAGAGTCAACCTCTTCCGCAATGTCGGCGGCAATCTCTTTCCTCTCAATCGAGCTTGCACCCAGAATTACACGCCACGGCGTGCTGGTTGAGGTCAGCGGTGAGGGCGTGCTGATTCTCGGTGACAGCGGAATAGGCAAAAGCGAGGCCGCCCTTGAGCTTATGAAGCGCGGTCACCGCCTTATTGCCGATGACGCGGTAGAAATAAGAAAAGTTTCTTCAAAATCCCTTGTGGGCAGTGCGCCCGATAATATCCGCCACTTTATTGAGCTTCACGGTGTCGGTATTATTAACGCAAGGCAGCTTTTCGGTATGGGTGCTATTAAAACCACCGAAAAGATTGATATGGTTATTCAGCTTGTTCAATGGGAGCCGGGCACGGTTTATGAGCGGCTCGGCCTCGGCGAAAAATGCACCGAAATTCTCGGTATAGAAGTTCCCATTTATGTTGTTCCCGTAAAGCCGGGCAGAAACCTCTCAATAATAATTGAAGCGGCGGCTATGAACAACAGGCAAAAGAAAATGGGCTACGATGCGGCTCAGGAGTTAATTCGCCAGTTAGGCTTAACGGATGATATAATCCCCGAAAAGCAGAACGTTGATATCTGGGCGGATTACGAATAAAAAGGTATATTATAATCTGTGGAGGTATAATATTATGTACAGAATAGGCGTTGATCTCGGTGGAACAAACATTGTCGCGGGCGTTATCAATGATGAGCTCAAGATAATCGGCAAGGGCAAAAAGAAAACAAATTGCCCCAGAGCAGCCGAGCTCATTATGGATGATATCGCAGAGGCCTGCCGCCTTGCGGTTGAGGATGCGGGCATTAAGCTTGAGGATGTTAAATCCATAGGCGTCGGTACCCCCGGCTCCGTCAACAAAAAGCACGGCATGATTGAATATGCCAACAATCTTGATTTTAACAAGGTTCCCGCCAAGGCCATGCTCGAGGAGCGTATCGGCTGCGGAGTTCCCGTTTATCTTGACAATGATGCCAACTGTGCAGCCCTCGGCGAGGCTGTTGCGGGCTGCGGCAAGGGCGTTTCAAGCTTTGTTGCCATCACCCTCGGCACAGGCGTCGGCAGCGGAATCGTGCTTGACGGCAAAATAGTTTCCGGCATTAACTATGCCGCCGGTGAGCTCGGCCATATGGTTATCTGCCTTGACGGTGAGCAGTGCAACTGCGGCCGCCGCGGCTGCTGGGAGCGCTATGCCTCCGCCACCGCTCTTATTGCCCAGACTAAGGATGCCATGCGCCACGACCATGACAGCGTAATGTGGCAGCTTGTCAATGATGACATTGACGCCGTTGACGGCAGAACCGCTTTTGATGCCATGCGTGACGGCGATGCAACCGCCAAAAAGGTCGTTTCACAGTACATATACTATGTTGCGGCGGGTGTTATCAACATCATAAACGCCCTTCAGCCCGAGATTATCTGTGTCGGCGGCGGCGTAGGTCACGAGGGTGAAACCATTCTTGAACCTCTTCGCAAGCACGTACACAGAGAGCGCTACAGCATCTATGCCAAAAAGCAGACCGAAATTATGTCTGCGGTTCTCGGCAATGATGCCGGTATCATCGGCGCCGCTCTGCTTGATGAATAATTAATAAAGGAAATCGCCATGCCTTTTGATTCTTCCTTTGAACGATTCTGCCGTGAAAACGGAATCGAACTTTTATTAAATGCTCCCCTGAGCGATTACACAACCTTCCGCGTGGGCGGCTGTGCCGATTGCCTTGCTTTGCCCGAAAGTGAGGAACAGCTCAGCCTTGCCGCGGCTTATCTTAAAAGTAACAATGTTCCCTTTACCGTGCTCGGTAAGGGGAGCAATGTGCTTGTATCGGATAAGGGTATAAGGGGAGTTACAATGGTAACCTCCAAGGCGGAGAGTATTGAGCTTGTTGATGAAGTTACGATTAAATGCTCGGCGGGCACCCCGCTTATCCGCCTTTGTATGTTTGCCCTTGAGCATTCACTCACGGGCCTTGAATTTGCCTACGGAATTCCCGGTACGGCAGGCGGTGCCGCGTTTATGAATGCAGGTGCCTACGGCGGCGAGATGAAGGATGTGCTTGTTTGCTGTGAGCATATCAACAAACAGGGCAAGCCCGGCAGGCACTCTGCAAAGGGTATGCGCCTCGGTTATCGCCGCAGCGTTTACTGCAAAAACGGGTTTGTTATTACCTCCGTTACCGTAAGGCTCAAAAAGGGCAATAAAGATGAAATAAGAGCCAAAATGGATGACCTTTTAGGGCGCCGCAAGGCAAAGCAGCCCCTTGATTACCCTTCTGCCGGCAGCACATTTAAGCGCCCGGAGGGCTATTTTGCCGGTGCGCTTATTGAGCAATGCGGCTTAAAGGGCTATTCCTACGGCGGAGCGGCTGTTAGCGAAAAGCACGCCGGATTCGTTATTAATAAAAACGGCGCAGCTGCCTCCGATATCCTTAACCTTGTTAAAGAGGTGCAGAAAACGGTTTTTGAACAAACCGGAGTTATGCTTGAACCCGAGATTCGTTTACTCGGAGAATTATGATAATTAAGAGTGTGCAAAAATGAGCTTTTCCTCAGATGTAAAAAAAGAATTATCATCAATAGAGCTTTTGCCGAACTGCTGCATCCATGCGCAGATTTACGGATTGGCTCTTTTTGCACATTTTTCATCCTTTGATATTTCATTAACAACCGAAAACGAAAACACCGCAAAAATGTATGCCGACGGGCTTCGTGACATTTGCGGCGTTACGGCTGAAAAAATCGGCTCGGAATCCAAAAAAATAACCCTTTCGGTTGAAAAAAAGAGCGACAGAATGAAGGTGTTTGATGCCTTCGGTCACTCCGAAAAGGATTTTAATCTTCGCCTTAACCGCTCCAACATTGCCGAGGAGTGCTGTGCCGGGGCTTTCCTGCGCGGAGCATTTCTTGCCTGCGGAACGGTTACAGACCCCAACAAAAACTATCACCTTGAATTTGTTGTTTCGCACAAAAAGCTATGCACGGATTTAATGACAATGCTCGGCGAGCTTGACCTTTCGCCGAAATACATCCTGCGCAAGGGGTATCACATCGTTTATTTCAAAGAGAGTGAGAGCATAGAGGATTTACTTACATTTATGGGTGCCACCGAATCCTCGCTTCTGCTTATGGGCGTTAAAATGCAGAAGGATGTTGTAAACCGTGTAAACCGCAGGGTCAATTTTGAAATGAGCAACTTAACCAAAACCATAGACGCCGCCAACCGTCACACTCAGGCGATTGAACTTATTGAAAGCACCGACGGGCTTGATTCCCTGCCGGAGAGCCTGAGAACCGTTGCGAAGCTCAGAATCGAAAACCCGGAGGTCAGCTTAAATGAGCTCGGCAAAATGCTTTCACCGCCGCTTACCCGCTCAGGGGTAAATCACCGGCTTGCGAAGCTTGTTGAGATTGCCGGGGATATAAGAAACAGAAAACCATCCGAACGGTAAAAAGCTATGTCATTCACACATTTACATGTTCATACGGAATACAGTCTTCTTGACGGTGCCTGCCGAATAAAACCGCTTGTGCAAAGGTTGGGAAGTCTGGGTCAGCGCGCCTGTGCAATCACCGACCACGGTGTTATGTACGGCGTTATTGATTTTTATAAGGAGTGTAAGGCGCAGGGGATAAAGCCCATTATCGGCTGTGAGGTTTATGTTGCGCCCCGTTCACGCTTTGATAAGGTTCACGGAACCGACAGCGAAAGGTATCATCTGATTCTGCTGTGCGAAAACCTTACCGGTTATCAGAACCTTATCACTCTTGTTTCGGAGGGCTTTATTAACGGCTTTTACACCAAGCCCAGGGTAGACCGCGATTTGCTTCAAAAGCACCACGAGGGGCTTATTGCCCTTTCCGGCTGCCTTGCGGGTGAGGTTGCCTCAAAGCTTCTTAAAAATGAATATGAAGAGGCAAAAGAGGTTGCCCTGTGGTACCGTGATGTGTTCGGAGCGGATAACTATTTTCTTGAAATTCAGAATCATAATCTGCCCGAGCAGATGTCGATTAACCCCTATCTTATCCGTCTTTCAAACGAAACGGGCATTCCGCTTGCGGCAACCAACGATGCCCATTACATTGAAAAAGATGATTCAAAGCTGCAAAAGGTGCTTGTCTGTATTCAGACCAACCACATTCTCGGTGAGGATACCGGGCTTGATTTCGGCAGCGATGAATTTTACATAAAAACCGAAGAGGAAATGCTTGCCGCATTTCCGAATTGCCCCGAGGCGGTGTATAACACCGGGCTCATAGCCGAAAGGTGCAATGTTGAGCTTGAATTCGGTGCCACAAAGCTTCCTCATTTTGAGGTTCCCGGCGGCGGTGACCATTTTGAATGGTTTTCGTCAATGTGCCGCAGGGGGCTTGTTGAGCGTTACGGCGAAAATCCGCCCGAAAGCTATATTGAACGCCTCAATTATGAGCTCAATGTCATTAACAAAATGGGCTATGTGGATTATTACCTTATTGTTCACGATTTTATCCGTGAAGCAAAGGAAATGGGTATCCCCGTAGGCCCCGGCAGAGGCTCCGGCGCGGCTTCAATCTGCGCATATTGCATCGGCATTACCGGCATTGACCCGATGAAATATAACCTGCTTTTTGAAAGGTTCTTAAACCCCGAAAGGGTCAGTATGCCCGATTTTGATATTGACTTCTGCTACGAAAGGCGGCAGGAGGTTATTGACTATGTTGTTCGCAAATACGGCGCTGACCATGTTGCACAGATAGTCACCTTCGGCACCATGGCGGCAAAGGCCGCCCTGCGGGATGTAGGCAGGGTTATGGGGCTTTCTTATGCGGTGGTTGATTCGGTTGCAAAGCTTGTGCCCAAAAAGCTCAATATAACCCTTAATGAGGCACTTGAAACCTCGCCGGAATTCAAAGGCGTGTATGAATCATCCGAGCAGATGAAAGAGCTCATTGACACCGCCCGAAAGGTGGAGGGGATGCCGAGAAACACATCCACCCACGCCGCCGGTGTTGTCATAACAAGGGACCCGGTTGTATCTTATGTTCCGCTTGCCAAAAATGACGATACCGTTGTTACTCAGTACACAATGGTAACCCTTGAAGAGCTCGGGCTGCTTAAAATGGATTTTCTCGGGCTCAGAACGCTCACCGTTATTAATGACACGGTTAAGAATATCCGTGAAAAAGAGCCCGGCTTCAGTATTGATGCCATTGATACGGCAGACCCGGCAGTATATAAGATGATGTGCACCGGGCAAACCGAGGGTGTTTTTCAGTTTGAATCACCCGGAATGAGAAATGTGCTTGTTAATCTGGGGCCGGAGAGCCTTGAGGATTTGATAGCCGTTATTTCCCTTTACCGTCCCGGTCCGATGGATTCCATACCGACCTATATTGAAAACCGCCACGACCCGGGCAAAATAAAATATAAAACGCCGGAACTTGAAAGCATTTTATCCGTAACAAACGGGTGCATTGTTTATCAGGAGCAGGTGATGCAGATTTGCCGCGAGCTTGCGGGATATTCCTACGGCAGAGCCGACCTTGTGCGCCGCGCAATGGCAAAAAAGAAGCGCGATGTTATGATGAAAGAACGCGAAATCTTCATCAACGGCCTTGTTGATGAAAGCGGAGCGGTTGCGGTGGACGGCTGTGTTCGCCGCGGAATCAGCGAAAAAACCGCAAACGAGATTTTTGATGAAATGTCATCCTTTGCATCCTACGCTTTCAATAAGGCTCACGCCGCCGCCTACGCTTATGTTGCTTATCAGACGGCGTGGCTCAAATGCTATTATCCGCGCGAGCTTATGGCTGCCACTTTAACCAGCTTTCTGGACAGAACCGATAAAGTTACCGAATATATCGGCGAATGTCAGCGCCTTGCAATAAAGGTTGCGCCGCCCAATGTAAACAGCAGCTTTGCCGGGTTTATTGCAAAAGACGGAAAACTGCTTTTCGGCCTGCTTGCAATTAAAAACCTCGGTTACGGGCTGATTGATAAAATCATTGCCGAAAGGCAGGCAAACGGCAATTATACCTCATTTTATAATTTCTGCCGCCGCGTTTACGGCGAGCAGTTCAACCGCCGCGCGGTTGAAAGCCTGATTATGGCCGGTGCGCTTGACGGCCTCGGTGCAAACCGCAGGCAGATGACCCTCGCTTTGCCGGAAATACTTGAAGAGCTTGATAATCGACGCCGCCGCAATCTTGACGGTCAGCTCGGATTTTTTGATTTGCTTTCCGCTTCACAGAATGAAGAGAATGAAAACACAGCCGATGATGACTGGTTCAAAATGCCGGAGTGTGAGGAATTTGAGCATGACAGGCTGTTAAAGGATGAAAAGGAAATAACCGGGTTATATCTTTCCGGTCACCCGATGGCTGGGCTGTCACCCATTGTTGAACTGCTTAAAACGGTTAAAATCTCGGATATCGTTTCATCTGAAGAGGATGATAATTCCGCTTTTACTGACGGGGCAAGGGTTGATGTTCTTGCCGTAATAACCAATGTTTCAAAAAAGGTTACCAAAAAAGACGATACCATGGCTTTCCTCACCGTTGAGGATGTTACGGGGGCTATGGAGGTGCTTGTTTTCCCCACCGTTTTGCTTCAGTATTCCGCAAAGCTTAAGGAGGGGGCAACCTTTATAATCCACGGCAAGCTCAGCCTTCGTGATGATGACGGGGCAAAGCTTATCGCCTCTGCCTTTGAGCCGTGCCCGAGCATTGAAGAGGCAAAGCGAATGAGCAGGGCATTACCGGATGAAAAGCCGAAGCCGGAACCTCAGAAGAAACGCAGAAGCGGACTTTTCCTTAAATTTGACACCGAATCATCGCCTCAGATAAAGGAATGTGAAAAGCTTATCTGCATTTTTGACGGCAGAACTCCCTTGTATTATTTCTTTGCGGATAAAAACAAGTATAAGCAGTTCGGCACTTCATTCGGCGTTGATGTCAATCCCGTACTGCTGCGGGAGCTGAGAAAAATTCTCGGTGAATCAAATGTGATTTTCAATGAGTGATTTTGCGGCTTATACCCGCGAAAATATTGACAAACCACATTATATTGTGTATCATAAATTGTTGTAAAAAAACTCCGAAAGGATGATATTAATATGAAAACAATTGGTGTTCTTACAAGCGGCGGCGACGCACCGGGCATGAATGCGGCGGTTTATGCTGTTGCCAAAACAGCCTGCGCCAACGGCGTTAAGTGCTACGGAATCAGGTACAGCTATTGGGGCCTTACCTTTGACATTGACAACTGCCTTATCGAATTTGATGTTAATAATGTCGGCGATATTCTCAATGAGGGCGGCTCCTATCTTCGCTCTATGAGATTCAAGGATTTCTATAAAGAAGAATATCTTCAGCAGGCAATAGCCAACTGCCGTGCGAAGGGCATTGAGGGCCTTGTTGTTATCGGCGGCGACGGCTCATTCCGCGGCGCACGCGATTTAACCCTCAGGGGTCTTCCCTGCATCGGTATCCCCGGCACCATTGATAACGATATTCCTTCAACCGATTTCACCCTCGGTTATGACACCTGCCTTAACACCATTAAGAACCTTTGCTCTTCCCTTTGCGACACCATTTCTTCAAATGACCGCTGCATGGTAGTTGAGGTTATGGGCAACAAGTGCTCCGACCTTCCCCTCAACGGCGGCATAGCTTCGGGTGCAACCGCAATCGTTATTCCCGAAATTATGGAAAGCATCAACAACGATGCCGCAGGCTATGTTGTTTCAAAGGTTCGCGCTGCAAAGGAGCTGCGCGAAAAGATGGCAAAAGAGAAAAATTCAAGCGATATCAAAAAATATTATCTTGTTATCGTTGCCGAAAAAATGCCCGGCGTAAATGTTGCGGATATTGCAAAGGCTGTTGAAAGTGAGCTCGGCATTGAAAGCCGCTCAATCATTCTCGGCCACCTTCAAAGGGGCGGCACACCCTCTTCCTTTGATGTTATTACCGGCTGCCAGTACGGCAACAAGGCAGTTAAACTGCTTATGGAAGGCATTTCAAACCGTGTTGTTGTCAAGAAGGGCGTTGATATTGTTGATTACGATATCCTTGAAGCTCTTGATATGAAGAGAGGCTACGACAAGGAGCTCTTCAACACGGCTCTTGAGCTCTCTGTTTAATTATCTTGTTGGAGTAAAATATGAACGAAGAATTTCTTGCTCTTCGCAGGCAGGTGATAGAGCGGGATTTTTCCTCGCTTAATTCCATGCAGAGAGAGGCGGTCCTTTCAACGGAAGGGCCGCTTCTTATACTGGCGGGAGCGGGCAGCGGAAAAACCACCGTTCTTGTTAACCGTGTTGCGAATATTCTAAAATACGGCAAAGCTTATAAATCGGATTATGTGCCCCGTGAGCCCTCGGCGGCGGAGCTTGCCCTGCTCAGGGCAAAGGCGGCGGGCAGCGATATTGATGCATTTGATATTGAATCCCTTTTAAGAGTTGATGCAGCCGCACCGTGGCAGGTGCTTGCCATTACCTTTACCAACAAAGCCGCTTCGGAGCTTAAGGAAAGGCTTGTCAGAATGCTCGGTGAAGAGGCAGAGGATATCTGGGCTTCCACCTTCCATTCCTGCTGCGTGCGTATTCTGCGCCGCTTCGGTGACCGTCTGGGCTATTCCAAAAACTTCACCATTTATGATACCGATGATTCCAAGCGTGTTGTTCGTGACTGCACAAAGTCCCTCGGGCTTGATGAAAAGATTTTTGCCCCCAAAGCCGTTATTTCGGCAATAAGCAGGGCAAAGGACCAGCTCATTACAGCCGAAGCGTATACCGCCGCAAACTATAATGATATCAGGGAGCGGCACATCGGCGAAATTTATGAGGCATACTCGGCAAGGCTCAAAACCGCCGATGCAATGGATTTTGATGACCTCATTGTCAACACCGTAAAGCTGCTTAAAAATGATGCCGAGGTCAGGGAATTTTATCAGCGCAGATTCCGCTATGTTATGGTGGATGAATATCAGGATACCAGCCACGCACAGTATGAGCTTGTTTCTCTGCTTGCGGGCGGCTATAACAACCTTTGTGTTGTGGGTGATGATGACCAGAGCATCTATAAATTCCGCGGCGCAACAATAGAAAACATTCTTTCATTTGAAAAGCAGTTTGCAAATGCAAAGGTAATAAGGCTTGAGCAGAATTACCGCTCAACCCAGAATATTCTTGATGCCGCAAATGCTGTTATTGCCAACAATGCCAACCGCAAGGGCAAAAACCTTTGGACCGACAACGGCACCGGAGAAAAAATAATATATTCAATTAATGAATCAGACCGTGATGAGGCAAAATTTATTGCCGATAAGGTGCTTGACGGAATGAGAGGCGGCGAAAGCTGCTCCGATTTTGCCGTTCTTTACAGAATGAACAGCCAGTCAAACCTTATTGAGCAGGCGTTTGTCCGCTCCGGCGTTCCTTACAGGATTGTCGGCGGCCACAAGTTCTATGACCGCAAAGAAATCAGGGATGCCATTGCATACTTAAGCGTAATAGCCAATCCCAATGATTCGGTAAGACTTCAAAGAATAGTAAATGAGCCCAAGCGCGGTATCGGCGATGCCTCCGTTGCTACGGCGCTCACCGCCTCCGAAACCCTCGGAATAAGCCTTTTTGAGGTTATGCGTGATTCGCCGAATATGCCGCTGCTTTCCCGTGCCTCAAAAAAGATGAGCGAGTTTGTTGCACTTATTGATTCGCTCATTGAGGCTGCCGCCGAGCTGCCTTTGAATGAGGTGTTTGAAAAGTGTATGGAGGAATCCGGCTATTACACCTCCCTTTTGCAGGACCCGGAAACAGCGGAGGACAGAAGGCAGAACTTAGCCGAGCTTTCAAACAACCTGCTCCGCTTTTCGCAGGATAATGAAGGTGCCGATTTAAACGACTTTTTGCAGGAGATTGCACTTCTCTCCGACATTGATTCCTACAACGCCGAGGCAAACGCCGTTGTTATGATGACCGTTCACTCGGCAAAGGGACTTGAGTTCCCCAATGTGTTTCTTGCCGGAATGGAAGAAACCATCTTCCCTTCGCTTATGAGCTCATATGACGAAAGCGAAATTGAAGAGGAACGCCGCCTTGCCTATGTCGGAATAACAAGGGCTAAAAAGCGCCTGTTTATCACACGCGCAAAAACAAGGATGATTTTCGGCTCCACAAAGTTTAATCAGGCCTCACGCTTTATTGAAGAGATTCCCGCTAAACTGCTTGATGTTAAGGATGCAACAAAGGTTGTACCTCGCTCTGCCTTCGGTTCGG